>JAITVV010000045.1 GCA_031285625.1 Prevotella sp.
CATTCTCCTCTTCTAATTTTAAGATAAAGTTAAATGATGAAAAAAATCCTATAGAATTATTTGTTAAAAACTTACTATTAATGAACGGATTTGAGGATGTTGAATATAAAGACCAAATATCATTATTATATTTTTCTATAACTAGAAATAGCTCTTTCATCATATATTGAATCAATATGTATATTTTGAACTTTTCCGTTATATAGAAATATACCGTCCAAACCTACTATTTCTTGTTTATCCCAGTGATATTGTAATTTATTCATAAGTTTAAAAAGTGACAAAGGTGACAGAAAAGAAGAATAGTTTTTCTGTCACCTTTCTTGTTTTATAGAATTCTATTTTGAATTCATCAGTTGGAATTCTCATTTATCAAATTACTAAGCCGTTTCACTTCTTCAATTAATAATGGAATATCCTGCTTTGCATGTGCAATAAAATCAAAATCAGCTTCTGTAGCCCCTATTATTTCCAGATCATTACCTCTTTCTCCATTTTTATCTATTGTCATGATAAAGCTTGAACCACTTGTATGATCGCGTCCTTCAACATAAGCTATCCAATTTCCTTCTGTTGCCTTATTATATCTGTTAATGATGGCTTGTATATCTCTTTCATTCATATTCTCTAATCTTCATCTAAAAAAGGTATTCAATATTCTTTCTTTTTCTTCAATATCCCCCTTTGTTGATATAATATCAATGGCAACTTTATAGTCTAAAGATATTTCTTTATCAAATACTAAATCTTTATAAGGATTTACATTTTTGTTTAACAAATTACAGAGATATAATCTTTCATTTAATCCTGGATAAGTAGATAAATTAGTTAGTTCATACTTGTTAATTATATCATCTGCATCTAATGGTATATCTTTCTTTAATAAAGAATCGAAGACTCCACTGGGATGATTCCTTGTAGGATTTTTTGAAGTTGGCTGCCACCAAATATCTTTTTCTACTAAATCTCCTCCTGGTTCGCTTCCTAAAATGATAAATTCTTTCTCCAATTCTGTTTTAGGCCAAACTTTTATTTCACGGAATCCATCTTTTTGATGAATCCAAATACTCAGATCCTCTCTATCTATATCAGCCTGAACTTCTTTAATATAGGAAATATTACTACATTTCAAAAACTGTCTAGTGACGGTTACGGTAAAGAGAGTTTTACAATTCTTTAGATCAATACTTTTCCAATCTTCATTTGTTTGAAAAGTATTATAAAAACGTATATAAGGATCCCTAAGCATCTGTGCTAGTACAAATAAACCCCTCCTTGTCTCAACACTTATGACTTTATTTTCCTTCCATGATATACTTCTTTTTGCCATACAATTAGTGTCCTCCTGTTTTTTTTAAGTTTATTTTTTGATTCCACATGCTCATCTGCGGCATCAGCATATTTTTGTTTATTCGGATTGTTTTCTCCCACAGGATTTTGTTTATTAGAAGTACCTTTTAAACCTCCATCATCCTCGAAACCTTTCTGTTCCAATCCTCTAGCTATTTGCTTCCCTTTTACTCCTTCTCCCATATAATCAGGGACAGGGTCAACGTCAAAATCTGAAAAGTCTCCATTATATCTACGAGATACTATTTCATCAGCACTTAAATTTAAATCTGTAGGAGCACTCGCATAACCATGATAAGGTTTTCCATTTTTTACTCCTGAGTATTTTACATGAGTTCTTCCTGCACCTGTTTTTACATTAAGTCCTATTGTATCAATCCACATATTCGTATCATGTACATACGCATACAACGTCGGATTACCTCCCGCCAACCCTATCGGGTCTTTACTAATATAATTCCCCACTTCCGGGTCATAATACCTAAAACGGTTGTAATATAATCCAGTCTCACTATCCTGATACTGTCCCTGGTAACGGAATGGACAATCGCTCATGTCGCTGCTGAACTGTCCTTTTTGATCAGCACCTATCTCATATATTCAATATATATATTCTTTGCACTAATATACATACTTCCCTCAATATCTTCTGGTATAATTTTGAATAAACTATATCCCTGTTCTATACCATATTTTATATTGATATCTCGTTGTTCTTCTATCTCCGGTATTAGGAACGATTTATATGATGTATCTGTTTGCCAGCTAAAAAGGCATTGAAAGTAAAATATCTCTTCAAAAACAATAATAATATCATATTCATTATTAAAACTGGTTTTTCCTCCAACTTTCAATTTCCCGTTAAATTCAATAATATTGAAATCACACCATGCTTGTTTTTCTAAAAAATTATTGATTTCTGAAATTATTTTTTCCATAATAAATTAATTTAGTGACTTGTGGTACCTCTTGGAGCTTGAATATGAGTATCTTCTGCTGCTTGAGCATTGTATTTAGGGTTTAAGCTTCCATCCCCATTAAATTCGCTTAATTCACTTGTATGATACCATTTCCCATCAGTACTCAAATATTCTTTACCCATGCCTTGACCAAATTCGTCTACACCTGGCCTTTGTCTTTGTACCCTAAATATATCATCAGTTCTTCCATAATTAGGGTCTGCAGGGTGTATTCTCACCTCATACTTAATACCTGTGTCTGGATCGACCCATTTATCCTTAATTTGTGGTTTCCCGTTATATGGAATAGGATCTCCTGCAGGGATTCCTTTATTTGTTCGCACTTGGTCTAAATAATCAAATGGATTTTCTCCTTCTAGTCCAAATCTATCTACCCAATTATTCGTATCCTTCACATACCCATACAACGTCGGATTACCCCCCGCTAACCCGATTGGATCCTTACTAATATAATTCCCTACTTCGGGATCATAATACCTGAACCTATTATAACAAAGGCCAATTTCTACATCAAAGTATTGTCCCTGATATGTGAACGGAACAAAGTTAGTGATTCCTTTTTCAACACGAGTAGCTCCATAGATATTTAATTCTCGTTCCCAGAATTGCTTGCCTTCATTATCAAAAGCATTTGTCGGCGTGCCCAGATAATCTAAAAAGTAACAAAGGTTACAGAAAAAAGAATAATTTTTTTTGTCACCTTTGTATTATAAGATTCTATTTTAAATGGTTCTTCAGTAGTTAATCAAAGAGAATTCCCAAGAAAAACTCTCTTTGAAAATGAATTAATTCGTCTTTTCTATTGTTTATCCTTTTTCAATACGGGTAGCCCCATAGATATCGAAAAAGTAATAAAGGTGACTCAAGCATCACCTTTATTACTTATTTCAATTATAAGTTTAATACTTCTATTCTATCAAGATCAGGATTAAGAATAGTAAATTTGGGATAATCATTCTCCTCTTCTAATTTTAAGATAAAGTTAAATGATGAAAAAAATCCTATAGAATTATTTGTTAAAAACTTACTATTA
>JAITVV010000055.1 GCA_031285625.1 Prevotella sp.
TATTGCTGACAGGTTGCTCCCCAGCAGTGCCTGTTTCCTCTTAACATCCTGACACAAAGATATAAAACTGAAATTAATTTAAAATAATCATCCAATTTATTTGGATTTTAACTGGAAAATACCTTATGAAGAAAAATATTTTTCATCTCAAAACAAAGCAGTTAAAAGAAATTGCCCAAGCACTTCAAACTAAAGTTGAAAACGGTCTTAATAAAGATAATACCGAAATACAATGTATTCCAACTTATATTAATCCCAAAACGTCAAGTATTAATGGAAAGGCTACAGTCCTTGATTTAGGAGGAACTAATTACAGGGTAGCTGTTGTTGATTTTGTAGATGGAAATGCTTCGATTCATCCGGAAAATGGCTGGAAAAAAGATTTGTCTGTGATGAAGACTCCGGGATTTAGCGAAAAGGACCTATTCAAAGAACAGGCAGATCCAATAGGAGAGATCAAAAGGGAACAGGAAACGCCTATCGGTTATTGCTTTTCATATCCAGCTGAATCTATGCTTAATGGAGATGCAAAACTGCTTCGTTGGACAAAAGGTGTTGATATTAAAGAAATGGTAGGTCAACCGGTTGGCCAGCCTTTGGTAGATTACCTGAATGAAAGAAACAGTGTAAAATTTACTGGTGTAAAAGTAATTAATGATACTGTAGCCAGCTTATTTGCTGGGTTAACTGATACAAGCTATGATGCATATATTGGTTTGATAGTTGGTACTGGTACTAATATGGCTACATTTATCAATGCAGATAAAATAAAGAAACTAAATCCTGATTATAAGTTAAGTGGTCTTATTCCGGTAAACCTGGAGTCTGGTAACTTTAATCCTCCACATCTGACAGTTATCGATGATAAAGTGGATGCTTGTTCTGATGCAAAGGGGGCGCAACGTTTTGAGAAAGCTGTATCAGGAATGTATCTTGGGGAGATACTAAAATCTGTATTCCCTTGTGATGAGTTTGAGCAACGTTTTGATGCACAGAAACTGACTAACATCATGAATTATCCTGATATTCATAAGAAAAGATATGTAGAAGTAGCCCGTTCGATCTATGAAAGGTCTGCGAAGCTTGTTGCTGCATCTCTTGCAGGATTGGTATTGGTACTGGTATCACAAGATCCATCAATTAAGAAGGTGAGATTGGTTGCCGAAGGTAGTCTTTTCTGGAGTGAATATAGAAAAGGGAAAAATTATAAAGATATGGTTACTGCTGAATTGCAAAAATTACTTTCTGAGTTTGGGCATAGTGATGTACATGTGCATGTGGCTCAGATGGAAAATGCGAACCTTATTGGTTCTGCAATTGCTGCATTATCTTGATTAGAATTCAATTTGTTGTCCATAAATAAGTCTTTTGTGTCAACCTATTTTAGGACGAGACAAATATTAAATAAAAAAGGAATCTGATTTATTCAGATTCCTTTTTTATTGTATGATTATTCCTTTTTTAATACAGAAGAGCTGGAGGATTCTATTTTTTCTTCAAGGATTTGGATAATCGCATTTTTTAGGTCATCATATTTAAAATCTTCTTTAAAGCCAATGCCGAAAGTTGAATGAGTGTCACCTTTAGTCATGCCTAGCAGATATGTAATACCATCCTGTGCAATCGCTACAGGCGAATATTCTGTTTGTATCCTGTATTCTATCTCATTGTCTTTATTTACAATATAAAACAGATGTTTATAAAATATGGAGTCTTTGGGGCCAGTTTCAAATCTCTCAAATACTTGCACCAGTTTATCATTCCAAGTAAACTGATCGAAGCAAAACATATCTTCCATATTTTTATTCAGCAGTCCCTGTTTATGGGCTTCATATAATTTATCCTTATAGGGTTGGGCTTTTTCGTAATCTTTACGATGATAGTATATTTGTATAAGTTTTGCATATACATGATAGTCATTTGGAGCTAGTTGCAATATCTCTATAAATATTGGCTCGGCTTTATCATAATTTTATTTTAGTGATTCCAGCAGTCCTATATTAAATAAAGTATTAATGTAATAATAGGAGTCATACGAGATATTTGATTTTGTAGTGTAAAAAGCTTGCAGAGCACTGTCATAGTCACCTATATCATAATATATCTGTCCTACCATATAAAATGGCCTTCCATCTGTTACATCATTTTGTTCAGTTGCCTTTTTGTAATATTCGATAGCCAGATCATATTTTTTAAGATTATAATATGAATCACCTGTTCCCGTGTATGATTGTGACTTATCAGGATTGAGTTCTATTGCTTTTTTGAAGTGTACTATAGCTTCTTCATATTTTTGCATATAATTTAATGTAGAGGCTTTTATGTGATACGGAGCAGGATCGTTTGGGTCTTTTTTTATCGAGAGGTCCATTATTTTCAAACAGTTTGTATCATCTCCGGTCATATAATATGCAAGGCCAATATAATACAATGATTTTGCAGAGTAATCTGTATAATCTTTAGTGTAATTTTCTAGTATTCTACTATATTGGTCACTTTCTGATAATAATTTTAGCTCTTCAGAAATATCAGTTTGTGCTGAAAGGGAAAAACTACAAAAAGATATAATGATAAGGGATATAAGCTTTTTCATAGCAGTATTTTTTGATTGTGGATATCCAAATGCAATGTAGTATAAGTTTCTAAATTGAACAAGAATTTTAGATGTTTCCTTTTTCTGATATTCAATGTCGTTAAAATCACTTTTTATAAGTATTTTTGCTGTGAAATAGCTATTTGTAGTTTTATTTTACTTATATTTTTATGACAATGTTAGAAAAAGCTGTTGCAGCACTATCAACTAAAGGCTACCTGAATTTGGAAATACCTAAAGGGATAAATCTTATTGAAGAAATTAATAAGATGCGTAAGGAAAAGAATGCAATCATACTGGCGCATTATTACCAAACAGGCGACATACAGGATATCGCCGACTTTTTAGGTGATAGTTTACAACTGGCCCGTGCTGCAGAAAAAACGAATGCTGACATGATCGTTTTTTGTGGAGTTCATTTTATGGCGGAAACAGCAAAGATACTTAATCCGACTAAGAAAGTCGTTTTACCGGATTTATTAGCAGGATGTTCATTGGCCGATTCTTGTTCTGGGGAAGGTCTTCGCGATATGAAGAAAAAATATCCCAATGCGATTGTAGTAAGTTATATTAATTGTGATTCAAGTGTAAAGGCTGAGAGCGATATTATTGTAACGTCATCCAATGCCGAACATATAATCAATTCATTACCAAAAGAGCAGGAAATAATATTTGCACCGGATAGAAATCTGGGTAGGTATATCAATCAGGTAACCGGACGTAATATGATACTTTGGGATGGAGCATGTATCGTACATGAGGCTTTTTCTTTAGAACGTATTGCACAACAGATGCTTGATCACCCTAAAGCTATGTTAATAGCACATCCGGAAGCACAAAAGCCTGTATTGCAGGTGGCGCATTATGTGGGTTCTACTGCTAATCTTCTGAATTATGTGGTAAATGATGAAAATCAGGAATTTATAGTTGCTACAGAAGAAGGGATCTTACATGAAATGCGAAAACGTGCACCCAATAAAATATTAATTCCGGCATTGACTATAGACGATACATGTAACTGTAGCGAATGTCATTTCATGAAACTAAACACAATGGAGAAGTTATATTTGTGTATGAAATATGAATTACCTGAAATCCTGATGGATGAAGATATCCGTGTAAAAGCTTTAAGACCCATCAATAAAATGTTGGAAATGTCGAAGGCAATAAAATAAAGACAATAGAAATAAAAACCAATGATATATACAGATGTTCTGGTAATAGGCTCAGGTATTTCGGGCTTATCATACGCTCTGAAAATTGCACAACAAAGGCCTGATACCAAAATCACGATAATTACAAAATCGGATGATGAAGAATCAAGTACTAAGTATGCACAAGGGGGGGTTGCTGTAGTTACAAACTTTGAAAAAGACAGTTTCGAAAAACATATTGAAGATACATTACGCGCTGGTGATGGTATGTGTAAAAGAGAAACTGTGGAAATAGTAGTAAAGGAAGGCCCCGAGCGCATGCGCGAAATGGTAGAGTGGGGAGCAAATTTCGATAAAGACGAATCTCAAAGTTATGATCTGGGACGTGAGGGCGGACATACAGAGAATAGAGTTGTCCATCATAAAGATATTACTGGTGCTGAAATTGAGCGAGCTCTTCTGATTGCCATCGAGCGACTGGATAATGTAGAGCTTCTGAACCATCATTATGTAATTGACCTCATTACAGAACACCATATTCCTAACGAATCCTTTGATAAATACAATCTTAACTGCTATGGGGCCTATGTGCTCGATATGAAGCAAAGCGTAATAAAGAAAATGTCTGCGAAAATTACGTTAATGGCTACTGGTGGTTGTGGACATGTATATAAAAATACAACCAATCCTACAATTGCCACAGGAGATGGTATTGGATTGGCACACCGTGCTAAGGCAAAGATAAGTAACATGCAGTTCATACAGTTTCACCCTACAGCTTTTTACAGTCCTATAACAGGGCAATTACCACTAATATCGGAGGCTGTGAGAGGATTTGGTGCAAAATTACGTACAGCATCCGGAGAGTCATTTATGCATAAATATGATGATCGTGAAGAATTGGCTTCACGCGATATTGTAGCTCGTGCTATTGACAGCGAGATGAAGCTACGTGGAGATGACTATGTCTGTCTGGATTGCCGCCATTTAGACCAAAGTAAATTTATGGAGCATTTTCCCAATATATATAAACAATGTAAGGATGCCGGTCTGGATATGTTCAGGGACCTTATTCCGGTTGTTCCTGCCAGCCATTACCTGTGTGGAGGAATTGATGTTGATTTATTCGGACAAAGTACTATAAAAAATATGTTTGCTGTTGGAGAATGTTCCAATACAGGACTACATGGTGCAAACCGTTTAGCATCGAATTCTCTTCTTGAAGCTTTGGTTTTTGCTCATCGTGCGGCCATGAAAACAATAGAACGATTGCATGATGATAATTTTAACTATGATCAATTACACAGAATTCCGGAATGGGATCAGGAAGGAATGAAAGTAAATGACGAAATGGTTTTACTCAATTACCTTCGCAAAGAGTTGCAGTCACTGATGAGTGATCTTGTAGGTATTGTTCGTAGTAATACCCGTCTAAGGATGGCCAAGCAGAAAGAAGAGGAAATATATAAATCGGTAAAAGAAATTTACAAATTCTCAATACTATCACCTCAATTGTCTGAGTTGAGAAATTTAGCGAGTGTAGCATATCTGATAATAACCCAGAGTATGGAACAAAAAGAGAACAGAGGTACATTTTATAATAAAGATTTAGAAGCTAATGAATAGACCAGTATATGTAACAGATGAACGCTTATATCATTTTATAGGCGAAGCGATAAAAGAAGATATCGGTGATGGTGATCATTCCACATTAGCCAGTGTTCCGGCTGACCTGAAGCAAAGAGCCAGACTGATCGTAAAACATGATTGTATTCTGGCTGGTGTAGAGCTTGCTCAGGAAATATTTCATTATTATGATAAAAGTCTTGAAATAGAAGTAATGAAGAATGATGGAGACCAGGTAAAGGTAGGAGATATAGCTTTTATTGTTTCGGGTGCTGCCCGTTCTATCTTAACTATGGAGAGGCTGGTACTTAACTGTATGCAACGTATGAGCGGTATTGCCACATATACGCATCGGATGGTAGGATTATTAGCTGACACTAAAACCCGGATTCTTGATACCCGCAAAACAGCTCCTATGTTTCGTATGTGTGAAAAATGGGCAGTGCATATCGGAGGAGGGCAGAATCATCGGTTTGGTCTTTTCGATATGATTATGCTGAAAGATAATCACAATGATTATGCAGGCGGAATAACCAAGGCTGTTGAAGCAACTGTAAAATATCTGAAAGAGAATAATAAAGACTTAAAGATTGAGGTTGAAACCCGTAATCTGGATGAAGTAAAAGAAGCTTTAGCAACTAATGCAGTGGATATAATCATGCTGGATAATATGTCGCTATATGAAATGACAGCAGCAGTGGAACTTATTAATGGTGCTGCAAAAGTGGAGGCATCGGGAGGTATTGCAGAAGATATTGTTCATGAAATAGCTCAAACGGGTGTGGATTATATTTCTTCGGGAGCGATTATCTATTCGGCTCCGAATATTGATCTTAGTCTGAAAGCTTTTTGAGTAGAATAATCATACAAACACTTTACGATTTACTTTATGACTGCAAAAGAAATACTCTCCTTACGTTTATCTAACCATCAATTGGCAGGAACGGAAATAAAGGAACCTCATAACTTGGTTTCCTGGATGGGAGCTATGCAGTCCCAGAGTTTCGAAATGGCTAAATGGGGTATTGGGTGCCGTATGCCTGATATTACTAATAAGATGCTTGATAAGGCTTTAGATAAAGGTGATATTCTTCGTCTTCACATATTGCGTCCGACCTGGCATTTTGTATCCAAAGATGATATTTATTGGATGCTCGATTTAAGCACTCCCAGAGTGAGGAAGGCAATCGCCTCTTCCGATAAGGAATTAGGATTGACGGAGAATTTTATCAGGAAAACGAATGCCATTATAGAAAAAGCGCTTGCTAAAGATAGTAATCTGACCCGTCAGGAACTACAAGATATAATCAACAATGCCGGCCTGAAGGCAGATAGCCGTACTATTACCCATATTATGTACCATGCCGAATTGGGTGGTATTGTATGCAATGGCATTGTCCGTGGAAAGAAACAAACTTATGCTTTACTAGAAGAAAAGGTTCCTAAACCTAAGGAAATTTTTGATAAGGATGAAAGTTTATATAAACTGGCATATAAATATTTCCAAAGTCATGGACCAGCAACTCTTCAGGATTTTATTTGGTGGTCCGGCTTAACAGCAACTGAGTGCAGACGTGCAGTAGACCTTATTAAGGATGATTTTATTTTTGAAGTTATTGGTGAGCAAATCTATATTTTTCATAGAGCATCAGTACCCATTAAGGAGGTCAACCTGATTAATTTATTACCTGCTTTCGATGAATTTATTGTAAGTTATAAAGATCGTAAAGAAACACTTCATATAGATCATCATAAAAAAATAATCACGAGTCCAGGTATCTTTCAACCTTCTATATCTAAAGATGGTAAAACGATAGGTTCGTGGAGGAAATTGCCCAAAAAAGAAATATCTATCAGTACCGAACATTTTTATCCATGTAGTAAATCAACAGAGAAATTAATTAATAAAGCTTCAGAAAGATTTAAGATCTATCTGTCTTAAGTATACACTATATACACTACAACTAATACATATAGGATAAAGGTAATAAGAATAAAGAGGTTATTAATACCTATTAATAAGAAGGACTTTAAGTTTGAAATCAAGCGACTTTCTTCAAAGAATACCCTGTTCCCTCTAAAAAAATAAAAGGTAATATACAAAATTGCAAATAGATACAGTAAAACGTAGATACCTTCTGTAAAGTGCAACCAATCAAATATACAGCTTATCATATTCGTTATCGTAATAGTAAGCAATACTGTAGAGAAAAAATGTAATGTAAAAACAGCGCTATCGAAATAATATTTCTTTTTTTTATTATGAAATAACCATAGCCAAAAAGCAAACAGTGGCATATAAAAAAACAGGACTTTGGGAATATTATGGATAAAAAAATCAAAAGCTTCTTCTCCTTTTTTCTGATCTTTCATATTCTCAGATATTATCTGGAATGTCTTGTACAGTTTGCTATCCGGGTTGATTATTCGTTTTCGTTTGGGTTTTGATTTTTCATCTGTTGATTCTTCTTTTACTTCGTCGCTTTGTCCTATATTTATTGACGGTATTTTGCTATTATCATAACTTATCTTATCCTGCTTCTCTATTTTCTTTAGAGTGGGAGCCTCTGGAAGTATTACCGGTAGAAAAAAAGCTATAAAACTTATAAAAATATAAAGGGTAAAAGGATTTACATACGATTTCCTTTTACCCTTCATGTATTCTAAAGATAGTTTTCCTGGAGATAAAAATAAGTATTTTGTTGTTCTCCAAAAGGAACTATCATAATGTATAAAATCAAAAGCGAAATGTGTGAATACATGATAGAATGATTGTCGGCTTTCGCTATTTTCCTGCCCACATTTTGGGCAATAATGGCGTTCAACAAAAGTACCACAATTCTGGCAAACTTTATTGCTTCTGATTTTATGTTTACTCATAGTTTATTAGGGAGGCATACTACTTATTCAGTCGGTAGGTTATACCTATTGTACCATATATATTATGCAATTTAAATTTAATTGGATTCGACCCTGAATAGAAGTAAGGCATTAACCCCCATGCTACATTTCCATAAAAACCTAATCTGTTAGTTAAACGGAATTCACCACCTCCGAGCAATCCGAAGTCATAATCTCTGGTATCCTTACTAAAGTCGAAAGTTGCGCCATCTCCTGTAATTTCCTGCTTTTGACCGGTTGGCGTATCTATTCGAATATATCCGTCATTTACACTTCCGTCAAATGTTGATGATAATGTTTTTGCAGCGTATATACCTAGCTTTACCTGCCATTTTTCGTTGAAGCTATATGTACCATACACTGGTACAGTAAGATAAGTCATATCAACATTTGTTTTGTTTTTTCCTACAAAGTACCCTGTTAACTTATCACCACCTTCTGCAAGAGTTACACTCGTATACATATATTTTACATGGTCAGTTACTCTCATTCCTTTCCAGTCGAGTGTTAACCCTGTGCCAACCCCCCATTTATCAGTAAGATTGTAAATTACATTTATACCTATCTGTGGGTTGATTTTAGGATTATAGCTATTTATTTCTCTCACCTCTGCAGGGATTGGTATCGGAGCAGTTGCACCGAAGTTAAATCCAAGAAGAAAGCTTACATCCAATGTTTTCTTATCTATATTCTGTGCAGAAATATTCGAAATAAAGAAGAAAGCAAAAAATAGGGCAATTGTATTATATTTTAATTTCATAATTCTATTATTTTATAGGGTCACATATTATTTCCAGATCATCTGCTATCAATGTGCTTCCTACAGCTCCCTGATATTCGTTTCCGTCTTTACTTGATGATAATACTATTGTGAGCCGGTAATCGTTTTTATTGAAATCCAATCCTTCATTATACTTGAACGGAATAGAGAATTTCGTAAATCCATTTATTGCCGGGGTTTCTTGCACATCTTTAGAATTTAAGGCCCATCTGGCTGTAGCTACAACTCTGTCAGATGTCATAATCGTTTCTCCATCCAGAAACTCTTCATTGGCCGGAGCTCCTTTAGTTACTTTAAACAGAGTGGCATACATAGACATTGAATCTGTTCTGTTTGGGATTACTTCTCCACTAGTACCTGTAAATATTTCTCCGGTTTTGTATTTATAATACCCATTGAACATAATTGGTTTACCATTTTCGATTGTATGAGCTTGTCCTAATTTCAGCGATTTCAGAGGATTAGACATGTTGGCTGAGAAAGCTCCTCTAAACAGATTTCCGGCAAATATAGGATAATCTTTACCAAAAATAGTAGTTCCTTTCATTGTCTGTAGTATAGCTCCGTATTCCCCATCAACACAATCTGTTGTCTTATCTGTTGGGTATTGATCTATGACCAGGGCACCAGTACCAACTAAGATTGCCAAACCTGAATTTGCATTACTCCATAACAGATCGCTTAGTACCGGATAAGGAGCTCTCTCAGATCCCATTGTAGTCCAATCTTCGAAAGTGTGTTTCAGACTTATTTTTGATGTAACAGTAACTGTATATTCCTTAAAATATTTGCCATCTTCAGATATAACTGTATATTTGACGTACTTCCCATTCGAAAAGTCTTGTGCTACACCTGATGCCGGTTGTACTGTAGCTCCCGGACTCACTTCTATGATTGGTACTATACGTGAATAGTCTGCTTTTTCTGAAACTATTAACTGAACGGTATGCTCAGATATAGCACGTGTGATATATGTATCATCATCAACGGACATATCTGTTATATCTGCTTCCATGTTAGGCGCCTCATCTTTTATACAAGAAGAAATTGTAAGCGCTAAAATGGCAATAAGAAAAAATATTCTAAATTTCATAGGATTAATAAGATAAATTGCAACAAAGGTACATAATGATTTAGGGCAGAAGTTTACTAAATATGTAAATTAACAGAATTTAATATTTTGACTACTGCAATATCAGAATCCTATTTAACTCTCAAAAATAAGATTCATATTCAATGGAGATTAATTTTAATAATAAATCTCTGATGCGTTAAAATTCAGTTCTACATACAGATTGTCATTAATATTAGAGAACAGAATTTTGTTTTCTCTAGATAACCAACCCAAAGCAAGAAGTATTAACGAGTCTTTATAACTTGTTAATTCTCCGATTTCTCTTAACGATAATCTTCCTTTCTCTGATAGGCATCGCCAGATTGTTCCGGCATTTATACCAATATCTTTCTTCAACATAGTGTATCGGTTTTTATTAGGTTAAACAATAGATTGCATGTATTTACAACGTTTATTCATTCTCTTTATGTAGCAAAGTAGCAAAAAGACCACCAAGTATTGCCCCAAGGCAACAATTTACCCAACATTCTGCAGATAATGGATATGTTCCCCAATAGCAGGTAAAATAATACCAATTAAGAAAACCTGCTATTGCACCAATTATTATAGCAATTAAAACATTTCTGTTATTTGAAATAAAAACTATAATATCTTTCATCTTGTCAAATCATTTGTGGATTCCAACCATAGTATCCATTTGAACCGGAGTCGGCTAATAATACAGGAGCTTCGACTTTTATCTTCGGATTTACAGCCTCGCGGATAGCCCTTGCAAACATATTATTAATTTTATGTCCGGGACAGTTGGCTACAACCTTTCCTTTAATGAACTTACCTACAAGAGCAAGATCCCCAATGATATCCAGTAATTTATGTCTGGCTGGTTCGTTAGGGTAGAGTAGGGGCTTATTCATTATATAACCCAATTTTGAGGAATCTTTTCTCTTTACATGCATCATATCAGCAAGTTGGTCAAATTTTTCCTGTTCTATGGGTTTGTCATATATTACTATTGCGTTATCCAGATCGCCCCCTTTTACCAGATTATTGTTCAGTAGAGGTTCTATCTCTTTCACAAAAACAAATGTTCTGGCTGAAGCAAAGTCTCTTGTAAATTCGGATAAATTATTAAGAGTTGCATCCTGCCTTCTAAGAAAGGTTGAGTTGAAAGATATATGCGATTCTATACTGAAAGATTCATCCGGTATCAATACCATTGAAGATCCGGTTGTTTTGTCGATAACTTTTACTTTCTTACGCTTTATTGTAATGTATTCTCTAACAGCATCTTGTTGTTGTGCTCCTACCTCTTTTATTTTACTCACATATAGGATAGAACTTCCATCCAGTATCGGAAATTCAGGACCGTTTACATCTATTAAGCAATTGTCTATCTCACATGCATATAATGCAGCCAAAGCATGTTCGACAGTACTTACATATACCCCATTAGCTGAGAGTACGGTTCCCCGCTGTGTTCCAGTTACATTTTCGGCTAAGGCGTCAATAATGGGTTGTCCGGATACATCTACTCTTCTGATTTTGTAACCATGATTTTCGGGAGCCGGATTAAATTTTATAACAATGTCTAACCCTGTATGTAAGCCTTTACCCTCTAAGGTAAAACTGTTTTTTAAAGTTCGTTGATTAACCATAATAATCTTTATTTAATTTATATTTCAGGGAATTTTTATTAAGCAGGAACCTGTAGAATATCCACCTCCAAAAACAGAGAGACATATCAGGTTGCCTGTTGTAAATATCTCAATATTCTGGGCAAAAACCAGTAACGCGCTGACAGAACCGGTATTTCCTAATTCCTCGATATTAGATAATATTTTATTTTCAGTGATATTCAACTGTTTTACTACATTTTTTAATATTCTCATATTTGCTTGGTGACCAATGAAATAGGATAAATCATCCAGCGAATATCCATTTATTTCCACAATGTCTTTAGTCCCTTGGGCGATATAATTACATGCATACATGAATACATCTCTACCATAAGGCATTTTTATTCCTTCATCTTTCGGTTTCAAAGAAACAGCTTCGGGCCCCATGCCTATATGTCCCAGGCCTTGTGTTGTAATATCCACTACTTGTGGATCTTTATCGGAATAAGACTTATTGGAGAAGAAATATGCTGTGGCTCCATCTCCCCACAAATGGCCGGACATACAATCTGTATCGTCAGAATATGTAGAATTACGGTCTGCGCATATCAATAACGCTTTTTGTGCTAACTCTGAATGGAAAAATGAATATATGATTTCCATTGCATTGATAGCAGAAGAACAGGCCGATGATATAAGAAAAACTTTTGCATTACTTATGTTATGCTCCCGTTGAATATAATGTCCTGTAGTACCTACTGTATCTGAAGGAGAATATGATGCAAAAACAATTAAGTCAATATCTTGTATACTATATGGTAAATTGGCTAATGCATTTTTTACAGCTTCGTTACACATATAATCCATTGATTCGTTAGCAGATGCTCTCGAGCGGGTTAAAATTCCTGTCCGTTGAGCGATCCAATCGCTTGTCAATCCATTCACTTCCGTAAAATAGTCATTTGTGATTCTTGTTTCGGGAATATAATATCCAATTGAATTAATAAACATACAGTGTGTTATTTTTACGGTTTTTATTTTGTTGCTCTTTTATAAATAATTTCCAAGTTAGTGACCGGTACAACTCCCATAATCCGGTCTATTTCTTGTCCGTTTTTAAATAATAATGTACATGGGACGCCAGAAATATTATACTTTTTATATATATCAGGATGCTCATTTACATTTACTCTGTAAAACTTTACATCGTCTCTCGATAGTTTGCTGATATTATGCATCATTTTGTTACATACTTCTGAATTTTCCTGATAAAATATAACAGAGATGATATCTGAAGATTCTATACCGGACATATCCTTCAATTCTTCAAAATGTATGTCTTCGCTCAGATTGTTAGAACTCCCGTTTACTGTAATAGGTCCCCATATATTGATTCCTAAAAACAATAAAGCCAATAAGAAGCAAAAATGCCATGTCTTGAATCGAAACTCTTTTAACTTTTTCATCTTTAAAAGAAATTATAGAAATCAGGTTTTATGCATATGCCTATTCTTACGTTCATGGCATACTTATCATAATCCAATAGACTCTCTCCATATCCTTGATAGTATCGGGCGAATAGATACTGATTAGATCTTTCAGACATTCTGAAGGCAGCCGTCAATGTAGTATTTACATTTCCCCATCCTTTTCTGGGATTGATATCTGCAGATAACCACCAACGGTGTTTGTCGCTTGTATAATTTACAGACACGAACCCTAAGCCTCTATAATCCAACAGGTCTTTATTATTCCCTCCGTCTACGTATGGAACCCAAACTTCTCCAGCAATATTAAATCTTGCATTGAAGTAATACTTCATGGATAGGCTCAAATAATTCCAACTTCGGGAGTCGTCTCCATCGCGTCCGTTTGATTCATGTTTTAATTGAACGAATGCCGCACCTACAACACGGTCCTTGTACAATATGTACTTACCTAATCCCAGTCCCGGATTATAGTTTGTATCTTTAAACGGACTCGATTCGTCATAAATATTCCAGAACGATTTTTGAGTATATGTCAGATATGCAAATGTTTTGAATGGCAAAACACTCTTTGTCAGTCTTTGTCTTATGCTTATCTGAAAGGATGCATCAGCAGTACTTCTGGTTATCTTTCTGTCAAGTGGAACTCCTGTAACAAAGTATGTGTCCCTGTATACGGCAAATGCTGGCATCCTATCTGCCATTTTTATAGCATCTCTTTCTGATATAACCAAATGTCTTGGTCTGAAGATACGCGGATCCTGCATCGCACTGTCATATTGTTGACGGAGGCTATCATTATCTATATACATTAGATCAATCTGGGCAAATGCGGCTGATGATAGTACAGTAAATATTAAAAGTAAATAGTTTCTCAACATATTTTTTTCGATTATCCAAAAATGAATTGGTTTATAAATTTGTCATCGTTCAGCTCATCTCTGCATTTTGTTTTAATGCCTATTTTACTGAGAAGATTTTTTAAATCATTGTTTATAGAGTCTGTATAGATTATACTAACTCTTTTCAGTGCCATTAATAAAGAAAAATAGTTATTTTCTGTATTATCCAGTTTCAGGCTTTCAACGCCTTTTACTTTATCGTTTTCGAGTTCAAAAATATTAACTGTGGTATTTCCTTGTATATCTCTACTTAGATTTCCTTTTTGTGTGAGTATTGCAATTATTTCCGCCATAATAGTTTTCGTGTTTTAAAAGTTAATACTCTAAATACCTAGTCAATGAACAATCATTCACTTTTTTTGTTTAAAAAAGTTATGCTTTTATCAAACTATACAAATAATCCATCACTTCTTTTCTACGTTCCATGTCCTGAATTACATTTATAGCAAATGCTTCATCAGTACAATTCTTTTCCGAAGATTCTTTTATACTTGTATTATTAAAGATGATTGCCATGATCTCTGTATCAATATCCTCTCTGACTTCTCCTATTTTTATACTGTTATTGATTGCATTTTTCCAATTGCCGATCAATTTACTGTTTATAACTCTAAATCGATCAATAAAGTTGGGGTAATGCTTTGCTGCCTGTATCATCAGAGCTGTATAGTTCAGAAAAAATGTATGCGTTACTCCAGCCCGCGTGAAGGCATTGAGTATCAATTTTTGTCGTCTATACATTATTTCAATATACTCTGCGAGCGTCCTGTCTTTTTTTATATCCTGTAATATTTTATTAAATAATCTGAAAAAATATTCGTCTATGACAGCATTGAATAATTCTTCTTTATTTTTAAAATATCGATACATGGCGCCGCGAGACATATTCAGCTCTTCTTGCAATACAGATATAGAGGCACTATCATAGCCTTTGTTCATAAAAACATCAAAGGCCCGCCTTAATATATATTCTCTACTGTACTTCATATGTTGCTTTATTTGTTAACGTGAACAATCGTTCACAATGCAAAGGTGAATAAATTAATTAGAACGAAAGCAAAGAATTATGTTAAAAAATAATTAAAAAATTTATATAAATAAAGCATGTCAATTATAAGTTGACATGCTTTATTTGTTTGTTATAATATAACCCTTTTAGTTGGAATACACGTGTATACTATTTTGTGCCGCAGGCAGATAATTTACTCCAATCCAGGTGATCATTAATAATACGAATGCAATAGGAAGTGTCCATAAAGTGAATTTGGCATGGTAATTTTGCAAGCGCATATGTATGTATATCAGATAGGCGGCAGATGTGATAAATGCCCACGTTTCTTTAGGATCCCAAGACCAGTAATGCCCCCATGCTTCTTTTGCCCAGACGGCTCCCATTAACATACCAAGTATGAGAAAGCCAAAACCTATATAGACAATATTATCCATAAATTTGTATAGTTCTATATCCGCCTTGTTTTTACCTAATTTATTAAGCTGCATAAAGGAGGCGATAGTAGCAGCACCAAGCATAGAGTAGGAGAGTATATAAACAGTTACATGTGGTACAAACCAGTAGCTTTGCAGTGCAGGCATCAGGTTTGTAGAGTGTATCTCCGGCTTGAAAATGTTAATGCATACAAATACACAAGCAACTAATGCGGTGAAAGATAGCAGCCACTTATACTTCCAATGCTTGTATGTAAAGAAACCAATTGTAGCCAAAAAGAAAGAATACCAAAGGCGGGTTTCGCCAATCGTCCTGAGGGGAGGTCGTTCCTGCCCAATCCAGAGGCCAACGATAAATGCTCCGAATATAAGTATGCCACCTATCATCAGCAAATCAATAATGATAGTTTTTTTTACCTTATATATAAGTGCTCCGGCGGCTAACCAACATAATATAGCAGGTATTGCAAACCAAAGATATTCATTCCACGTCATACTCTTTTTTCCTTTTTTTGTTTCCTGACCATAATAAGCAGATAGATCCTAGGGCTAACATCGCTATACCAATATAAACAGGATATAACCAAGGATCATATACAAGTTCGAAACTACTATACATCGAGGCTTTTCCTGCCTGATTATCATATCCATATTGGTAGATCATCCAATTATCCAGTTTTAGGGGTTTATTTACTTCCAACTGTGTTTGAGCTTCATGTCCATCTTGTGTGACAACAATAATGTCCGACATAAACCTTTTAGGCTCAGCTTGAGTCATTACAATACAGTATTGCGAGTCTATCGGCAGCGTCATATATAGTTGAGACATACTGCCTCCGCAAACCCATCCTTGGTGAATTTCCCCATTTTTCTTATTACTAATCTTTATCCTTGCTGCCGGAGAAGAACCTGGCATAGGCATGTGGTGATAAGTGCTATCACTATTTCTGATAGCCTCATGTATATACTCTTCTAATGATATATCCCAATCCCAAAGTTTACCTTCCGGCCGTTTTTCATCTATCTGAAAATAATCTGGCTTGGATATTGGTTGCGCATCTCCAGTATTTCTATCTATAATGGCTAATTTAGGAGGATATTCCTCCATTACAAAATCGTTGAGCTGGATAGCAATGGGTAGTTCCAGTACATCTCCGTTATCATTATATACCCGCCATTCCACACCTCCTTCTTGTACATGCATCACATAGCGCTTCATATCAGATGTGCCGAGTCCGGCAGCAAATAGAAGAATCCACAGACCAATGTGATTGAAGTAAAAAGCGTAATAGCGAATATTAAAAGCGATGAGACGACGCATAATGAGAGCACCCAATGATAATAATGTGAGAAAATACACCAAAATAAATGGCCATGAACTGGTTACTTGCTTAAATCCTAGCCGTGTAAGTATACTATGATCATGCGGATCCAATTTCAGCATCTGAGGTGTCAATCCCATTACCAAGCCTAGCACAAGCAGCCCTCCGATAAGGGATACGGCAAATGGTACTCCTGAAAACCATTGATAAATAGGATTTTTCCGGGCAAATGAAAATAGTACGAGGAATACTATAATACAGCCTCCTATTATAAGATTGACCGGGGCTCCGAATAATAGAAAATTAAACTTGCCTACAAGCCATTGTAATATGAATCCTATAATTATTGTGCCAAATATGATAGCTAGACTTTCTTTGTATCGCCAGGGAAATTGCCACATCTGATGTTTTACATTATTCATTTTATCTGATTAAAAAGAGTGTCCGAAAGATAATAATTCATTGGACACTCTTAGCATTACTTTGTGTTATCTACTAATAGAAAAGTTATTATAAACTAGCTACTATTCGTCCGTTTTCTTTGGCTTTCTTCAACCATTCAGGGACAACTGTTTTGATCCATTTGTCTTTATTATCCTGTAATGTTTTCATATCTAGTCCAATATATTCCTGTGCTTTGTCTTTAGAAGAAATATCCGGCATCTGAACATCTGTTACGCCATGTGCATATAATACTTTCTGTAATTCTATTTGCGCTTGCAGTGTTCTGTCTAAGCTATGGGCAAGTATTCTTTGAGTCTCAATAGGAGCATGGAAAGAAGCTCCATGTGATGCAACTGAGAAATCCCAACGCCATTGTGCCTGACGGATAAGTTTAAGAGATGCATTCATTTCTTTTTCTGTAGCACCTTTATCCCAGGCTGTTTTTGCCATAATATGAGCTTTCGACAATTCTTTTTCTATACGGTCGCGAATCTCTAACGCTTTATCCTGACGCTCGTATACATAATTTCTCAGATTTTCTTCGCTGTCGCGATGACAAACCTGGCATGTGTTAGCTATGTTTTTGAGTGGACTCATAATCTGATGGTTTGAGTACTTAATACCTCCTTCAGCTACATAAGGCATATGACAGTCTGCACATGATAATCCTCTCTGAGCATGTGTGCCCATCATGAATGTTTCATAGTCAGGATGCTGAGCTTTTAGCATTGGAGCTCTACTTAGTTTGTGAGTCCAGTCTGTAAATTCTATTTCGTCATAGTATTTTTCCATATCTTCCATAGTCATACCTTTATCCCAAGGGAATGTCAGATACTTACCATCACCTTTGAAGTAATATTCTACGTGGCACTGTGCACAAACTAATGTACGCATTTCCTGAGGAGTCGCATTTGCAATATCTTTACCCTGACGTTCGAATGCCTGAATCAATGCCGGTTGAGTGATAGTAAGGTTCATCGTTTTAGGATCGTGGCAGTTGGCACATCCAATCGGATTTACTATTTCGCTACCAAAAGCACCCCATTTAGTTTTGTAGAATTCTTCAATTCCTACTTCGTGCATCATGCGTGGTACATCCGGACTCTTACAAGCCCAGCATGTCGCTGGTTGTGGCCCGTCAGTGTCAGTTTCAGGACATCCTGTACGCAATGTATTTCTATTGTCTTCCAGAGCATGCATATGGCCTCTTGGTGCTTTATAATCCTGAGCAAATGCATATCCTGCCCATAGAACAACCATCTCCGGACGGGAAGCAAGAACATCTTCTTCAACGTTCCCTAGATGTTTGCTTTTGAAATCCATATCGGCTGTCTTCTTCCATGTGTTATATTCTCTTGGATAGTTTTCACCCCAAAGTTCATTTCTAGGTTCCAGTCCTTCTATATCCCGTACCTTGTTATTGTAGATAGAGGCTATTTCAGCTCTACGCTCGGTAACAGATGCTGCAAGCAATCCTAATAAAAATACACAAATCATGACTGCGGCAAAAATACCCCATCCAATGATTGGCTTACGTTTTATAGCTTCTGATAATTTCTTAAACATAATCTATCTTATTTTTAGTTGTTATTTTTTCATTTTTTCTTTCAGCCATTCCGGTACAGGGGAGGCTGGTAATGGTACTATGGCATTTGGAGATTCCGAGAGGCTACTCACCTTAGAGTGTGGAATCTGCGTATGACAATCCCAACATGCTTTGCCTTCACCTTTTTTTGTGTCTGCATATTGTATCATACCTGTTTTTACAAATTCTGTATTCAACTGGGTATGACAACGTATACAGTTGTTCATAATCACCTCATAGCTCTCTTCACGTGGTCTGATCACCTGAGGTTCACCTTTTACTGTAAATACCGCAGCATGGTATAATCCGTCCTTAGCCTTGAATGCATATTTACTTACCACATTGTCCTGAGGCACATGGCAATCGTTACAGGTGGTCCATTGTGCATGAGAACTATGATTCCATGTCTGATAATATGGAGTCATAATATGACAGTTGATACAGGCTGCCGGATCATCTGATAGATATGAATGTGCCCTAGACATATACACAGTATATGCTCCAAGTCCGACGATTACTCCTCCTACAATAAAAATAGGGAGGATAAATTGCCTGGGTATATGACTTAGAAGTTTTTTCATTATGATTTGTTTTTCAGTTGATTGCTGGAATAAATATATAAATATTTTTTTAAAATCCTACTTGGAATTGAGCTATTACAACATTCGAATTATCTGCTCCCCACTTCCTTGAATAATCAGAAAGGGTATAGTTGAGTTGTATACGGCACATCGGTGCAAAGTAGTAGTTGAATCCTACTGTATAATCGATAACTTCACTGTTGAGATCTTTATTCTTATTGTAGTAATCTACTCTGGCCAAAGCATTTAATTTTTTAGGTACCAGATAATATTGTGCTATACCATATACGCCCTCTTTGCTGATTCCGCCATCGTTAGCTGTAATCCATTCTGCTCGGGCATTAAACCTGTCTGATTTATAGTCGGCGCTAACAACCCAACGGTTGCGTACATGATCTGCTGCATCTTCGTTACCTATTTGATAAGTGGCTTGTCCGAAGTAAGCTCCGCCACCTATGCGAAGGCCTTTTGCCGGTTGAATCATCAGTGTTCCGGCGAAGTCTTTAGTATTATTTTTTTCATTTGAGGTTACACCCATTCCTTGGAATACGCCGGCAGAATATTGTATAAGGCTATACCCCCCGGTCATAGGAGCTAATTCTCCTGATATCTGAACTCCTGCATCACGTCCAAAATTATTTTTACCATTCTGCAGGTTTTGTACGTCGCTATCGTATCCGGCAAGATTAGATATTGTTCTGGAATATGCAGCTGTTTCCAATGTTGCAGGAACATATAAGCTTTCCAGTGTAAATGGAACTTTAAACTGGCCTAGTTTTAAATTAAATTCTCTGGCTGCTGTCCATTCTCCCCAGAATTCCTGTACAGACGGGTTTACTAGTTCTAATAAGAACCCATACCTGAAAGAATCATTGAATTTACCATTCACGGAGAGGAATAAATTTTTAGCCCTGAAGTCGTGATTAACGCCACTGGCATTTTTTACATCAGAATACCTGTACCATACCTGACCGTTTCCTCCAAATTGCATATATGGAGTATTGAATGCATTTCTTACTTTTTCTACTGTTTGGCTTACCGAGGATTTTTGTTCTACCTTTTTAGAATCTTTTTTGATTTCGTCTGCCTCAGATTGTGTGAGTATATTTTTTTCTACAAGCTTTTTTAGAAGCTCACTGTCTGAATCCTGAGCATATGCGATGCTACAAGTAAAGCAAATCATTAAGGCTATTAGAATTCTTTTCATAGTTTTAGTTTTTAGTTGTATGTCAAATATTTGCATTGTCAGGAAGACAATAAATATTTAATATTTTTTATCATAATACAAATAAATGATATATCGCATAAAAAAAGTGTAACATAAGTTACACCTTGCAAAATATTTTAATAAAAAACTAAGTCAAAATTGTTTACTGAATTGATTTTTAGAAAAAATGCTTATTCAGAAATTCCATAAATCTGGCTTTGTAGGATTCTGATATAGGAATGTATTCTTTTCCAAAAACAATACAATTCCGTTCTATTGTCTTGATCTTATCCAGATTAACAATAAAAGAACGATGTACTCTCATAAAGATTTTACCCGGAAGCTTCTCTTCAAGTGATTGCATACTCATAAGGGAACTGATTGGTTCTTTCTGACTTTCGAGATGAAATCTTACATAATCTTTCTGATTTTCAATATAAAGAATATTATCAAAATCAACTTTCTCCATCCTATAGCCCGATTTAATGAAGATACTGGTTGTGGATTGGCCTGTATCCGTTAGTTTGAACCATTCCAATGCTTTATTTGCAGCTTGTAGGAAATCTGTATAGTTTATAGGTTTTAACAAATAATCTAATGCGTTGAGGCGAAAACTTTCTATTGCATACTGGTCATATGCAGTAGTGAAGATAATGCGTGTATTGGATGAGACCATTTTAGAGAATTCCAGACCATTTATCTGGGGCATGTTTATATCAAGAAATAAGACATCGATATGGTTATCATTGATTGTATTTATAGCCGATAAAGCATTATCAAATGTTCCAGCCAATTCAAGAAAAGGAGTTTTCTGTACATAAGACTTCAATAAGTCTATAGCTAACGGTTCGTCATCTATGATTATACATTTTAATGTCATACAGTTGCTTCGTTTTTATTAAAATCGATCCTAAGTAAAGTAAAAAAACTGTTTGTGCGTTTCTCTACTGTAAACTCATATTTATCCAGATATAATAATTCCAAGCGTTTAGATAGGTTTGCAAGACCTATCCCTGAATTACGTGCCTCCATATTTTCTTCTTTTTCAACCAGACTGTTTTCTACAGTGCATAACACACCTTTTCCGGGATCAACCAGTATAGTTATATCTATAAAGCTATTTTCACCATTATTTATACCATGTTTGAATGCATTTTCGATAAGTGTGATAAACATGAGGGATGCTATAAGATCTTTGCTCCCTGCATCATCTATAGTAATATTTATTTTGACAGAAGAGCTAAGGCGGAGCTTCATTAAGTCGATATAGTTTTTCGTAAATTCGAGCTCTTTATCCATCGGGACAAACTTCTGATCATTATCATACATCACATAACGTAAAAGGTTGCTTAACCGATGTACTGCATTTTGCGCTCTATCCTGATCTATGGCTATTAGTGAATATATATTATTCAGTGTATTGAAAAGAAAGTGAGGGTTAAGCTGACTTCTTAAATTTCGCAGATCGGCTTCTAATTGTACACTTTTTACCTTCTCGAAATTAATTGAATCCCTATACCATCGTATTGTCATTTTTATTGCAACACTGAGGCCAATAACAAAAATGATGGACATGTAATCTATTAAAAACCGCATAAATGGAGGCCCTTTCGGATGTGGGCCATCCATTTTGAAACGTCTTTCGCGCATTTCCTGTATATTGGGGAGAATAGACATCATCATTTCCGATATAACAGCTTGTAGAGCTACCAATCCGGCTATGAGAATTATATTTATAAGAATATAAAGTACTATTTTACGCGTAAATAAGAACTTCTCTATCAAATAGAAATAATTAAAATAGAAAAGAATGGCAAATATAACTATGCGTATAAAATAATTATAAAAAGGTTTATTATCTAGTATACCTTCTCTTGACATAAGATATGTGGGGACTATCAGTACAATAGCCCAAATAAGTATATGCGGAAATATTTTTATAAAGTTTTTCATCTTATTCGTATCTGAGGGCCTCTATAGGGTCGAGGTTCGACGCCTTTTTAGCAGGGTACCATCCGAAAAATATACCTGTGGCCGTACATACAATAAAAGACAAAGCTATAGTATAAACTTGAATATCTATAGGCCAAGCCAAAATATTTTTTACAATATATGCACTGCTAATGCCTAAAATTACGCCAATAATACCTCCTGTAATACTCAGGATAATAGCTTCTATAAGGAATTGCATAAGTATATCCACGCCTTTGGCTCCGATAGACATGCGCAGGCCGATCTCGCGTGTACGTTCGGTAACTGATACATACATGATATTCATAATCCCTATACCTCCAACAAATAAAGATATGCCAGCAATACATGCAAGAAGAATAGTCATCATATCCGTTGTGGAGCTCATCATCGATATCAACTCTTTTTGCGAACGAACATTAAAATCGTCTTCATCATTAGGCCCTATCTTATGACGTTGCCGAAGGATATTTTCTATGCTGGTTATAGCATCTTCGGTAGCATCTTCGCTTACTGCTGATGCTGATATCGATTGAATATAAGTTATTGCCAGTATACGCTTCTGCACTGTTGTATAAGGTGCTATTATCAGGTCATCCTGGTCCATTCCCATTGTGTTGTCACCCTTTGATTCCAGTACACCGATTACCTTAAACGGTATTTTGTTGAAACGAATAGTTTGCCCGATAGGGTCTTCTCCGTTTGTAAAGAGATTGTCTACCACTGTTTGTCCGATAACACATACTTTTGCTGAAGTTTTAACTTCTGCTTCTGTAAACATTTCTCCTTGCGCTATCGCATATTTTCGTATTTCGAGATATGATGGATTAACTCCATATACGGAAGTGGGTGAATTATTTGCTCCAAATATGACTTGTCCCGATGATTGTACTTCAGGCGAAGCAACAGTTATATATTCAGCTTGTTCTATAATAGCTTCATAGTCCTCAAGCTTAAGTGTCTGCATGCTGGATGCACTTTGGCGCACACCTCCAAACTGACCTGTTCCGGGACGGATATTGATCATATTCGAACCCATAGTGGATATCTGGTCTTGGATGCTCTTTTTCGATCCCTGCCCGATAGCCAACATTGTAATAACAGCAGCAACACCAATAATAATACCCAGCATGGTAAGAAATCCTCTGAATTTATTACCACTTAATGCCCGCAGTGCTATTTTGAATAAGTTTACTATATTCATAATTATTCTTCCTTTGGTAATTTAGCCAAATAGTCTTTGGCCGACTGAATATTTGCATTTAGTGTATCTTCTTTGATCCGCCCGTCGCGAATAACGATATTGCGACTGCTAAATGCTGATATCTCAGGATTGTGAGTGACGAAGATAATAGTGCGTCCTTCTTTATGAAGCCGTTGCATCAATGATAAGATTTCGAAAGATGTACGTGTATCCAGATTACCGGTAGCTTCATCAGCCAGAATAATGACAGGCTCGTTTACTAAAGCCCTGGCAATAGCTACACGTTGCATCTGCCCGCCTGACATTTGATTTGACTTATGATTCAACCTGTCACCCAAGCCAACGTCTTCCAGCGCTTTTATCGCTCTTTGATGCCGTTCTTTAGAAGAGACATCCGGATTGTACATCAATGGTAATTCTACATTCTCTACGGCTGTTGTTTTGGCTAATAGATTGTATGATTGAAAGATAAATCCTATTTTTCTATTGCGTAGAGTTGCCCTGTCATTCTTACCCATTTTCCTTACAGAGGTATTATCAAGATAATATTCTCCTTCGGTAGGGGTATCGAGACATCCCAGTATATTTAGTAATGTAGATTTTCCGGAACCGCTGGTACCCATAATGGTAACAAATTCTCCCTCGTGGATGCTGAAATCGACACCTCGTAGAGCATGAACAGTTTCATCACCAACTATATAATCGCGTTTCAGATTTTCTACCCTTATTATTTCCTTAACCATGAAATTCTTCTTTGATTCTTAGTCTTACAGGAAAATATATGATGTGCAGAGATATCCATAGAACAAACTTATTAACCTATCAATATTTTCCTGAAGACATAAGATTTTTATTTCTTTTTGTTACCGCCCGGACGCTGTGGCATAAAAGGGCTTGATTCTCCGTTTGTTTTTTCTTCCGGCATAGCTCCGTTTGTTTTGGATGAAATACCTGTAACAACTTCTTCACCAATGTTAATACCATTTGTAACGGCTGTATTAATGCCATCTGTCATACCTACACTTATCAGCTTGGGAGAAATGGTATTGCCTGTTTTAATCCAGATAACCCTTTTGGTTTTATCTTTTACATCAGGATCTTTCGCAGGTGGTTCGGTTATGGTCAAATCTTTGATTCCTTTTAATATTTCGGGATCAGGATTGAATCTTAGAGCTTTTGACGGAACTAATAATACGTCTTTTTCTTCCATCGTGTATATATTTACACTGGCTGTAAGTCCGGGTTTAAGTTTCAGATCGGGGTTTGGCGCATCTATAACAACCTCATATGTTACAACATTCGATGTTGTTGTTGCTTCCAGGCGTACTTGTACAACTTTCCCATTGAACTGATCTTCAGGAAAAGCATCTACTGTAAATGATACACGCTGGCCCTCTTTTACGCCACCTATATCAGCCTCATCTACGTTTGCAATCACACGCATTTTAGTCAAATCGTTTGCTATTGTAAACAGGGTAGGAGTACTGAATGATGCTGCAACGGTTTGTCCTTCTTCTACAGCTCTGGATACAACAACTCCGTCTATTGTAGAGGTAATGGTTGCATATCCCAGATTAGTCTGAGCTTTTAATACAGTAGCTTTAGATGATGTAACAGCCAGTTGAGCCGTTTTATATGTAGATTCTGCATTTTCCCAGTCCACTTTACTAATGGCTTGTTTTTCCCAAAGCCCTTTTTGCCTGTCATAATTTAGTTTTTGTAAATCGAGTTCTACTTGCCTTGTTTGTAAATTAGCATTTGCATTTTCCAGTTCAGAAGCAAGCAGCCTCTTGTCTAGTTCGGCAAGTATTTGTCCGGCTTTTACTTCCGAATTATAGTCGACATATATCTTGGATATAACTCCTGATACTTGTGTACCTACTTCAACGAGTGTAATAGGTTCTATTGTTCCTGTAGCTGTTACAGCTGTAGACAAGTCACCTTTCTCTATTTTAGCCGTAGTAAGTGCTATGGTTGTACTTTTAGAGCCGGGTAGTAAGAAGTATACAATGAGTGCTATGATAAGCATACTTGCTGTAATAATCAGATATCTCTTTAGTTTTTTATTCATTTCTCTTTTTCTTATAGTGTGATTTCCTGCCCCTGATAAAAGTTTAATAATTTCAGGCTTAATAATGCTGTATATTTGGCTTGTAACAATGATTGCAATGCATTTGCGTAGTTGTTCTTTTCGGTGGTCAGCTCTACTGTGTTGCGCATACCTAGTGAATACTGTTCCTGTACCAGTTCGTAGCTCAGCTCAGCTGAATTAACCTGATCTTTTGCTGCCCTGTATTTACTTTGTCCTGATATTGCATCTTGATAAAGGTTTTCGATCGTCTTAAGCAGAGTTTTTTCTGTATCCATCAGGTTCAATTCGGCATTTTGTATTTCCAGATTTGCTTTCTTTACATTCGAACTGTTTTGTTTATTATCAAAGATTGGGATACTGACTGTTACTCCAATAGTCTGATTGAAATTCCGTCCTATTTGTGTGGCAAAGGATGGTGAATTATTGAATATATTCCCCGTACCAATACTACCGCTAAGGGATACTGTCGGTAAATATCCGGCTTTAGCAGATGCTTTACTTAAGTTAGCTAATTGAATGTTTACCTTGCTGTTTGCTACTTCCGGCATTATAACCAATGCCCTTTTATATACTTCATATTTTGAAGGAATAAAAAGGAGGACATCCTCATCATTTATCTCAGGAAACTCAATATCTATCTCTTCATCATATTCCAGTTCCAGTAACTGTTTCAATTGAAGTTTATAAGTCTCAAATGAATTTTGCGCTTGTACCAGATTATATTTATCAGCACTGTATTGGGCTTCTACCTGGGCATATTCACTACGGGTAATGCTTCCCGCATCCAAAAAATCCTTCGTTTGTTTTAACTGTGCTTCATCTGTAGCAACGATATTCTCATTATTCTTTATAGATTCTTTGCTGTACAATATCTGCAAATAGGCTTGGGTAATAGCTATTTCCATTTCATTCTGAATATTTTCCGTATTCAGATCCTGAGCTTCCTTCTGTAACTGAGCTTGTTTTATATCATTCCTATTTTTCCCTCCATTGTATAATGTCCAGTTTGCACTCAGAGTGTATTGCCCATTAAACAGGCCTTCGTAACGATAATCTCCGTTTCCGTCCGGTGATTGCGAATTAGTATACCGTTGCGATACACTTCCACTTAAACTGGGGAATAGGGCAGCCTTAGATTGGGAGATATCCACACTATAGCTCTCGGCTGATATATTGGACTTTTTTACCTGAATATTCTCTTGTCGGGCATAGTTGATACATTCTCTCAGTGTCCATTTTTTCTGAGAGAAAGCAGTAACCGGCAAGAGTAATCCGGTTACTGCCATTACTAAACCTAACAAACTTTTAGTAAAATAAATGCTCATATTTTTATATCTTTTTCAAAACATATCATTGTCGGGCATATCAGGAGCCATATTCTCATTTGGTATTTGAGGTGGCTGTTGTCTGTTCGCTTTGTTTGGGCGTTCTCCCTGTCTGCCATGTCCTCTGAATTCTATATCTTTTTTCTTTTCAGAAAATATCTGATACTGTTCTTCGGATAATATCGAACGATATTTCTTTTCGTATTTTTCTTCTTTTTTTCTGATCTTATCGTCTGTTTTTTCTGCTTTCTCCAAAAGCTTGGCTCTTTCTTTTCCTGCAATACCCGGATTATCAGATTCCCTCTTATAGTCTTGTTTCTCTTTTATTAATTTCGAGATATCTTTTTGCTCTTCAGAGATTGCCTTGCTTAGTTTTTCCCGTTGCTCCAGGGTCAGATCCGGGATGTCGGGCATTCCCATAATCATGAAATCATCCTGATTCCCGCTACGTTGTTGCATCGGTGGTCTACCTTCGCCTCTGCCACCTCCCCTTGGAGGCCTGTTTCCACCCATTCCGCCACCCATAGGAGGTTGAGCGGCTATATTGCCAGTGATAAGGATGAATATTATAAATAATATTTTTTTCATACATTTTTCTTTTTGTTCCAAAATTACAGGCAGATGTTTCGTTAAGCAATGATAATCGACAGACAGGGGATTTCTATCGACGGATGGGTATTTTGCAACGAAAACAGGGCTTGTTTATTATGTGATATTGTTAATAATGTTACAAATCACTTAACCAAAAAGAGGTATTTTCTTTATTCAACCTTATCAGTTCTGTAGTTTCTCTGTAACAAAATTGTAAGTGATTTGCATTGTAGAAATTCAAATCAAAATGTGTAAGACAAACTATTCGATGAATAAAAGAAATCATAATCTATTAAAAGCTTTATTGCTTGTGTTTATACTGTTTTCTGTAAATATAATTTATGCACAGACTATATTAAAAGGAAGCGTAAAGGATGCAAAAACACAGGAGGCACTTCCGGGTGTTACAGTTTCAGTAAAAAATAGTACAACCGGAACTATCAGCGATGCCGACGGGCATTATGAATTGGCCCTCAGCCCAGGTAAGTATACCATTATTACATCCTACATTTCATATCAACCAATGGAGATTACCGATGTAGAAGTAAAAAGGGGAAGTTCATCGACATTGGATATTCCAATGACAGAAGCTTCTCAGAATCTGAATGATGTAATTATAGTAGCCCGAAAGAATATGGAGTCGGAGATGAATCTGATGGTTGAACGTCAGAGAGCTACTGTAGCTGTAGAAAATCTGGGTGCAAAGGAAATGTCGAGCAAAGGTTTATCAACAGTAGCAGACGGAATAAAAAAGATTACCGGAATCTCTATGGAAGGAAATACAAAAGTATTTGTACGCGGATTAGGAGACAGATATAGTATGACATCACTCAATGGCTTCCCGATTGCCTCGCCAAATCCGGATAACAAGCTGATACCTTTAACACTCTTCCCTACGTCGGTTGTTAAGAATGTAACTGTAAGTAAAGTGTATCAGCCATCCGTATTTGGTGATTATTCGGGAGCACACATCGATGTGGAAACAAAAGAGAATATTGGAAATGACTACATAACTATTGGTATATCTACCGGGGGCAAAACAAATACACTGTTTAAAGACTTTTATGCATCGGATAAGGGTGGAGTAGGTGTTCCCTTTTTAGGAATATCCAAAGGTATGAACCTTCCGGACAATATAAAGGATATGAAATCCGATGATTTTATCTCTTATTCCCGCTCAAACAACCCTTTCAAGACGACTTTTGCTATTGAGAAAAATAAAGGAATGCCTGAACTGGGGTTGGAATTCGGTATTGGCCGCTCATGGAATGTTGGAGGTCAGAAGTTGAATGCCCTCTTTGCCATAAACTATAATAATGATTATACAATATATGATGATGCATATGTGTCGACGGTAAATGCTCAGGGAGAGGTTCGTAATATGTTCAATTATAATAAATACAGTTATGAAACCACAATGACCAGCCTGGGACAGGTCAGTTATACTCTGAGGAAGAATGACATTATTTCTTATAATATAATGTATGTAAATAATACGGAAGATGATTATACCGAGCGTGACGGATTCGATTCGGAAGGTATAGACCTGAAAGGGAGTAATAGTGTTTATCACATATATACGCTGTTTAACAATCAATTAACAGGTAAACATCAGTTTAATAAACTATTTGCAGACTGGCAGGTATCATATGGAAAAACAACCAGTGACGAGCCCGACAGGCGACAGGTCATGTATACAAAAAACAGCGATGGTAAGTTATCCCTTTTCAAACTCAACCAGCAGGAAACGATGCGATTTTGGGGTGAGCTATATGAGGATGAGTGGAATGGAGATTTTAAACTGAAATATAATCTCGATGATAAAGAGACAAGCAATAATTTCATACGCTTAGGAGGATCTTTGAGAAATAAGTCAAGAGATTTCTATTCGAGTAACTTTTACTATAATGTAAAGAATCTTGATGTACAGGTTGATAATATATATGATACCGATGAATATCTGAACTACGATAATATAGCAAATGGAACTATCACTGTAACCAAAAATTCGCTTCCTCGCGACAAATATTTTGCAGGGTCTGATATATATGCTGCATTTATCGATATGGAATATTTTCCGATAGAAAACGTGTTAGTTGCTGCAGGCGTGCGTTTCGAACATTCTTCGCAGTGGGTTCGCTACTGGACTGACGCCGCTGTAGAGAAGAAAACCACACTTGATGCCAATGATCTTTTCCCAGCCCTGAATCTAAGATATGGTTTAGACCAAAAACAAAATCTCAGACTGAGCCTCTCCCGTACAATAACACGCCCGTCTTTTATAGAAATGGCTCCGTTTGAATATAAAGTTCCTATGTTTAAAATCGGAAGCGATGGATAGATAGCAAAAATATAAGCTATAAGTTTTAGTTAATTTTGGTAATGGAGATTACTTACTTATTAACTTGAAACAATATAGCTTATGAAACAAAGGAAGGAATTAGATTTCAAAGGACAAAATATCTATGTGGGGATAGATGTTCATTTGAAGAGTTGGTCGGTAACAGTTTTGTCAGAGACCTCGGTAATGAAGAAGTTTAGTCAAAGTCCTGAGCCGGAAGCATTGTATAAGTTTTTAATAACGAATTACCCGGGAGCGGATTATCACTCGGTATATGAGGCTGGATTTTGCGGGTTCTGGATACATGAAAGACTGACAGGATTGGGGATTAACAATATCGTAGTGAATCCGGCTGATGTGCCGACCAAGAGCAGTGAAAAGTTGCGAAAGACCGATTCCATAGACAGTGGTAAACTGGCGCGAAGCCTGCGGGCTAAAGAACTGAAAGGGATTTATACGCCGGACGGTATATCATTGGAAATGCGCTCTACTATATAACTTAAATTGAGTATTCATTGTTTATTCTTTTGTAATATATTGTAATACAAGCTCTTTTATGTATTGGCTTAAAAATTCAAATTAAGTGATCTCAGTTTTAAGTCTTTTGAGCAGTTCTTCCAGATGGGCAATCTTCTTTCGCTGTACGATAGATTTATATTCGAGATTGTCCAATGGTTTGTACTGCTTACCGGAAGAGACCATTTCATAGTAGATGATGGCCAGTTTACGGGCTGATGCTACGATGGCGTACTTTTGTCCACCCTTTGCTTTCATTCGTCTGAAATAATCTCCGATCCACGATTTTGACCTGCACATGGTGTTGGCCGCAGTCCTGAAAGCTACTGCTGCTGCATTGGGTTTCTTTTTGAGCACTTGTGAGCTAATGAGCTAATGAGCTAATGAGCTTACCACCTGAAATTTTGTTGTTTGGGCAAAGGTTCAGCCAGGAAACGAAATGGTTTCGCGAAGGCCATTTCGAGAGGTCGGTACCGGTTTCCGAGACTATTTCCAGCGCGGCGATCTCGCTTATTCCCGGAATGTCGATCACATCTACTCCAAGAATGGCATGGAGGTACTTTCTTATGTCCGCTTTAGGTTGCTTCCGTTTTTTTGCTTTTTTTTTACAGGGTCGACCGGTACGATTTCATGCAATGCCATCTTCTTTTGGAAGGCATCCAAGACTCGTTCGATCTGCTGATCGTATAACTCTTTCTGGGATTGCAGGTGCAGATAGGTGTCGTAAGACTGCTTGAGTACGAACAGGTATTCTTCTCGCCAGTTGGCCTGTAAGGATTTCCTGAGAGTGTCGCGATCTGCTTTGATTCTGTCTCCGACCAGCAGCAATAATTTCTCCGGATCTCTTTCACCGTTTATGATAGCCGAAAGGATCGCCGATCCGGTCTTCCCGGTAATGTCGCTGATGACGGCATGCAGTTTGATGTTCATCAACTCCAGAGCTTTTTGCATACGCTGGATATAGCGTGTGGAGTCTTGGGTAATGGCCCTGCGTTGGCGCACCAGCGTCCGCAGGGTCTGGGTCGCATCATCGGGCAGGAAGGCTGAAGCGAGGAATCCGCAACTGTGCAATTGCTGTATCCACTGCGCATCGGACATGTCGGTCTTGCGGCCGGTCACGTTTTTGGTGTGTCGGGAATTAGCCAGACAGACGCGGAATCCCTGCTCGATGAGAACCGCATACAGATTCTTCCAATACACTCCGGTACACTCCATCGCGACCGAGTCCACATGACACCGCTTGAGCCATCGGGCAATGGATAATAAATCTTCGGTAAACGCCCCGAATTCCCGAACTGGCTGATTGTCTCGGTCCTGCGGAACAGCTACGGTGATGAGTAGATCGCCAATATCTATTCCCGCGGCATTCGGATTGACAACAGGGAAAGCCATGCTGTCCGTTTGGTTAGTCGGTTTTGTTTTATTAGCCATGACAAACTGTTTTAAGGGTAAATAAAAAACATCTTGCTGGCGGCATTGCCAAAGCATACTCTACTATACGAACTCGTGGTTCAATCTAAAACTCATCAATACCACCGGCCATGCTTTGACAAGGGCTCGGGCCCAGTGAGCGATAGACCTTGATACAAAATGTCCTCTACAAGGTACAAAAGTTATTTTAGACAAAACATAAACGGGTTTATTAGGATGCTTTGATAAGATTGAAGAACTCGATAACGAAAGAGATGACCCGGCAGAAGAACCGCATTAAGTCACAGCTACGCTATCTGGGTATAGAGATCCCTGTAGAGTATCTGGAGCCGTACTCTAACTGGTCAAAGCGTTTCATCGTTTGGTTGAAGCAGGTACAGACGCTTACATCTGTCGGCCGTCAGTCTCTTGACATTCAGATCAGGCATCTGGAGGAGTTACGCAGGCAGAAGCTGGATATGATGCGAGCTTTGCGGGAATTGGCTCGGACGGAACAGTTCCGCGAACCACTACGGTTGATCATGACAGTTCCGGGTATTGGTCAGTCTACAGGGATGGTGTTTCTCTCTGAGATATGCGACATATCCCGTTTCAGGAACGCCGAGCAGTTAGCAGCATATATAGGCATGATACCGATGTGTCATTCAAGCGGAGAAAAAGATGGGATCGGAGATATTACCGTGCGCAGACACGCTGCCATGCGCTGTAATCTGATTGAGGCTGCATGGGTGGCGATCCGGCAAGACCCTGCAATGAATCTGATCTATACGCAGAACTGTAAAAGGATGGCTCCAAGCAAAGCTATCGTAAAGGTGGCGCGTAAACTGGTCAATAGATTGTTTTTCGTGTTGAAACACAAAATAGAATATGTCAATGGGGTTGCCTCATAGAGAAAGCATCCTTCAGGTAAACAGATTTTCCGAGAGAGAATACTACATAAGGTTTGCGGCTTTGAAGTCCGCTTAAAAAAGTTTGCTCCTCTCGCCTTTGTAAACTAATACAGGAACTTGCGGCAGTAAATATCTGACCGCTGTGGAAAGTCTGTTTA
>JAITVV010000069.1 GCA_031285625.1 Prevotella sp.
AAAGACCTGCTGACCAAAGGAAAGACAGGTGTAATCAAAGGTTTTAAGAGTAAGGAAAACAAGCCTTTCGATGCTGCGGTAGCATTCGATGCGGACTACAAAACCGTTTTTTCATTCCCGCCAAAATCGGGTAATGGCAAGAAACACAGATAAAAGTCGTATATTTCCATAATGTACTCACGCTCGACAATCCCAAATGAATTTTGTATTGTCCTCGCTTAATCGTACATTTACCGCTAAGAAAGTTCATACGTGGTGTTCATAATGAGCAATTGTTAAGAGCATAATACTATTGGATTTTTTTTAGTGGTGGGCACTGGGGAGGGATACCCTGGTGCCTTTTTTCTACCTGACCGCTTTACTTTAATTTTTGTATGAATAATCATAAAAACGTAACACTCGTAAAATTACTGAAATCGCTAACAACTCCTCCTACGGGTAATGCGTATGGAGGATTCCAAATTGCTTTAACTTTGAAATAGAATGTCCCAGAAGCATACGGATACGTTTTTTCCCAATTATTACTTGTAACAATATCATTTGGATAATATATTCCCGTAGATGGTGATGTGGAATAATATATTTGATAAGCAGTTGCTTGTGGTACTTCATTCCATAATAAAGAAACTGTTTTTCCTGATAAATTTGCATATAGCCCAGTGGGAGTATCTAAAGGGATTTCATCACTTATGCCAAATAGGCTGGCTTTATCAGCATAGTTATTCCTTGCAATTATCCAATATCGATTAAGTCCGGGATGAACAAAAGTGTGTACAAATCTTGTATCAATCGTAGTAGTTATAGAATCTATTTGTCCTGTAACAGGATTACTTTTTTTTACCACATAACAATCTGGGGGACCACATCCAACATCGGTTGAATAACTCCATGATATTGTTAATTTAGAAGTATTACCAATAATAGAAGTAATAGTTGGGGAACAAGGCTCAAAGTTAGAAAGAGATGAATAACAATAAGCAGCTTCGCTAAATTCACTTTCATATTTTCCAGTGATGGCTTTTATTGTATAATAATTATCTCCAATTAATGGTTCCCAATCTTCATAATAAGTATAAAAATCGACAGAAGAACGTAAAGTATATGTATTGCTCTCTCCAGAGGGGCTACGATAGACTTCATATCGAGCAGCATTCTCTACCATTTTCCAATTAATTTCATTATGCGAACCAAGACCTTCCCATGCTACAAATTTGGCTGTAACCTCTGTCGGCATACCTAAATCTATAGGAATCTCAGGGATTGTATCAGTTATGCTATATTTTGTATTAAAACTCTTAATATCGCCATATAGTATATTTTCATATGTTATTCCTTTGGTATTTGGATAATCACAACGAACAATAACATATGCTCGTATATGATAGAAAGTATTTGATTGTAAGCCTATCAAAGGAAAAGAAAAAGTTCTTTGTTTGGTTTGGTCTGTAAAAAAAATCAAAGTGCTATCATGTACAAGACGTTGATTTTTAAATAATTCTAATTCGAGAGTATTCGCTTCTTTTGAACATAATACTCCCATTTCTTTAATTGTATAATCAACTTCTCTACCTGTAAAATCAATACTAATTATTCCTCCACCAATCAGAGTTGTATCAGATTCATAAGTTGGCATTTGAGTTATCACCTTGCCGGAAAAATAATCCTCCCTATCACAAGATATTACCGCAAAAACCATACAAATTAGTAATATTATAACATTATATTGCTTTTTGTTCATCATATCTCTATAAAAACATTTCAGGATTATGGAAAAAATCCACAACTAGCATCACTAAAATTACTTTCATACAAATTAAATGCTTTTACTTTGTAGCAATTATTACCATTTTGCGGATTATAATCAGTCCAATTATCAACATCGCCAACCCTTCCGATAAGATTTTCATAATCTCCATTTTCATTATTACTGCGATATATTTTATAATCGCTGGCATTTGACACTTTATCCCAAGTAACCTTTATTCCGGTTCCAATAATTGTGGCATAAACTCTTGATGGAGCCAATAATGTTGGCTTATCACCATCATCATTGTATAAAATATAATTGCAAGAAACATAAGCATAATCACTTTCTCTTGAATATGAACCTATAAATTTGACTCGATAGTAATTCATTCCATTCAATGGATTCATATCAGTGAATGTCGTTGTAAGAAAATTAGTTGATGTTCCATATTTTTCATATACTCCAATTTCACTATCACTTCTTTCAATTTCATAATGCCAAATTGAATTAACATCCACAGAAGCATTCCAATCAAGGATGATTGAAAAATCTGTTTGATTTGCAGTTAAATTATTAGGAGCAGGGAAATTATTACTATATGCTTTTGTAGCAAATGTTTGTATATCTCCATATAACCTATAAGATATTCCACTATCATTACTGTAATCACAATTAAATATTGCATAAGCCCGAATGTAATAATTGGTGTTCGGTTGTAGATTTTCCAGCCAACAATTAAAAACGCCTTCATTTACCTGAGAGCTTATGCAAGTACTATCTTTACTGAAAATTTGATTGCTTGAAATATCCCTAATATATATACTATCTTTTGAAAACACAATTCCCATTTGGATTATGGTATACATTGCATCAATACCCGCAAAATCTACGGTTACTACGCCGCTGCACAAAGCAGCATTATCAGTAACAAAGTTTATATCTATATCATTTGTTTGGACATATCCCTTTATATAATCATCTTCAAAGCAGGAGTTTGCAAAACAAATTGCAATAAGTAAGTATATTAAAGTCCTTCCTTTTTCCATTTCACTTTTGTTTAGTTTTAAAATAAAAACCGATACCTACGTCAAAAGCAAACCTCCAAAGATTTTCTTTTTTACCCAAATTTAAACTGCGAGCTGCTCCAATACCACCACTAACAATAAAATTCATTTTGCCAATACTAAGAAAACAATCTTCCCCAGCCATAATGGTAAATCCGTGCATTGTTCTTGTTCCGCCTAAAGAAAATGAGCCATCAAGATTATTATATGCAGGAAATTTTTTTGTTCCTAATGTGCCATAACTTGCCATTACACTCATACCCTTGATAAGCGTATTTTTACTTTTATACAAAGGATAACATTTCAGTCCTAAAGAACCATGCAAAAAATTAGCTGTTAATTCCTTTGTATAATTACTCTCTACTATTTCTACTCCTGCATGATTTCCTTTATCTATAGAATACCAACCAATTCCACCTTGTATACCCCATCCAACTTTATCTCCAAACCTCCATAGTGCAGAAACTCCCAATCCGCCACTAATTGGACTATATGTATTCCCTTTCCCTATCTGTATAGCGATATGGCTAGTTTCTTTGATAAGTTTTGGAATATCTTTTTTCTTTTTTATTTCATACCAACTGTCAAAATATAGATTTTTAGTTTTCTCATTTTCTTTGTCATTGTATGATACTGTAACAGGATAATAATCGTAATCAGCAGAATCAACAGGTATGCACAAAAAATAATAATGTGATCCGTTATGCAATATTGAATCTGTTTTAACATCAACATCATTACCATTAATCTCAAATTTAAGGTTATGCAGTTTACTTTTGACTTGCGTATGAAACAATTGTGGGTTTCCGCATTGTCTTATTGACCATTGCAGGTTATCCGGCGGAGCTATTGAATCTATTTTCAATAACGTTTGTGATGAAAGCGAGAATGAACACAAACACAACAAGCCACAAAATAAGGCACGTCTTATTCTTTTCATACTTTTTACATACTTGGTATTTTTCCTATTCTAAATCTTTCTTTTCTTGAAGTATCATATCGCTGCCAAGTTTTTATCCATATTATCGGCTCTTGGATATTTTTGAAATCAATTTCAAAATACACCCAACCCAACCCACTTTCATCATAATTATTAGAAGAATACCAATTTTGGAGGGCATTTATACCATACACATTCTCTTTATTCCTGTAAGCTTCCAACTCATAAAAATCCACTTTAATCTCTCTGTTATTATCAAATGCTTGTCCCAACTCAGTAATGTATTGTTCTTTGTTTAGTTTTTTAAAAACAGAAACTTTTTCTCCATTCTCGGTATAATAATCCACTGTTGTTTGACGAATTATCAAAGCATAATCGCTAAACACCTTTTTTATAAAATCCAAATCCTTGTTCTGGTATGCGTTCTCAAACTGATTAAAAAAATCTTTTATTCTTTCAAGCGGTATTGAGTCGTTTAATGGCTCCGAACCTACAGCTTTTTTAAATTTCAGTTCCTTTTTGCCTGTATCAGGTAATTGATTATTTTTATAGCCTTCTATTTTTTTGTCCGTTATTGGACAATAGGTTATCTTATATACTTCTTCTCTAATATTTTTGATTTTATTAAAAGCATTCATGTTATGGACTTTGTTAAGCAAACTATCACAATCCTTAGCATCAAGATGTAGATTTTGTCCGACAGAATTTGTAGAATACCATTTTTCATTTTCATTATAAATACTCACTACTAACCTGTAGTCTTCGTTAACAAAGTTCGATACTATTATTGAACACTCATCAAAAGGACTCTTCTTACAAATACTTTCCTCTAAACTCTTTTTTGCATCTACAAATGTCTGTGTTTGTTGTACCTGCGCAGTTGTCTGAAAAGACAATATCAGCAATATACTGAATAATAATGCTTTAATCTTCATGGTTTTTGTTGTTTATTCGTCCTTGCACTTTTAATATTTGTATGTTTGCTAATTCATCTTCTGCTTTATTTGGAGAATAAACACTTAAAGAATCAGCGTATCGAAAGTATTTTTCCACATTTTCATCATACAGAAATCTTCCATTTTTATTACGAATACCTTTATGTATGCTATCTGCGAGATTATAAAACTTGCGATAACCTGTTATATCGTTTGGTTTGTCTTTCTTGGCCTCAAGAAATAGTTTAAATGCAATTTGGCGCCCAACAGAATTTTTTGCATCATCGAAAATTGCAGCGGCTTCGATGATTTTATTATTTGCTCGTTCTTGTGCCAATCTCTCTTGTTCTTGTGCAGACTCCTTATTATAGTTTATAAAAAGGAATATAATACTAATAAAACCCGTAGTTGTTGCGATATTACTAATATAAGCAATATTTTCTCTTGAGAACAATTTCCAAAATATACATCCTATTATTTTTTTATATTTCATATTCTTGTCATTTATCATAGTTTGTTGATGTTTTATCTCATATATAGCCACATTGCCATTCAACTATACCATATTTATAAATAAAAGATGCCTGAATTATTATCCAATATAAATCGTGTGCGAATTTAATAAATATTTAAAGCACAGGAAAATATCTTCTGAATAAAACTGAATAACGCCACATATACTCAAACCGAAGCCACAAGCGACCACCTATCCAAAAACCATCTGTTACCCTGCCGATTACCTCTATTTTTATCCTGCATTACTATTGATGCACCACTAAAAAATTCACAGTATGAAATACAATTCAAACTCCGAGCCGATGGAAATGTCCTATTTCCGGCTCAACCTGCTTTCTTACCTGCGGGATGCCCATCCCGACAAGGCGAACGACTTTTCCTTTATTGCCGGACGTGTTTTTTGTTTCCAAAGAAACATTTGCCTTTCCGTCACCGGAATCAGTCAGTCACCATCCACTTTCCTTGAGCAGGCAGTTGATTTTATTCCTGCCTATGTTTCTTTCGTTGCCATATATTTTGTTCACGAGTTATTTTCTTCTTAATTCTACAACTTTATTTTCTGCAAATACTCCCAAATCAAGTAAATAAACATTCTCAAATCTCGAATCAAATTTGTATTTAAGAATTTTATTGGAAAAACAGGCAAAATTACCACTGCTGCCATCTTCGGAAACTACGAGTAAATAACAGGTATCGCATTTTTCCAAATACTTGTCCATCTTCTTGTTTTTCGCAATTATTACCTCTTGCAGTTCTTCAAAAGGGTCATCTTTGCAAACTCCGCTGTTATTAACGTGTACCGAAGTGTACGGACTACAAAAAACATTATCGTAAGCAACAATGAATGTATGTGGTGGTACTATCACAGTTACCTCTTTTAATCCCCTTTCAGGAATGCCTCTTTTTGTGATTGCTTCAATAATGGCATCTTTTACTTTCTTATCTGCTACCTCTATTTTATCAAAACCCGGATTGTCACAGGCATCTAAAATTTCATTCCAATCGACACTTAATTTTCTTTCATCATAAATATCAATAAGTAGCGACAAAGCAATGCCTTTTTCTTTCTTAAAATATTGAACTACTTGATTGGCTATGTTATTTAATCTTGCCGTTGCCTCAAATTTATCTGTTTTAATGAGTAGTTTTGTTATTTCAATGCCTATTTTTTCCCCTTGTGAGTTAGTAAAAAGATAATCAGGACTTTCGCTTTCTTCTGGCTTATTATCTATTATTTTATTGTTAATGAGCCAATTCATTCCTGCTTTGCTTTGCAAAAACAAGGAAAGAAAAGTGTTTTCTTCCCCCTTCTTACCGTCTTCTTGAATATGGTATTTCCCGCCTTTGCGAACTATTGAAGCATCCGGAAGTTTTGTATTCATACTTTTCTAAAATTCAATTTGTTTTCTATTTCGGACATTTCTCATTTGTTGCAACAGGCATCCCCGTTAGCTACCCGTGTTTTCGTTTTCCGATACTAACACATAATTTGTGCTTCTTCCACCAGCTTCATCCTGTTTCAAAATGCCTTTCTCTATCAGGTCTTTAATGTCGCGAAGGGCAGTGTCCGAAGAAGTTTTTGTCATCTTTGCCCATTTGGAAGAAGTCAGTTTGCCATAGAAATTATCAAACAGTTTGTTGATAACAAACATTTGACGTTCATTGAGCGGTGTATGTTTGTGCCTTTCCCAAAAATCAGCCTTGCGAAACACGCTTTTAAGGGTAATTTCCGTATTAAGCAACGCATTTTTTAAGCAATGAAGAAACCAATCCAACCAAAGCGTTATATCCGAATCGCCGTGTTGAATTTTTTCCAATGCCGAATAATATTTTTTCCGCTCTTTCAATATTTGATTCGACATACTGTAAAATCGTTGCGAACTTCCGTCGCTGCGAGCCAGTAACATATCGGAAATCGCTCTTGCAATACGTCCGTTTCCATCATCAAAAGGGTGAATCGTTACAAACCATAAATGAGCAATCGCCGATTTTATAACCGAATCAACATTGGGTTTTTCATTTACCCAATGAATAAATTTATCCATTTCCGCTGTTACATTATTCGCTTCAACCGCTTCATAATGCACTTTTTCTTGTCCCATTGCACCCGAAACTACCTGCATCTCCCCCGTGCGGTATTTCCCAACTTCTATTTTATACATTCCGCTTCTGCCTGACGGAAAAAGTGCGGAATGCCAACCGAAAAGCCGGTCTTCACTTAAAACCTCAGCATAATTTTGCGTAGCGTCAAGCAGCATTTCCACAACGCCTTCTACATTCCGGTCTATAAAATCCAAGCCTCCTGTTTCTAAACCCAAACGCTTTGCGATAGAAGAACGAACTTGCTTGCGGTTCAGTTTCTCTCCCTCTATTTCAGACGATTTCATAATGTCTAAGGTCAAAGTTTCGAGCATCGCTTCTGATTTCAGGGAGAATCCCAAAGTGTTCATTGTACCCAGTAATTTGCCTTGCAAATGACGAACTTCACCGAGTACAACGGCTATTTTACTGTAATCCCAAGTAAAATCCGTCCAGTTTTTGTGTTGATAAATGTACTTTGCCATATTTATATTGAATGATGCGGCAAATATACACATTATTCACCGCATAACACACGGTGAATAGGCATTCTTTTCACCGCACTCTCTTTTCATGTTTTTATTGTCCCCGATTTATTATATTTTAGGGACAAAACAACGGGTACAATTATCAGTAGCTGTGCCACATATACTCAAATCAACGCCACATACAACCACCTGCCCGAAAACCATCTGTTACTTTGTTGATTACCTCTACTTTTATCCTGCATTGCTATTGATGCACCACTAAAAAATATCCTTTATGAAATACAATTCAAACTCCGAGCCGATGGAAATGTCCTATTTCCGGCTCAACCTGCTTTCCTACCTGCGGGATGCCCATCCCGACAAGGCAAACGACTTTTCCTTTATTGCCGGACATGGCGATACGGCAACCGAAGCGTACAGCCAAGCCATCAAAAGTGGTTTAGACCATATTCAGGCTGGCGAAATCGCCAATGAAACCCTGTTTGCGGGCTTGCATTTCTCACCCTATAATACGATAGTCGAAATTCTTTGGAACGAGTTCTCTAACGAAGTGCCGGAGGAAAAGGCAAAAGAACTGGCTCTACAACTATTGCCCGAATGCCAATCAGTATTAGCCAAATATGATTTGAATGATGATTTCGTCAGCGAGCCGGAATACGACCAACTCTACACCGAACTTACCGGAACGATAGCCCTCTATCTCGAAAGCCATACCGTAATTTCTAATTGGCTAACGCCGAACGTTGTTTCGTAATTCGTAATTGATTATGGCTTACAATAAGAAAACCCACCTGCGTCAGAACATTGATGCAATCAAGCTGGCATTGAGCCTTGACAAGGAACACAGGGAAGCCACCACCCAAGAACGGCTGATACTCAAAGCCTATTCGGGATTCGGCGGCATCAAGGCAATCCTGAATCCTGCCGACAAGCCCGAAGATATTCGGTACTGGACTAAATCCGATGCCGAGTTGTTCCCATTGGTACAGGAACTGCATGAGGTGCTGCGGGATAATTCGCCTACTCCCGAAGTCTATAAACGTTATATCAGTTCCCTGAAAAGCTCCGTACTGACTGCATTCTATACACCCAAACCCGTTACCGATGCACTGATGGATGTGTTCAGTGCCTGCGGAATCAGACCCTCTCACTTTTTAGAGCCGAGTGCCGGAACAGGCACGTTTATCTCTTCGTTTAGAGAAACCATGTTTGAGGCAAATATCACCGCCTTTGAAAAAGATTTGCTGACGGGTAAAATCCTTTCACGCCTCTATCTCGACGATAAAGTACGGATTGAGGGTTACGAGAAAATGGAAGGACGTTACAATGGACGTTTCGATGTAGTTGCTTCCAATATCCCCTTTGGCGATGTGGCGGTATTCGATCCGCAGCTTTCCAACCACGAAATACCTGCCGTCAAGCAGTCCACACAGGCTATTCACAACTATTTCTTTGCAAAGAGTGTGCAAGCAGTTCGAGAAGGCGGCATCATTGCCTTTATTACTTCGCAGGGTGTTCTTAATTCGGAACACAACAAGCCGGTGCGGGAATACCTGATGAATAATTGCGACCTCGTTTCAGCAATTCGCTTGCCGAACAATCTCTTTACCGA
>JAITVV010000063.1 GCA_031285625.1 Prevotella sp.
TGTATTTGTTATTATTTTATATATCAATAACTTATGTAATATATAAAAAAGAATAAGAATAGAAGAAAATGAATGTTTTATTTCTCATAATCAGGGGGTCCCTGGTTCAAGCCCAGGTGGGACCACGAAAGCCGAAGCCAAAATTCGGTCAAAATTAAGAAAAGCCTTCTAAATGTTTAGTTTAGAGGGCTTTTTTAGTTTTTATACGCTTCTGATTAGTCATCATTCGAACCCGAAAAAGCCAATCTAAAGTCAAAAACCGTTACTAAAACATTACTATTTTTGGAAGCTATTTTTAGTAATGGATTGCGTTGTAAATATCTAATTTACTATCTGTTGTCATAAGGTTGGCTGTCATTCTTCAAAAAGAAAAAACAAAAATTTGTAATTAAAATTTGAAGAATTATGAAGTCAACATTCCGTACATTATTCTATGTGAGAAAGAATCAGCCTAAAAAGAATGGTAAATATGCTATTATGGCAAAAATTACTATAAACACGAAAGTAGCTCAACTCGGAACAAAGTTGGAGATTGCTTTGGGGAATTGGGATGCAAAAGCGGATAAAGCGATTGGTCGTACAAATGAAGTAGCAGAAATTAACAGGGCTCTACACGGTTTATCTTCAAAGATTACCAAAGCTTATAATCGGAGGATGGATGAAAACGGATATGCTTTTCCCGATGAAATAAAAAATGATGTACTAGGATTTGAAGCATCAACTAAGACACTAATCAGTTATTTTACGGAGCATAATAACCAATACAAAATGAAAGTCGGTAAACATACTACTCATAAAACATACACCAGATATGAACTTGCTAAAACCCGACTCATTGAATACATGAAAGAAAAACATGGGATTGAAGATATATCTATCAGAGAACTAAACGTTGCATTCATCGAAAACTTTTACCTGTACCTTATGGATAAATGCGATCTCCATAGTAATACAGCTATGAAGTGTGTACAACGATTCAGACGGGTTATTAATTTTATCAAAGCTACAGGAGAATCAATAAATGATCCATTTATCAATTTTAGAATCCGATTTCAAGAAACTGACAGGGAAGTTTTGACACAAGATGAGATAGATAGAATCTGGAAAAAGAATTTCAGGACTCCTAAACTAAATACCGTTCGTGATATATTTATATTCAGTGTATATACCGGACTAGCCTACGTTGATGTATCCAGTCTGATGGAAACCAGCGTACAGAAAGCTTTTGACGGAAATTTATGGATAATGATTAAAAGAACAAAAACGAATGTCAATTCAAACATCCGCTTATTGGATATCCCTAAACAGATTTTAGAAAAGTATAAAGGGAAACAAAAGGATGGGAAATTATTACCAGTTATATCCAATCAGAAGATAAATGAATACTTGAAAGATATAGGAGAATTATGCGGTATAGATAAACCTCTTTCATTCCATGTTGCCAGGCATTCGTTTGCTACGACAATAGCCCTGTCCAATGGAGTTCCTATCGAAACGGTATCAAAGATGTTAGGGCATCGTAGTATTCGTACTACTCAGATATATGCTAAAATCACAGATTTAAAAATAAGCAAGGATATGAATGATTTGGCGAGAAGGATTGATAGAAGATAGAAGGATAGATATCCAATCATAATATAGCAAAATTAGAGAGGTTGATTTTCAGCCTCTTTTTTTACGCCTTATTTCATCTGAACACAAAGAAATAAGAAAGAGAACAAAATGGCAAACTCACAGCCCTTTGGGTTTTACCGAAAATCTCCATCTTTCAGATAGTATTTTCTCAAAAAGTTTGCCTTATTTATTCCTTTCCAAAAAGAGGTGTTTATCAGTTGAAAAAAGGAAAATATATTTAATACTATCTTTATATAGACAGAACTACTGATAGAATATTATATTTATCAATATATCAGATATTCTAACTTTCGATAGATAGATTTATCTATCAAAAGTTTTATTGATATATCTATGTTACTATCGTACTTTCATTTGTTCGAAAGTACGATAAAACGAACAATCTAACAATTACATGTATATTTCCACAGATATGTTACGTTGGTACGCTCCAACATAGTAGCGTGCTAACATAACAACGGCAAAACATCATTTTTTAAGCTTCCATTTTTTTACATGGTAGTGGTTGGCACTGGTTGGCCATAGTCTAAAACTATATTATCCAACATTCAGATTCTAATTTTGCAAAGTGGATTTTAATGCACGTCAGTGCATGGCAAGGTATGTTTTGAGTACACTCAAAACGTTTTAAGTGCCTTAAAACACCTTGCCCACTCCTCTGAAAGTCGGGGGAAATTAACTCCGGAGTCGTCAATTTTTGTAAAACAATAAAAACAGCTAAAGTTTATGGAAAGTAACAATCAAAGAAAATGGAAAAAGGGAGGACGAAAACCAAAGATAGATCCTGCGGTTTATCGGTATTCTATTAGTTTTAATTCAGAGGAAAATACAAAATTCCTATCCTTATGCGAGCAATCTGGAGCTAAAAACAAAGCTTATTTTATCACATCCTGTATTTTCAATAGGACATTGCGAGTCGTAAGAATAGACAAAAATCTACATGATTACTATATGAGATTAACAACTTTCTTTGGCGAATATAGGGCAGTTGAGGTTAATTATAATCAGGTAGTGAAAGCTTTAAATTCTAATTTTTCAGAAAAAAAAGCGATGGCTTTACTGTACAAGTTAGAACAGGCTACCATCAAATTGGTGCAAATTCAGCAAAAGGCTATTGAACTTACAAAGGAATTTGGCGAGAAGTATTTAATAATGAGACAGAAATGATGATGAATTAAAGTATAGCAAGCGAACTAAAAAAGCATGGATGCATTATCTCCAGCAATAGGGGTACTGGTATACCTTACGAACAAGAGTAATGCTCCATGCTTTATGTGCATGGACATTATTTCCTTTTCTTTTGTTCGTGAATTTTAAATTACCAGTTTTCTATTCGCTAAAGAAAATGAAATACAATGATCTACTATTTATCTTTTCCTCTTATTTTTTTCTTTTTAAAAATACCGTTATCCATATTATCCATTCTTTCGTTTAACTTTTCTATCATTTCATCAAGAAAGAGAGTACGGCTTCCCACTCGTCGACGGATGGCCCTAAAGGTATCGTAACTGTCTTTTACCTCAAAGGAGAATAACTCACAAAGTCTTTCAATTAATAAATTGATATCGATATCTCCATTCTCGAATTTCTTGGTTTCCAAAGCTCCGTATGCAAATTCTACTAAATCAGCTGCTGTTCCGGTCCAATGGATATTTGTTTTTGCCTTTTCTTCTTTTGAATTCCTTTGTTTGCTATTATTTTGTAATTGCCATTGTAAAATTCTTAGTTCAATATCAATGAGAGAGATTGCCTTGATTGTATATTTTAAGGCATTTTTTTTCCTCCTTATCGGATAACCCGTCTTGTATTCCGACAAGTTCCAAACGTACAAAACCAAGATTGTAATAGAGTTTTGTAATGTTTGTTTCAGTTTGTAATTTGTCTAAAAGTTTTACCGAAAATTCTTCATAAACTTCTGTTAACTCTGTTAATAAATCTTCTCCTTTAGAGGTTTTTGCTAATAGTAAAAATAACCTTGAACTCATTAATTGTTTCATAATCTTATAGTGTTATTTAATGAATATACAGAAACGATTTTTATCGTTTCTGTATCAATTATTCAAACTAGAAACAATCTCATATTTGCATTATCAGAGTTTATCCTCTTATTTTATAAATACCAGATAGGTCTTACGAATATGTCAATATTAACATGTACACTTTATTGAGCGAATTTCAATCCTTGAATTTTATTCCATCCTCCTCTGGTAAAATCAGGTATTTCTACAGGAGCAGAATTATTATCGAGAGAAATCTCTGTTAGTGGAATCAGGCAACACCACTCTGCCAGATCATATACATCCATATCAAGCGGTAAGCCTTTTTGCAAACAATAGATCAGTCGGTAGTCCATGATAAAATCCATGCCTCCATGTCCGCCCACTTGTTTGGCTTGTTCTTCTATATCTTTTATTATCGGATGTTTGTACTTCTCCATCAAGGCCTTGCGTACTTCATCCGGAATAAACTCATGAGTAGTCAAATTCTCATGGTTTTTAGTCAATACCGCGTCCAGCATTTCACTACCCAATGCATAACCTTCCACCGGATATTTATTGGCAAATCCTTTAGTGCCTGTTAATTGGTACATGCGGTTATAGGGGCGTGGAGAAGTTACATTATGCTCTATCAGGATGGACTTTCCTCTCTCTGTACTGATCAGAGTGCTGGTATGGTCTCCATTACGGAAATCTTTTACATCTTCTCCTCTTTTCTCTTTCAGGTACTGTGGATTTCCAATGGCTTTGGTGTCCACAGAAACCAGATAGTTCAGTTTATCGCCTCGGTGTATATTCATTACCTGACAAACGGGTCCTAATCCGTGGGTCGGATACACATCACCACGGTGTTCTTTATTAAAGTCCATACGCCAATCGTTCCAATACTCATCCCAATAAGGTTGAAGCCCATGTATGTAAGCTCCTTCCGCGTGTACTAATTCTCCTAATAGGCCTTGCTGAACTATATTTAATGTTGTGAGTTCAAAAAAGTCATATACACAGTTTTCAAGTTGCATACAATGTTTACGGGTTTGTTCGGATGTATTGATCAAATCCCATATTTCGCCCATAGTCATAGCTGCCGGCACCTCGATAGCTACATGTTTTCCATCTTTCATAGCCTGCACTCCCATCATAGCATGACTTTGCCAGCCGGTAGCGATATAAACGAGGTCTACATCGGGAAGGGCAGTAACCTTACGCCAGACTGCCGTATCTCCGTAAAATTCCCGGGCTTTGGGTAATCCTTTTTCTTCCAGTATTTTATTTACTTTCTCTGTGTTTTTCTGTTCCACATCGCACAGGGCTACAATCTCCACTCCCGGGATATGTATAATGCGTTGGACAGCACCGGGCCCACGCATCCCCAATCCGATGAAAGCAATACGTACAGTCGGTAACGGGGTGGTTTTAAGTTCCAGGACGTCTGTTTGTCCTGCCGGACGTTCAGGTACAGGTGTTTTAATTAGACTTGATTGTTCTTTCTGCTGTTGGTTATTACAACTGAATAATAACAAACAGGTGGAAAATAAGATGATAAGTTTTCTCATAATTTATAATTCTTATATTTTATTGTTGTTGACAAATTCTTTCACAAAAGCGTACATATCACTGAAATTTTCTTCCATAGATAGTAGGAGCTTATATTGTGCATGTGCACGTACCAGATTATGGGTTTTATTTTTTACTTTATAGTAGTTATCACCATCTATAAAGTCCATAAGGAAGCGTAACACTTGCTCATAAGTTATATATTTGGCAGAAAATGCCAGATTCTCTATTTCGGATTGGGTTAAAAAAGAAATGGCCTCAGACAGGTACCCTTCGGTGTAAGCTTTGAATATATCCATTTTCATATACACATTATCAAGGATTTTATCATCTTCTTTTCCCGCATTGGTATATGACCGGATAGCATCGCCATAGTCATTCAGGCACATGCTGTTCAACACAGTGTCTAAATCGATTACACATAGGACTTCTCCTTTATCATCAAATAGAATATTATTTATTTTTGTGTCATTATGAGTAACTCTTTGAGGAATTTCTCCGGATTTGAACTTGTCCCATAAGGACAGCATTTCTTCGCGCCGACTCTCTATCCAGCTTATTTCCTGCGAAACCAAAGCCTTTCTTCCGACAGGATCTTTACTCAATACTTCATCCCACTGCCGTAGACGAAATTCCATGTTATGAAAGCCGGGAAGTATATCGGATAAGGGCTCCTCCATATCAGAAAGCATAGACTGAAATCGTCCGATACCTTTACCTCCACTGAAGGCTAAATGAGGAGAATCGGCGCATTGATAACTCGTAGTATTATCAATAAAAAGACAAGCTGCCCAATACTCTACGTCTTCATCCTGATAGTATAATTTTCCATCTACAGATGGAATGATAGTCAATGTTTCCCGTAACGGGTCACCGCCTTTCTCCTCTATTTTCTTCTTTAGATGAGAACTTACTTTATAGATATTCTCCATCATAGCAGGTACATCCTTGAAGATTGCTTTATTCTTGCATTGAAGAATATAGTTAGGACTATTTCCCTCTGTTTCTACAAAATAGGTATCATTAATCAACCCTTCACCTTGCGGACGAATATCCTTTATGACTCCTTCAAATCTGAAATAGCCACCAATATCTTCTGGTAATGACATCATTAGTTAAATATATTAGTTGATAAACTGTTTCTTCCGGTTATTGTTTTTCATAAGCTCCTTTATCGATGCCAGTCCCGACTATCCTTGTATTATTAATTAAATCGAACTCATTTTCCGATGGTATATAGCCGGGATCTCCTGTATCTATACAAGGAGATGCAGTACCAAGTCGAAAATCGAATGATTCAATATCAGCAAACAGAGGGTCGCTAAAGGATGAAGTCAAATCGTTATTCCTAGCATTTTTATATTGGTCGAAAGACGGATAACTAATTCCTTTCCAGAAAAAATTGAAATTTGGCGTGCTACAATAGTAATTATTATACGATAATGTCAGATTATCATCCTTATCATATACATACAATATGTTTGAGTTTGAATTGGTCGAGTAAAAGATATTGTTTTTAACAATAGTATTCGATGAACTTATTATGGCGATCTCTCCCAAATATTTTTTATCTGTTGCTGTTGCATTTCCATAAGTTGTGTTATTTATTATCTGGCAATCTTTTATTACTCTACCCAGAGGGGACCATCCGGCTAAACCTATTCCAAATCCTTCATTATTGTAACATACATTATTCCTGATAATATTATTGCTTGCAGAATTGTTAATCACCTCACATCCAATAGTAATACCATACACATTGTTATGTGAAATGTTTTTCTCCACAAGAATGTTTGAACTGCCATCCAGATATATACCTGCGCCACCTTCTACGGGACTTTTACAATATGAAACACGGTTTTCGGAAATGACACCATTCCTGGGATAATCAGTGTTAGGATCGCTTGAAATACCCCAATGTCCAGATGCATTTATACCAATATTTCCAGTATTTGTTACTATATTATTATTAACTAGAAACCCATCAACATTTCCTGTTATTCCGATCGCTTCTGTCCAGCCTGTACGACAATCCTTAATTGTATTACCTTTAATGATAATATCGTGAATAGATTTCGAAGCATGGTAACCGGCCACAGTTATTGCTCCGGCATAAACATTTTCCGGATAAGTTATGGTACTGGTAGCGTACAGATTTCTGAAAGTATTCGATTCCACTTCGATGTGATGGGATGCTTCGTCAGAAGTGTTGGAAATTTTAAGACCTACGGTATACGAGCCCAAACAATCAGCAAAAACCAAACCTTTTATCTTCAGGTAGCTGACCCCATTCAGCAACATCAGTTGTTTTGCAGTATTATTTCCGCTTATTACTACTTCTTTATCATTGTAATTTTTAATTACAATATATTTGTCAGGAGTTCCTGATACTTTTACATTTACTTCTTCATAATACGTTCCTTCCATAATGTTAACTACGCATCCAGGCTCTACGGTAGTTACAGCTTTTTGGATAGTACGCCATGGAGAAGCAAGTGTTCCCGGGTTATCATCATTGCCGGTTGTCGATACAAAGTAGTTACCCTCTTCGACAGAAGGAGATGGAGGGGTAGGAGCGGGCGGGTTAGCCGGATCTTCTCCGGCAGATGACGACTCACAAGAAGCGAGGGCAAACATCATACCCAAACACATCAATATTTTAAAGATTTGTTTTCTTATATGTATATAATTTGTTTTCATGATACTCTAATAAAAAATGATTTATAATAAACTAATATAGACAGAAGCGTTTTCCAGATTTTCAGATTCTACCGTTAGCCGTAATTTACCTATTGCTCCTTTATAGCCTTTTACAATAACTAGCATCAGTCCGTTGAAAGCTTCACGTTCAGTTTCGGAAAATGAGACCAAAGAAGTAGGATCACCATTATCGGTGGCAACAATCTCTCCCTCTCCTTCCAGTTTACATTTTATTTTATGGTTGGCAGTAGGAACAATGTTTCCTTCATTGTCACGAACAGAAACTGTAATAAAAGCCAATTCATTGTCGGTAGCTTTTATTTTATCCCTATCGGTAGAAAGATGCAATGATGCTGGTTCTCCTGTCGTTTTTATACTTTTGGTTACCCAATGCGCACCATTCTTGTAAGCAACAGCTTTTAGCTCTCCGGGAGTATATACGACATCTTCCCATTTGAACCTATATTCATACAGACCTTTCCTTTTCTTACCTAAAGATTTGCCATTCACGAATAGTTCGACTTCGTCACCCGAAGAATAAACGAATACAGGAGTAATTTTACCAATCCTGTCAGGAAAATTCCAATGGGGTAGGATATGTACCATTGGTTCTTCCGGCATCCAGTGGGCTTTATACAGATAGTAGCGGTCTTTAGGAAATCCCGCCAGGTCAACGATACCAAAATAGCTGCTGCGTGATAATGGACGTTCTTTTTCTATCTTTTCCAATTCTGCCCTTGCTTTTGCCAGGCCTTCTTCATCGAGTGTCGCATGATTCAGCAATACACTGGCATCACTATTGAAAGGAGTCGGTTCTCCCAGATAATCAAAGCCTGTCCACACAAATTCACCACATATAGCCGGATACTTATCCAACGCTGCAAATTCAGCATCGGCAATCGACCCCCAGCCGGGCTCTTTCAGGTCGTAAGAAGTGACATGATAGTCCTTTTCCTTTGGAAAATAAATCCCGCGAGAACTAAGCGTAGAACTGGATTCACTGGCATATCCCGACAAGTGTTCATGCCCTGGATAGTTAAGGAATGTATCGTAAAAATCAGGACCGCCATAAACTCCCGATGGATAATTCATACCGTGGACGTCTACCTGAAATTCTGTACCATTCACTGCGCTTTTACTGGGATAAGAAGCACCAAAAGATACCGGACGGGTTGTATCATAGAGTCTGACTATATCTCTCAGATATGCAGCTACTCTCTTTTCAGGATGATATTGTTCTTCCACCTCGTTACCTAAACTCCACATAATGACGGAAGGATGATTCCTGTCTCTGCAAATTAATGCCTCGATATCTTTCTTATGCCATTCCTGATAATGAACCGAGTAATCGTTTTCGTTCTTACCACTCGCCCAACAATCAAATATTTCATCGAGAACAAGCATACCCATTTTATCTGCCAGAGCCAACAATTCAGGTGCAGGAGGATTGTGGGAGGTACGTATAGCATTAGCCCCAAAGCTTTTTAATATTCTTATCTGTCTTTCCATTGCACTGGTATTGACTGCTGTGCCTAACGCACCTAAATCATGATGCATACAGACTCCTTTTAACTGGACTCTTTTCCCGTTCAGCAGGAACCCATTATCATACGTAAACTCTATGGTACGAAAACCGAACGGCACATCATATACATCTGCCAGTTTCTTCCCATCATAAACAGAAACTCTGGCAAGATAAAGATTTCTATTCTCCAAATCCCACAAATGCGGTTTTTCCACTCTTAATGAAATCTGACTGCTGTCAATGGTGTTAGGTTGGATTGCAATATTACTTTTAGAATTCACTGCAACCTTCTCTTGAGGTTTACCATCTTTGTCCAGCTTAAATATTTCCACAATGTAACGGCTGTTTACTGCTTTCTTATTGTCATTTGCAATTTGAACTGTAATGGATGTAGTGGCATATTGGTCATTAATTTCAGGAGTAGAAACAAACACGCCCCATTGAGGTATATGCAGGCGGTTAGCTTTAACCAGCCTTACATACCTGTAAATACCAGCTCCCGGATACCAGCGGGAACCCAATTCTTCTGTATTGACCCTTACTGCAATGATATTCTCCGAATTGAAACGGATATGGGGAGTAAGGTCTACTCTGAAAGAGCTATATCCATAAGGACGTTCTCCGATTTTTTCTCCATTAAGATACACTTCAGCATTGGCCATCACACCATCAAAATCAAGAAATAGCATTTTATCTTTATCTGCATTTTGCACGCTGAAATGTTTACGATACCAACCGATTGCCCGCCAGGGTAATTTGCCTGTGTATCCGTCCAAATCTTCCCTGAAAGGCCCTTCGATACCCCAGTCATGAGGGACATCCAGTTTTCTCCAGCCCTTATCATCGAAGGCCATTTCTTTAGGAGAGGGTGAGGCCGGATTTCCATTTGTATCCGGTTCTTTGACTTTTGTACCATCGGCCTGTAAGCCGTATCTTTTAAATAACCAATCGTTATTGAAACTTATAATCTCCCTGTCCGATTGAGCATGTATATAATCCGAAAATATAAGGGGCAGTAGTAAAAATAATAAAATGATTCTCAACAATAGTTTATAAATATTCTTCATGGCAGGTGGTTTAATGAAGAGGGTACGTCAAACATTTATTCAGGATTTGGCGCTTCCCTCTTCATGATATTTTATTCTTTAAATACGTCCATTGCTATAGTTGGCATTCCGTTATTATCGAAAGCCCCCATTGTATAATTTTTCCAATTGCCATAGGATTGTGGTTCCCAGTAGAATATCCCCAAGCATTTATCATTTGGAATAGCTTTAGCCTTTGTTATCAGATCACTGAGGAACAATTTACATACTTCGGCTGCATCCCATGGCATACCTACTTCACATATCATCACCTCCGAGCCATACCTACTGATCATATCATTTATATTTGCAATGCAGTATGTATTCGCCTGTTGCCATATATCTTTTAGAGGATATAATGACATACCAATAATATCCCATTTTCCGTTGTTGGCTTTTAAGCCGTCGAATAACGAGCGGAATAAACTGTTATTATCCCCACCTTGCACATGTACAATAACTTTGGCATCAGGGAATATCTCTTTTACTGCATCGTATCCGGCATTGTTTAGTTTAGCATAATTTTCCATGCTTACGGATGTTTTTCCATCTTCCCAAAGCATTCCGAAACCGGTTTCGTTACCTACCTGAACCCATTCCGGAGTAATACTGTGGGATTTCAGTTCATTTAAAACCTCTTTGGTATGATTGGCTACTGCAATTTGCAATTCATCCATGTCCATACCATTCCATGCTGCGGGTTTGGTTTGCTGAATAGGATCTGCCCACCAGTCGCTATAATGAAAAGCTATCATTAAACGCATGCCCAGACGGTTTGCACGAATTGCTTTTACCAGCATATCGTCCTTGTTGCACCAACCATCTTTAGGGTTTACCCATACACGTAATCGTATAGAATTCATGCCGAGGTCGCGTAATAGTGATATACATTCAGTTTCACGACCTGTTCCACTGTAGAATTTTTTTCCTGCCTTTTCCATTTCGGTAAGCCAGCCAATATCGGCTCCTTTGGCAAAGCCTGTCATATCATAAACCGGTGGTTCTTTGCCTGGGGATGGGTTTTCATCATCGCTGCAAGCATACAAAGGTGTTGTTAACAGAAGTACGGATATAAGGATGTTTTTTAGTTTCATGATTAAAAAGATAAGTTATTCAATTATATATGTTTCTTCTATCAGGTTTACTGTCAATGTATATGTTCCGGGAGCCAGCGAAGTATCATCTCTAATATTACTGCCCAGATAATATAATTTACCGTCACTGCCACCAAATTTATGGTTCCATGTGTTATCGATATGTATCTCGAAACCCCATTGGGAAGCAATAGTGATTGTAATACTACCTGAATATACTCCCGGAGTTTCAGTAGCATTAAGTACTGTCTCAAAATCCCAAACATCATTTAGCCCGGACAAGAATATCTTGTCGCCTATTCTGAGTAAATTGTAAGTTAATTCTTTCAACTTAATGTCAAAGAGATAGAGACCCGGAGTAGGTGCCGGCAGATTATTTTCACTTTGCCAAAGTAGTGTTCCCGAATAAGCATCGCCTTCACCCAGAGTATATTTGTTGTCCCAGTTACCATCTTCTGTATTAATACTATATCCCCATTTTGAATTTACATTTGCAACTCCTGCATAAGCCAGATTATCTTCGTTATAAATGGAAAGAGTATTATCAAAATTCCAATCACTATTGGTTATTCCATCATCAATACCAGGTAAAAAAACAAATGGACGAATCGGTTCAGGCTCAGCCAAACCACTTGAAGCCTCGCATGTCCATTCTCTAGGATTGCTCAAATCAACAGTCAATATATGTTTTCCTGCTTCAGCTACTGTAACGGTAATCTCTCCTGCTTGCTGGGCAAGTACAATGTTTGTGTTTTCCTGTGCGAAAGCTATGGGTGTATCAATGGTTATTGCCTCATTACTATCTCCGGTCGACATATTATAAAGATTACCCCTTCCCTGCAATTTAACTTTCAAACTTCCGGCAGCGGCAGCATTGAATGCTAAATACCATTTGGTGTTGGGACGATCGAATGTCATTTCTCCCTCAATATCACCACTTACTTGTAAGGTAGGAATATATATAGTAGACCATTCTTTCTTAATAGTATTAAATTCTACATAATGACAACCTCCGGCGTCTGGGAACCAACAATTCCATTTAGTATCGTTTGACGATATCTGGAATGGTATTCCGGTTTCTCCATCATTACCCCAGATTATACCATCTCCTCCGCATAAATAAAAGTTGTACCAGTTTACTGCACCCATAAATCCTTTATATATTCCGTTTGCTTCGGGCGAAGACAGTTTCCAGGGTGTATTTTCTTGCTCTTTATTAAGAATAAAGCCAACAGTCATGTCAATATCATACGAAGTAAGATTTACTGTCATTATATTACTATAGAAGGGCTTTGTATTATTGCTTACAACCGATTTTAACCGAATATATACAGGGGTTTCAACACCAGCGGTCATATTCAGGTTCTTAGCTATTGCATTTAATTCGGCTCCTGTATATGCCCTTGATAAGTTAGTTTCCAATGTCTCAACTAGATTGGCCGAAAAATCATTTGAAGTAGACATTTGTGTATAAACCGATTCAAGATCAGATGAGTCCATTTCCGGGTTACTTACAGCAAGTGTACTCTTGGTCCATGTCAAAGACAATACAACTTTACCGACTTCTTCCTGTCGAAGTACAATATTACTTGCGGTAGCAATCAGGTAATTACTTTCGTGATCATAGGGGTCTATTTTATCATCATCTTTCTCGCAGCCAGCCAGCAATAGGATTGCTACAAGGCTATGTATAAATTTTATATATGATTTCATATTGATTAATAATTAATGAGATGAACATTGCGGTACTTTATATTGCCTTCGGGACTAACTGCCGTTACAGCCTTCTGTATTGTACGCCATGGGTAATTTGCCTGTGTGTCCGTCCAAATCTTCCCTGAAAAACTATTCAATACCCTAGTCATGAAGTACATCCAGTTTTCTCCGGTCCTTATCATTGAAGGCTATTCCTTTAGGAGAAGGATTTCCATTTGTGCCCGGTTCTTCGATCTTTGTGCCATCAGCCGTACCGTTTGAACAACCAGTCGTTATCAAAACTGATAGTCCCCGTATATGATTGGGGATATATTGAGTTTGATAACATAAGCATCAATCTAGTTATGAGTACCTTTAAACTTCTTAATGAAGACTTTTCAGAAAAGAGATTTTTTTCATGGCAGACGACGTTATAAAAGAGGGTGCTTTTCATAGAAGGATAAACACCCTCTCACTTTTTACAATGTAAATAACCTTAATTAATATCCAGGATTCTGTTTAATGATACCTTGACCCGCTATAATTGCCGGCTCCGGTAAAGGAAAACGATGATGATTTTCGTTTACAATAGCTACCTGACCGTAATCGGCACATTTTTGAGTCATTGCTTTTACATACGAGCCATCGCGAATAAGATCCTGACGGCGGCAGCCTTCATAATAAAATTCATGAGCACGTTCCATCAATAATTTATCAAGGAAATCGCGCGAATCGGAGAAGGATGCCAGAGTATATGGTGTCAGGCCGGCACGGGTTCTCACCTCGTTCAACAGATTGACAGCTTCTTGTGTAACTGTATTTCCATCTCTCACAATGGCCTCAGCTAACAGGGTCAACACATCGGCATAACGATATACAATCCAGTCTGTCTGGCACTCAATCCCTACATTGTTAGTTTCTATTTTATACTTCAATGGAATTACGCCATCCAGTAAAGAGTTGTTTTGTCCTTTATTGGCTTCATTATAGACATTGCCGCTCCAATCTTCATACTCGGAAATGATAGTCTGTTTGCGCTGGTCATTTCCTTCGAATGTTTTAAAGAACTTCCATGTCATTTTATAACCTCCCCATCCTCCGGCAAATGCTCCGTTAGGCGATGATTTAAGATTATTGGGTACAACATGCGGATACCATACGTGAACCTGAGAACCGGAAACACAATTGACAGACCATATAGTTTCTGAGTTCTTTTCATTTGCAAAAGTGAAGATATTAGCGTATGCTGATCCTTCAGCTCCCTTGTCTGTCACTAATGCGTATTTGTATTCTGGCTTTTGTAATTCACGGGCTTCAGTAATCGCTTTATCCCATTGCTGTGTCTGCATATAGAATTTTAGTAATACTATGTGGCACAAGCCTTTTGTAAACCGCCCATAATCAGCATCACTTTTCCCATAGCTATATGGCAGAACTTTTGCAGCTTCGGTCAACTCGGTGACAATAAATTCCCTCATCTCTTCTTCGCTTAAACGGGGAAGTATCTTCTCGTCCAGCGGGTTTTTAAGTGTTTCCATATCTGCCACAATAACAGGGCCATAGAGATCATATAGTAAAAAAGCTAAGAAGCCGCGGCCGCAACGCAGTTCCGCTATATATTGGTTCAAGCGGTCCTGGTTCATGTCTACACCGGATATCCGGTCAATCGTAAGTGTCATTCTGCTAATCCCGTTCAAAAAAGTGGTCCAGGGATAGTAGAGACGTTCTACCTCCTGAACAGGAGGAGTCCAACGGGCAAACTCCAGAGGTTCCCACACCGAGCCGCCCCATGTGCAAAAGCCATAGTCAGATGCCATATCAGATATAAGCATAAAACCGTTAGCGACATTAAACATACCTCCATAATTATAGTTGTGAAATGGAGTATAAGCATTCCCGGTAACCAAGTCGCGTACATCACGTTCTGTCTTCGGATATATTTGAGGATTAATCTCATCATACATTTCCGATTTTAGCTCGCAACTTTGTAACCCACATATTATGATGGCAATTAGCCCAATTATATATATATTCTTATTTTTCATCTTCGTATATTCTTATGTTCTTAGTAATTAGAATGAAATATCTACGCCAAAACTGAAAGATGTCACATTTGGATACGAATAATTTCCTGTATCGGTTTCAGGGTCCACTCCGTTCCAGTTTGTAATAACAAACGGGTTGTTAACATTCGCGGAAATACGTATGCTGTTTGCTATTGATTTGGCAACAGGGATTGTATATCCGACTGTAATATTCCGGCATCTCAGATAATTGATTTTCTTGAAATAGTAGTCTCCAACGCCATACGAGCTTTGAAGGAGGCTTGGAACCGTTGTATTCTGGTTGTCATTCGAATATGAATCCAAAGTGCGCCGTGACAGGTTGGTCAAATTGCCTCCTAATCCAGTTATCCATGAATCATAATAGCTGGCTCCTCGCAAACGTCCAAACTCGCCATAGAAATAAATATTGAAGTCCAGATTTTTGTATCGGACTGTATTATTAAATCCTACGCTACATTTCGGGTCTGAGGTACCCAGGTAAACGATATCATACTGATTCAACAAGTTAGGCGAACCTTCTTCGTCATAAACATTTTTCAGTTTAATCTGCCCCGGTAATAAAGACGGTTGCCAAGCCGGAGCCGTTTCACCGGCCTGCAATAATCCGTCGGATAAATTGACATAATGAGAACGTATCGGGTCTCTTTCCGACTCGTAGTAAGCAGGTGTCCAATTCGGGTCACGTTCGTACCAGTTATCTTTGTTGGTAGAGAAAGTGAAATCGGTACTCCATGTCCAGTCTTTATTTGTAATATTCACGGTATTCAGTGTCAACTCAAACCCGCGGCCTTGTGTTTTGCCCATATTCGCTGCAATCTTATTAATCTCATTATACGCAGGCAGAGGTTTGTTGTTAACCAACAAATCAGAGATTATCCGGTTGTAATATTCCATAGTCAATGCAATCCGGTTATCCAGGAAGCCTAATTCTAAGCCAACATTGAATTCGCTAGTAGTTTCCCAGGTTAATTTTCTGTTTCCCAGTTTTGTTGTTGCAGTACCCGTATATCCGTCGTTCCCGAATACCCAGCCGGCAATCACACCGTAAGCATCTGTCATATAGTTTCCAATATTGGAGTTCCCGGTTTGTCCGTAACTGGCCCTCAATTTACCATTCGAGAGAATATTGGAAAACGGCTTCATAAATTCTTCATCACTGAACCGCCAACCTAACGATACAGAAGGAAAATAACCCCAGCGGTAATCCGGATGGAAATTTGCAGCACCGTCGGCACGGACAGTAGCCGTCAACAAGTATCTACCCAGATATGAATAGTTCAACCTGGCGAAATAAGAACCCAAAGAATTATTATAAGCAGAAGAATTTACAAATGGTTTAGCACTGCCTCCTGCCCACAAACTATTATAAAGGAAACCATCGGTAGAGAAATCTTCATTACCAGCAAATACACTTTCTACATTAAATTGTTGGTAGGAATACCCTACTAATGCTGTCAGGTTATGGCTACCAAATTCTTTTGTATAGTTTGCCGTTAATTCCATAAGGTAATCCATATTATCCCTTTGCAGAATATTGGCTATTCCGCCTTTTGCATATCCGGCTATCGTAGTAGTAGGTACATAACTCTTGTTTTTGTCATACCTGCGGTCAAAACCTAAATTCGCTTTCAGAATTAAACCTTTTATGGGTTCTACTTGAACATAACCACTGGCAAGTACCCGGTCATTTGTCGTTTTATCCGTAATCTCCAGTAAAGAAACAGGATTCGGATACTGCGCCATATCCGGGAATATTGAATAATCACCATTTTCATCCCGGACAGGAACACTCGGGTCGAAGCGTAAGGCCGATGTTATAATACCCGCTCTTTCAAAGTCACTATCCCCCAACTGGGAATTATCATACTGATTCCGGCTCAGGTGGAATGAGAATCCGGTTTTCACATACTTAGAAATTTCCTGATCCAAATTTACTTTCATGGTAAACCTGTCCATTGCGTTATTTCTAACAATACCTTTCTGGTTAAAGTAATTTAAGGATGCTGCGTATTGTGTTTTCTCAGATCCACCGGTTAAAGATACATTATGGGATTGTTGTATTCCGGTACGTGTTATTTCATCCAGCCAATCTGTAGTTTGTGCAGCTGCAATTTCCGCATCAGTATATCTTGGAATATAAGGATCGTTTGCAGGTGCGGGTTTACCACCATATATTCCTTGTCCCGTCTTATGCAACCATGTTTCGTGAACAAACCGGTTTCTCTGTGTCATATATTCCTGGGCATCCAGCATTTTATAATTGTTCCTGACGTTTTGCACTGTCACGTTTCCGGAATAAGTAACTTTAGGTGCTCCGCTTTTACCTCTTTTAGTCGTAATAATGATAACCCCATGACCGGCGCGTGACCCGTAAATGGCTGTTGCACTTGCATCTTTTAGGACTTCAATAGATTCTATATCATTGGGGTTGATAGATGCTAATATATTATCGACAGTTCCGGTTTTATAGTAATTCCTATCCGAATCCAGAGTCCAAGAAGTGGAAACTGGAAAACCATCAATGATAAAAAGAGGGTCATTCCCTGCATTAATGGATGTTGCTCCACGAATACGGAATGTCGCACCACCACCTACTTGTGCACTGTTCTGAAATACCTGCAATCCGGCAGCTTTGCCTGCCAGGGCATGAGAGACGGTTGATATGGTTCCGACAGGAGTGTCGGTCATCTTTACCGATGATATAGCACCGGTAAGGTCACGTTTTTTCTGTACTCCGTAACCCACAACGACTACTTCATCAAGGCTTTGGGCTTCTTCATTCAATACAATCTGGAACTGTGTCTGTCCTTTTATATCAATGTTCTGACTCAAAAATCCAACGTATGAAACAAGTAAAGTTCCGGTTTCAGGGACTGATAAAGAGAATTTCCCATTGAGATCAGTCATAGTTCCGTTTGTGGTACCTTTGACACTTACATTTGCTCCGATAATAGGCTCTCCTGCTTGGTCGGTTACTGTTCCTGAGATATTTTTCTTTACTTGTTTGAATAGAGATATGTGTTTATTGGTGATACGATAAGATATATCCGTACCCTTAAATAGTTCGTCCAATACAGCTTTGATATCTTTATCTTTTACTGATATTGAACGCTGATTATTTTTGTCTATTTCTTGTGTATTATAGACAAATTTATATCCGGTTTCTTGTTCAATTGTATTGAATATTTGTTCATAAGAAGCATTCTTAAGGTCTAGTGAGACAGCATTTGATTGGGCTATCACAAAATTTGTCGAAAAGAAAAAAAAGCTAATACAGATAATTAAAATACGAGTAAGCTGTTTTTTTTCGCAAGAAATTGAGTTATAGAACCCTAAATGGACATTATTTTTTCTCTTATGCCCAATAAGTAACTTATTATTCATATTTTTGTATGTTAAAAATTTGATACTTGGCAGTTATAGAAGACTGCCGGTTGACAATTTACGTTTGGGGGTGTTTGCGTCATCCCCAAATGTTTTTTAGGAATTACGGACTCTTCATGATGTTTTTCTTTTAAGGTTTAACAATGCTTTTCTAGTTTATTTAGTTAATTAAGGTAAATCTCTCCACGTTTCTTTTCTATTCTATATTTTGCTGATATCTGAAGTATTGAAAGTATTTCATCTAACGTTTCTTTTTCATTAAATACAGCATTGAATGTCTTTTTTTGCATAGCTTGGTTTCCAATGTGTATCTTAACATGGAATGCCCTTTCCAGTTCTTGTGTAATCTCGGCTAAAGTGTTATTCTCAAAACGGAATTCTCCTGTAAACCATGACATAACATTATCCATGCGTATCGGCAAGATATCAATTTCTCCTTTTGATATTGAATATATTGCCTGTTGATTAGGCATAAGGATTTTAGCAGACTCGGAGTATTGACCGTCTTCGTATAATGCGACCTTGCCTTCGAGTAGAGATATTTTAATTTCATCGCTTTGAGCATCTGTTATTACATTAAAAGATGTTCCTAACACTTTAATCTGTAATTTCCCTAAATCCACAATAAAGGGCTTCTGTTCATCTTTATGTACTTGAAAAAATGCTTCTCCGGAGATATCTACTTTCCTATTTTCACCATCGAATGAACGGGGATAAGTAAGACGGGCATTGGCATTCAGCCACACTATACTGCTATCCGAAAGCACAACTTTAGTCTTAGCGTCCGCCACGGCTGTTACTTCGTACCAGATTAATTCCGGTTTAGCATTATCTGTATTTAAGAAATGATAGGAAGAAACAATAAGAAGAGCTACAGAAGCAGCAATCGAAAACCATTTCCATACTGAAGATATACTTTTTCTTAAAGGTATATCTCCAATACCTACTCGTTCTTGTAACCGTATATAGTTTACTTCCGAATCATATTCAGGCGATTTGAATCGAATCCGGTTTATCAGATCGTCTTTTTTGTGTTCCTGTATATTATTATCATCTTTCATGGTAGCGCTTTTATTATAAGATGACAGTGGTTGGTAAAAACTACGGGTTGATATCTAGTTTTTTTACAATTTTTCTAACTTTTTCTCTAACTTTGCTGAAAAGTATGTAAATGTAGGGTATACAGAAATTACATACCTTAAATAAAAAGCTGTAAAAGAAAATGGAGCTGGAGTACTTGTTAGATAAAATCATAGAAGGGGATGAGAATGCTCTGCGATTGCTATTTGAAAGGTATTCACTGAGATTATTTCAGCTTGCTTATTATTATTTACAGGCAAAAGAGCCTGCCGAAGAAACGGTATTGGATGTATTTACTATCTTCTGGAAGAAAAGACAATCTTTAGGTCATATTAAAAATATTGAATCTTACTTATACACTTCTGTCAAAAACCAGGCATTACATTATATTCGCCGGGATTATTATTCTGATAAAACGAGTATTAATTTATATGAAGTAGAACTGATTCCTGAAAATAATGATCCAGAGAGTACCCTGCTCGACAGGGAGTATGAGCACCTTATACAAGAGGCCATAGATTCATTACCTCCGAAATGCAAAGAGGTGTTTCGTCTTGTTTTATCTGACAAGCTAAAGAACAGGGAGATAGCTGAGCTGTTATCTATCAGTGAAAGCACTGTGAATGAACATATTGCTTTAGCTTACAAACGTATATCATTATATGTGAGGAAACGTTATAAATAATATCATTTATTTTATATATTTAAAATAGAAAACCGTCTAAAAAACATATAATTTTCGTATATTTGAATCATAAAAGAATGCCAGTCAACATCAAGCCAAAAGTGGTATTTGAGAGACATTTGAACACATTACTAAAACATTACGACTGAAATTGAGTAATGATGTAAACGGTTGAAATAATAACATTTAGAAAATATAAAGTGGAACCAGGTGGGACCACAAATAAGTATCGAAAACCCTTGTAAGACAAGCTCTTGCGAGGGTTTTTCATTTTCTGACTTCTCTTTAAAACTGAAAATTGTAAGAATATACAAATTACAACCAATCAACATATTCCCTTTGCTTCTTAAAGTACTCAGCCTGAGCAACCTCATTTGATCCGCTGATTAAGGTAGAATATTTTTTCATAGACAAAAACCATTCCTTGTGTGCTTCGCATATCTCAGGCTTGGTTAGTACTATTCTATTGAAAAAGTTGAGAGAAAAAGAGGAAGTTATTTTCCCGTTCCACTCATAATATACACTGTTTACATCAATATTAAAACTGGATAGATAAAAATAATTATTCGATTCAGAGTTAGTGGCACTTGTTCTCATCATTTTTTCTGCGAAGTAGAGTATTTGATGAATATCTTTCTTTATTATTTTTATTTCCTCTTTGTTTATTAACTCCAGATCATGAAAATAACGAACTAGTTTTAAAGGGGTCAGAAATACATTTGGATCTAAAATAAACGAATTGTTTTTTAATCTTCTTGTTTTAACGTTTATATTACTTCTCAATTCTTCCAATTCGGCAGGAATTTCAACTTCCGAAAATTTAGGTTTTACGACGCCTCTGTCTCTCCAATGAAGCCACAGATAATAAGCTAGCTTAAACAAATTTTTATGATGGACACTGAATTCTGCCGGGAAGTAATTCAAGGCAAATATTGCACTTGAGGATTTATCAGTAAAACGGTTATCCACATCTGCTTTATACTTTCTCATTTTATCCAAAAAACCTTCTGTTGGATCTTTGTTGATTTTTAGATCTATGACTACCTTGCTATTATTGATTTTTAATGCTACAAGTTCGTCCAAAGAAAAATCCAATAGTTCTGACAAGATAATAAGTTCTTCGAAATAGAATGACATTTTTCCGCCTAATCTTCTGTATGCAGATTCCCGGCTAATGTCAAGTACCTCTGATAAATAATCAACAGGTTTGATATGAGAAGGTATTAGTTCCAGTATTTTATTGATAATTATTGTTTTTATATCTTTATTCATAAGAATAATCCTTGTTTGTGATGTTTTTTATATAGCTACGTTGTTGATTTATAAATTTTATCTGTAAAATCTCATTACATCCGCTTATTAATGTCGAATATTTCTTAAGAGAATTAAACCAAGAAAGGTATGTCTTACATATTCTTGCATTAGTAGACCTGATATTTATTCCATAAGATATCCATAAGTTTATTGCCTCTTTATCATCATATTTGGAATATAGTCCTGACGAATCAATCTGAGTACTGGATAAATAGATGTAATTTGTGTATCCTTCTATCCGATCTCCCTGTTTTATAATATACTCCATTACATCAATAAATTATACAGGTCTTTTTGTAATAGAAGCATCTCACTATCCGAAATAAGCTGTCTGTTATAATAGTATTGAATTTCCCTAACTGTGTTTCTCAAAAAATAAATATCCAATATATATGTATGGTTTCCCGATCTTTTATATGTCTTAAGTTTTTTTTGCTTAGCAAGAAGACTATCGGATAATACAATATCTGAGAGGCTGAAGCCCAATGGTTTCAGTTGCGTCTGATGTATCCATCTATAGTAATAAAACTTAAACAAATAATCAAAATTAACAGATGTCAGAATCATCAAGCGGTTTGCAGTAACCATTACTTCCAACTTTTTTGCCTTACTTGTTTTATCCAAGTTATGGATATATGCAGAAAGAAAATCCAGAAAGGTTTGTTGTGGATTGAATAGCTTATCTGATTGAGACTGGAATAAGATAGGCTGTTGTCCCGCTTCATTATTCAAACTAGTATAAACTATTTCGTCCAAGGAAATAAATAACCTGGAAGATATCTTTATCAGATCCTCTAGAGTAAAAGAGACTTCTCCCTTTATTCTCCTGTATATTGATTCTTTGCTGATACCAAGTACATCATGCAAGAAATCGACAGGGTTTAGATACGATGGTATCTTTGCTAAGATTTTAGCAGTTATTTTTCTCCTTAATTCTGTCTCCATTTATTTTATCTATAAAATCAAAAGATGATGCGGACACAAAAATATCATTATTTTCTTCAACTAAAACAATCGAGAAAATCAGTAGTAGCAACAAAACGGGCACTATATATAATGTAAAATAAAGCAAAAATCTTAATCATTACCAATTGAAACACAGAAAAATATTGATAAATTTTCAATTATAACATTTTTGTTTGTCAGATACTTGAAAATATCTCATTTTATATTTAATTCTTTTTCATTATTATCTTTTCCTAAAGCTCTAACTTTGTATCATTCAAAGACAATTTTATTCAAAAGCATAAGTCAACAAGTTCAAAGTAAATCTTACACAGATTTTTAATAGACAACATTATCTAAATAAAATGCGTAACTATATTTTTCTAAAAGTACTAACTGATAAGTTTTTTCTGTTTGTACTGTTACTTGCTTCAACTATGTCTATATACAGCCAGGTTACAATAGGTTCAGATTCTCCCCCTAGACCGGGGGCCTTACTAGAACTGAAAATAAACGAAAACGATAGGGCTAATGCTAACAAAGGCATCTTACTTCCTCGTGTAAACCTTAAAGTAAAAAATCAGCTTTATCCTATGTTCGATGAAAATGATCAGACATATACCGACAGCGAAAAAAAGATCCATACCGGCCTGATGGTATATAATATGACTAATAGCTTGCTCGAAGATTTATGTCCGGGACCATATATTTGGGATGGTAACAATTGGGACAGATTATGGAAACCCTGTTCAGATGCATTCAAGATAGAATGTACTAATATTTATGTAACAGGATATATTGACAAAGATATGAGTGCGACTACTCCGGTCGTACAAATACCATATAAAATATCAGGCACGATGCAAGGTACATATACTGTGCCTGCAGGCACAATAGGAAGCTATGGTAATGTAGTAGCCAAGGTAGAAAAGCAGACACTAACATCTACGTCAGGATTTATCAATGTGAAATTTTCGGGAGCCCCTACTGTCATTGAAGACTTAATTCCTTTTTCTATCCAGATAGCGAATAGTACATGCTCTATCTACCTGTCAACCATAAAACCTCCGTCCGATTGTCCTGATGGCACTACCGCAAGGGGCTTTGTTTTCGAGCAAAATTCAAAATGGTATGTCGTGACTTCCGGTATTTATAATAATTATAAAGTCGCTCAGACGATACAATGTGATACGGAAGAAGAAGCACTAAGCCATCCTGAGGCACTCCAATATTGCGGAGATAAGAATGATAATAGATGTGTGAGACTCTTTAAAAGAGATGGTACACATGCCGGAAATGTAAATATGACAACCCGTAGTTCCGGCTGGTTAGAAGGTATTCTCGAATTTTACCTGGGATGTCAGATGAATATTATTGCTTATAGCGGCAGTAGAATACAATGTATCGAGTTTGGCAGAGGATATATTGGAGCAGTAAATGTTTCGGGAGGCAGAGGATATTTGGGATTTACATCCCAGATAGCAACTATGTCAACTAAGCCTTTGAGATAAAAAGTTTATAGCAAATGCGTTTATTATAATAAGATAAAACCAAAACGAATGAAACTATTAAAAACAATAATTTGTAGCCTTGTCTTCATATTCTTCTTATGTATCAGTGGAGGGTTGAAAGCTCAGGTAACGATTGGTTCAGGCATTGAACCAAACAAAGGAGCATTATTAGACCTGAAAGAAAAAACTCCGGTCGATCCGGCGGTTGATAATTCTACTGCTAATAAAGGTATAGGGTTGCCAAGAGTAAATCTGACCTCATTAACTACTCTTACCGACATTAGTGACGCTGTTGGTAAGGAGCTACAACATACTGGCCTAATGGTTTACAATATCAATACCGTTGTAGCAAGTAATATTTCGCCAGGAATATATGTATGGGATGGGATACAATGGGTCAAAGGCAATACTGAAACAGTAGCCAGTAATGAATTCTATTATATGCCGTCGTTTAATCTACCATTATCGACAGTAGGTACACAATATTATCCTATATACTGGAATATATAACCCAATTTACAAAAGCAGGCTTACCTGTTCATCCGGCGGATAAAATAGAGTTTAGAATAACCTATAATGACCCGTCACTGATTACCAATATTTCTTTTCCTGCCGAATATGGAAATGAATATATGAAATATGATGTAATAAGTACCACAGCCCCTGTTGGTTCATTCACAAATATTATTATCGTAGTAAAATAAGTTAATGAACATGATAAAAAGAATTATATATATAGTTTCCGCGCTTATATTCTTATGTACTGGAGAAATAAATGCACAACGTGAAACATATAACTGGATATTCGGAGATAAGGCTGGCCTTACATGGAATACTACCCGTGATTTTACTGGTATCTATGTGTATGGAGGGACTGGTTCGGTGACTCTCAACGGTATGCCAACCAATATCACTTCTCCTTTGACTGCTACACAGGGATGTTTTACCCTGTCTGACAGGAAAGGAAAGCTATTGCTCTTTTCTAATGGCTCTAAATTATATAATGCTAACAAGGTAATAATGAATCCGACCACAGATATGGTCGGGAACATAGACAATGCCCAGTCAGGTATACTTTTCCCTTATCCGGACAATCCAGATAAATATGTGGCCGTGACAACCGGCAGGTGGAGCAATGACTTTCTTGGCTATACCATAATAGATATGAAAGGTAACTCCGGACTAGGAAATATAGAGTCAATGAACAATTCTTTCCCTGCTGGTCGTAAGGGAAAAGTCGGCTCCAGCATTACGAGTACCAGACATGCTAATGGCGTGGACTATTGGGTTATAGCTCCAGGTAAAGGAACTCCATCTTATATAAACATCTGGCGTTTCACCCCGGATGGAATAGCTCCCCCTCAGTCTTTTCAGCTTCCTGCTAACGTAGAAGAAAACAAAGCAAACGGATACTTTAAGATTTCTCCCGACGGAAAACATTTCGTTTGGGGAACCTTCAGCGACAGTAAACTGTTTTTTGGAAATTTTGATAATGCTACAGGAACCTTTAGCAATATAAGACATATCACAAGCTCGGCTGGAGGCAATGAGTTCTATGGGGTTGAATTTTCAATGTCGGGGAAATATATGTATGTAAGTAAGACAGCAAGTGGGTTAGTTTCAGAATTTCTTCTATATGTGTTTGATTTCGATGCGCTTATAAATTCATCGAACCCTCAGAATTATTATCAGACCCAAATGAAGCGGATATCTTTTCCCTCCACAAGTGGTATGCCTGCGGCACTTCAGCTGGGACCCGATGGCAGAATGTATATATCCGGATATCCATATTTTTCGTCTCCTGCCTCTTTTTACGTAATAGAAAATCCCGAACAATATAATAACTTGAAAATTTACAGACTGGATAATTTTCTTACAGGATCTCCCTATTTTGGCCTGCCTTCGTTTGCTGCTTCATGGTTTGAACTCAAGATCGGGGGTGAAACAGAATTTTGTTTAGATAATGTTGAAAGAGAATATACTCTTGTAATATCGAAAGGAGTCGGTAGTGAACAGCTTGCATACACACAGTGGAACTTTGGCGACGGATCGACTTTAATAAAAGATTATAATGTGACTGATGGTAATATACAATCCTATATGCATGCTTACAATACTGCCGGAAATTATACCATTACTGTAACAAGCCATAAAGCAAATGGTGAAGAAATAACAGCAATGGGCAGACAGACACTGAATATTAAAGTTCTTGACGTGCCTTCATTCACTGTTACGGCAAATGACGTATGTATAGGCGAGTCGGGAACAATGACAGTAAATATAACAGGTAATGATTTTACTATAAACTGGTATAATAGCATGGCTAGTATAACTCCCATCGGTACAGGTAAAACATGTTCTACGGGAATGCTAAATGCCGAGGGGACAGTCACATTCTATGTGGAGGTTGTAAATACCTTAGGATGTAGTTCCGGAAGAGTAGCCGTAAATGTAACGGTAAAATCCTGTGGAAACAACTTTATCCCTGTAAATCCGCATATAAGGATTACTCATTAACAGGTTAAACGCTGAATCCTTTAATTGTTATAAATATGAGTTGTTTTGAGTCTTACATAGCAATTAATTTGTAGTTTGTAAAGTTTGTGTAGAAAATCCGGTAAGCCGTGAGGCCCACCGGATTTTGGTTACTGGAAGAAGAACTTTAGAATGTTCTGACATAGGATTAACTGAATAATTCCCAATCCCTTTCACTTAAATAAATTAGGCCAGATCTCCCGAAAATAGGAATCAAGCCTAAACATTTAATGTGGTGGCTGTCCGGGAGTAGGAAATTATTCTCCAAACTCCCTCAACAACCAATTACCAATCACCTAATCATCCCACATGATTACTAAATCTTTATATTAGCAAATCCATTATTTAATTAGTACAGCTTATTATTAAATTGTTATCTGAAGGGATCAATCTGAATACAAAGTCTGAGTTATTTCCTTTTACAATACTACCCTTTTCGCATGCAATATTATATTTAAATCCACGGAATTCTGCACTTATTGATGATTCCCTAAAATCCTTAAAAGGTAATCTTTCTATTCTTTCTTGTGGTATTTTCAATTCCAGCATCCATATAAATCTTTTATCTTTAATACCATTACATGATACTTCTATCTTATTTTCATGGAATTCTAAAACAAAATTGTCGCCATCTTTATCTTTAGACTCAACTCTCAATACATTTTTTGAAGGTTCGCGGACAACAGGGTTTGTAAGAATTACATCTTTCTTATTCCCTTCTTTATCTACCTTTATAAATCTAAGCCCTGTCTTATCTTCGGGTGTACTCCAATAGAAACGGTCGATTACCGGAAGTGTATAATAAAAGAACTGGTTGCCTGTACCTGGTGTATCCAAGTATTCCGATTTGAAGTTTTCATCAAATAGATGAATATCTCTGAAACAGAATCCATCATTTTCCCAAAACAAATTTGCCCTATAGAAACGGCTGTTATACCATACCGATTTGTTACCCTGATTACGCACATCAGCAAGGGTCGTAATAGCAGTAGCAGGTGTATGAGAGAATTGCTCTTTAAACCATTTGCCTGATTCTTCTAAGGTTTCTACCCTGATCTTACCAGCTGTGCGTAATGAATCGAATATAGGAAATTGCATTTCCAATCCGTCACCCATTCCTTCCCAGGTAAACGAATTCTCTTGTCCTGCCTGTGTATAGTTGAAAGCCAAACATGGCTCATTAGTAATGGATTCAAGAAAATATTCAACCCACTTCCTACTTTTTCCCGAATCATGGTATACAGGCTCAAGAGATATAACCCCCTGATAATTAGTCCCGACTCCGGCATCGTACTGATACATAGGATCGCTTCCCAGCATGCGGAAAATAGGTACCGGGATTTGTCCTGTTTCTGTCTGTGCCGGCATATAAGCATTATTTTTACTTGGATAATACGCCTGATTCCAATAACCTCCCCACAATGTATAACCGTCTGTACCAACCTGATCTTTGCAGTTACATGAAGCAACTATCGCGTATTTATCATACATATATTGCAATGTATGAGAGTCTATAAACCATGAGCCTACCGATTTAGGATATTTACCATATATTTCCTTAAATTTTGCCATATACACATCAACAAGCTTCTCCCTCTCGGCTTTTGTATATCCGGGTGTGAAAGCAATATTTGCAGTTGAAACCCAAGAGTGTTCGCCACGCCATTTTATTCCGGCAGCTTCAACATGTGGCTGCGTGATTTCCCACCATGCCCCTATCTCGGATTCCGCACGAAGTTGAGTCTTCATCAATTCCTGATACTTAGGATTGATAAGCGCATCGAACTGAAACAAAAATGTAGTAGGGAAATTATATTTATTAGACAGGGCTATCTGTTTTTGTACAGCATCGAACATGAGGTTATCGGAATCCTTCACACGATAGTCAGTCTGTCGGATAAAGTTGATAATATTAATAATCCGGGGAGCTTTTTCAGTAGGTTCTTTTACACTTTTCTTTTCTGTACAACCTGATAATAGTATCGGAAATACCAGTAAGAGGTATAAAAAATTAATTCCTTTTGCTTTCATAATCTTATTTTAAAATTTCTTTTATAATTCTTTTACACTAAAAATTAGAGGATATTCACAATCATGTTTTTATAGTTAAAGTTCCGTCTTTTTCTACCTGAGCAGGATACTGCTTATTATTCACAGATATATTGTAACGTTTTGGAAATTGTAACCTTGTAAGTTTAAATACATAATTGCCCTGAGATAAGACTTTCCATGAATATATTTTTGATTTCCAATCTTTAATTTCCAATTTGATGGTATTGCGATTTTCAGTATCAATAACCAGTGTCATCAGTTCTCTGGTTTAAACTTTACAAGGAATATATTCAAATAAATTAGTCAAGCAAAAAATATTTTATATAAAATGCGATATGGCTAATTAAATCTGGTCTGTTTTTGATTCAACAGACCAGATTATTAAAAAATTATTTATAATTAGGATTTTGCACTAATGAATCTTTACTTTTGATTATCTCTGCCCGAGGAATTGGTAACAAATAATGTTGAGGAAGGAAATTCCTTTCCAGAACCATAATTGGATTATATGTAAATGTTCCATCACTTTCCTTAACCACTTCAACTCCTTTCGCATCAATATTTTCGTAGGTTTCAGCTATAAGCCATCTACGTAAATCGAAATAACGATGATTTTCGAAAGATAGCTCAATACGGCGTTCATTGCGTAATTTTTCGAGCAGTCTTACTCCTGTTTCTGTTACAAGTGGCATTTCCACCCCTTTGCGGCTCCTTACTTTATTTATAGCCACTCTACATTCGTCTTCGTTCCCTAAATAATATTGTGCTTCAGCATAATTCAAATAGAATTCAGCTAACCTGAAATACACCCATGGTTGGGTATTTGTCTCGCTAAGCGACTGGTTCTCATCTATAAATTTGTAAAGATAATAGCCTGTCAAAGATGTATTCCAGCTACCAACATCTCCCTGCGAGCTATCTCTTCCTTTGGGTATAAATACCTCTACTGCACGTCCTCTGTACATTGCTCCATTATACAATATGGATGCATAAAAACGTGGATCGCGTCCTTCGTATGGATTTGCCGGATCATAGCCCGAACCTGCTTCTGCAGGTTTTTTACCGGTTACCTTCATTTCGTAATCATCCACAAGATTTTGTAAAGGGCAGTTGCCTCCCCAACCATCATAGCCGTTAGGAGAGTTATATAAATTCATCCTGTGCCCGTTTACTTTTGTATATTCTCTCCTGAATATTACCTCTTTATTGCTTTCGAAAAATATTGATCTGTAATCTGAAGCCAGTTCGTAACCCTGAAGCTGAAGTATTTCGAGTGAGGCGTCACGAGCTTTTTGCCATTTGGATTGTTCATTATTAGGATTATTCAAAGGACTGGCAGCATACAACAGTACTCTGGCTTTTAGAGCCTTGCAGGCATCTGCACATGCTCTACCCGAATTAGTACCTTCCATTTTATCCGGTAAGCGTGTTATTGCATCATTCAGATCAGACAGTATAAATTCGACACATTCATCGTATGTGTTTCTGGTTACAGAATAGTCTTCTTCTCCCATCGAATAAGATCGTGTAATAATAGGTACTCCTCCAAAACGCCAGATAAGATTGGAATAAATAAATGCACGGATAAACTTCATTTCTCCTGTCAATCTAGACTTTAAATCCTCAGATACAGTGGCCTTATCTATTTTCTCGAAATAAATATTAACGTTGCGTAAATATTCATAGGCTTTTTCCCAATAGTTGAAATTGGAAAAGCGTCCCGAATCGAAAGTTGTAATATTATCGGCGGTCATTTCTCCCCTTGATACTATTATAGAACTCTCCTTCCCATGCCGAGTGTATGTCTCGTCTGTAGTGGAAGACATCATAGCCTCTTCAAAGCCCGTAGGATAAGCATTGTAACAAGCGTTGACATAGGCTGTCAATAAAGCCTCCTCATTAAAAACATCTTCCTCTGTCATTTTATCAAGTGGTTTCCTGTCCAGAAAATCGTCACAGGAGATAAAAATCGACGACAGCAAAATAAGACTGATATATGTTATTTTCTTCATTTCCGTTTATTTAAAAAGTTATGTTTACACCTGCATTAAAAATTCTGACTTGTGGGTAATATGTTCCTTTACCATCGCTGCTTTCAGGGTCTATCACTTTTATCTTATCTAAAGTCAAAAGATTGTATCCGCTTAAGTATACCCTGCAATTTGAAATATTAAGCTTCTGAAACCATTTTTTTGGTAAGGTATATCCTATCTCAACATTTTTAAGACGAAGGAAAGATGCATCTTTCAGATAAAAGTCAGAACCATACGATTCCATGCTATTGATACTTCCTCCGGCTCTAGGATTTGATCCGTTCGGATTATCCGTAGTCCACCTGTCTTTTGCCTGTTCCATATAAAAATTACCTGTTTGATCCATCCTGGAATAAATGGCTTGCTTTGCCCGTGCCTGTCCTTGCAACAAGACGCTCACATCCAGATTTCTCCATTCTGCTCCTAAGTTCAGACCAAACACTATTTCAGGGAAATTTGTCAGATCTTGTCTTACCCTATCCATAGAATTAATAATTCCATTATCATCTACGTCTTTGAATATCAAGTCCCCAGGTCTTGCACCTTCCATATGTGGATATGAGTCTACATGAGCCTGATCTTTGAAAATACCTATTACCTCATAATATAATCCTGCACCCAAAGGCTGACCTTCTTCTTTCATATAGTCGTATCCTTCCCCCCAAGGAGTTTCATCCATGTAGATTACTTTATTGCGTGCATATAAGAAATTTCCAGAAGCATTAAAATTCACTTGTCCAATTTTACTTCTATGATTTACCTGAAACTCTACACCTTTATTCTGTACTTTTCCAATATTTTCGTCAGGAAGGTCTTTCAATCCTGTATATTGGGGAATGGAGGCATTGCGGCGTCTTAATATACTTGAGCGTTTGGTTTTAAACAGGTCGAATTCAAAGCCCAACAGCCCGTTCCAGAAATTACCATCCAGTCCAATATTATATGTATCAGCAACTTCCCAAGTAATATCCATATTAGGAAATCCTTCCTGATACACACCTTGTACAACTGTATTTCCAAAAACATAATTTCTTCCGGTTGCGTATTTTAATAGATACTGGAATGCTCCTACATTATCGTTACCTTGCTGTCCGTAAGACGCTCTCAATTTCAGATTATTTATCCATTCTATATTATCTTTTATAAAGTTCTCTTCAGAAAGCCTCCATCCAAGCGATACTCCGGGAAAGAATCCCCATCTTTTGCCTGAGGCAAAGATATAGGAACCATCATTTCTGAAATTGAACTGAGCCATATATTTTCCGGCATAATCATATGCTAATCTACCGAAATAACTCCTACGGGCCTGTTCAAAAGCGCTTCCTCCCACATCAAGATATTCTTTATTGGTGCTTCCGGCAAAGAGTTGGTCAATAGCTGTAGACAGATAGTTGGAACGCCATGCCCAAAAGTCGTTTCCTTTATTTTCGTTCTGCTCGTAACCTAACATTAAATCAACTCCATGCAGAGAATTGAAAGTTCTTTTGTAGTTTATCTTAGCATTCAACGTAAATGATGTTCTAGGCACATAGTCTTGTCTGAGTTCGGCAAAATCGCGTCCTCCATTTTTCTTTTTTTCATAGACGTTCGTCGCTTCATCCCATACATAGTAATAGAAAGGTGTCTTCCATTCTTTCTTCTCCATGCCTTCTTTATCAAAAGCCATATAACCGTCGACAGACAGCCCCTCTGTCAACCAAGACAAATCTAAAGTAGCAGAAAACGTACTATTAAAAACAGATTTATTGTATTTTCTATATCCGGTTTCACTGGTAACTAACGTCACAGGATTTCCGATATCCATCCCGGCTGTTGGTAATCCATTAGGATAACGAGCCAGAGATGTAGGGAAAGAACGTGTTAATGTGTAAAAAATAGTTCCGCTATCGTAACCTGAATAATGCTGGTCTTCAATTCTTCCGGCAAGGTCAACCGATACCTTCAGATGTTTTGTTATTTGAGCATCAATATTTGACCTGACATTATATTGTTTATAATAAGTATCACTCTTCTTATATATTGCATCCTGATCCGAATATCCTCCTCCTATAAAATATTTAACTCGATCATTACCTCCTCTTATAGACAGGTTATGCTTTTGCTGTAAAGTATTTTTTCTAAGAGTTTGGTCAAACCAATCTGTATTAGGATAATGGACAGGGTCTGAGCCATTGCGAAATTTTTCGATTTCTTCGGCTGTATATCTTGGTGTACGGCCTTCATACTCTTCCACTTCATTAAATACCTGAGCAAATGTTGCTGCATCAGCCATCTTCGGCAAACGAGTCGGTTGCTGAACTCCTACATTATATGAATAGTTTATTGTAGGCTTACCTTCTTTACCGCGCTTTGTGGTAATGAGTATAACACCATTAGCCGAACGCGATCCATAAATAGCAGCCGATGCGTCTTTCAATACTGTGATACTCTCTATATCATCCGGATTGATTCTATCCCAGTTTCCACTTCTATTGGCAATTCCATCTATAAGAATCAAAGGATCCGTATTTCCGCTTGTACTCTTACCTCTGATACTGATAGATGCCCCATCTGAACCCGGCTCTCCGTTTCTCACATTCATAATTACCCCGGAGATTCTACCTTGCAATGATTGCCCGATATTCATTGACGGGCTTTTTACAATATCCTCTCCTTTTGTTGTTGATATGGATCCGGTTACCAATCCTTTCTTTTGTGTTCCGTAACCAACAACCATGACTTCATTTAGCTGCTGGTTATCTTCTTTAAGAATCACATTTATTTCTTTTTTCTCTTTAGTCTGTATTTCCTGGGCAATGTATCCTACATAAGAGAATACCAAAGTCGAATTACTATCTGTTACATCTATGATGAATTTACCATCCATATCAGTAATTGTACCTTGTGTAGTACCTTTTACCACCACGGAAACCCCAATAAGAGGCTCGCTATTTTCATCTGTTACTGTTCCTGTCACTGTTCGTTTTTGCTGTTGGCTAAGCTCCTGCAAACCACTGTTAGCATAAGTACACAATGGAGAAACCAGCAACATAGCTAATGTTAGTATTATAGCTGAAAAAGAAGAGGATATATATATTCTCTGCCTTTTCGCTTTAAATAAGAGTTTTTTATGTTTCATAGTTTTATATTATTTTTAGAATTGTATTTTTCACAATTAATTATCTGGTAAATATGTCGAGACACTCGAATCTTATTATAATATCATGTAATTAGTTTTTTCTTATATCATAGGCAACTATGTTTTGGGTTAACAATAAAGGCAAGCTCTGAGGTAATAATATTTACCACAACAAAATTAGATTTTGAACATATACACAGATTTCGTGTTTTGATACTAACATTTAATATTTTGATATATTTATAAATGCTAATAGATCAGCAGTTTTTCTATCATTTCTATCACATGAATTTATAATATTGAGATAAAATTTATCAAGCAGTTTATATTCTGCTAAAGAATTATTCATATGTTAATATTATTCAAAATCATAATATTCAAATTTCTTTTCCTTGTGTTATTTCCCTGTATTTGATTGGTGTCAAACCAACTTTTTTCTTAAAAAGAGTACAGAAATAATCAGGGTTTTCGAAACCTACTTCATAAGCAATTTCCTGACTGGACAGGTCAGTATTAGTTAATAATTCCTTGCATTTTTGCACTTTCAATTCAATAAGGAATTGAGATGGAGGAAATCCGGTGTATTGTTTAAATAATTTTCGAAACCATGAATACCCCATATTAACCTGACTGGCTATTTCTTCCGGAGTAATATTATTACTAAAATTTTCATACATAATAATTTTAGCCCGATTGATTTGTTTTACAACTCTCAGATCTTCAAAGGAAGCATGCTTATTCTGTGAATATGCAAATCCCAATAAGTAATTTACAATCCCGGCAAGCATTTGTTGGAAGCCTGTATTCTGCTCTCTCGATATATTTATGGCCTGATTGAAAAGCTGTATAATATCATCCCTGATACCTATATTAAAGACAGGCTTATCTTTGCGAAAAAAACCATTTTCAATCCTATTATCAATATTAATTCCCTTAAATCCTATCCAGTATTCATCCCATCCTGTCAATGAATCGGGCTTATAACTATGCCATTCACCGGGAAAAAGAAGAAACATATTACCTTCTTTGATATTGGTCAATTTTTGGCTCTTCGAAATAAAGCTTCCCCTTCCTCTTACGATATAGATCAGTTGATATTCATCCAGAATACGTCCGCGCTCTGTTGAAAAAAGATAGCGGGTAGGATGATTTCCGGGAGGATAAGGCGAATTCTTCTTTATATGCTGAAAGCCTACTGAACTAACTGTTAGTCCCCATAAAATATCTTGGTCACTTGCTATTAAGTATTTAATATGAGATGTGTTTTTCATATGTTATCATTTTTTTGAATAGGTATTATAAACAGGTAATATGCAGATCACTTATAACACTATAAGACAAACAAATACAAATGTAAAGCATTACATTATAGAGGAATTTAAGAATACCAAAATGATAAATCTTTGTATCAAAAAGTCAAATACTCCAGATGTGATAAATAAGAAATAAATACCCTGATGCAGTATGAAGGTTTCAGCAAGATGACAACAGTGAAGTTTTTTAATATGATAAAAATTCCCAAAAAGAAAGCCTTCTAAATTTTAGTTTAGAAGGCTTAAGATATATTCTTAATAAAATATTACACTACACCCAGTTTCGTTTTTAATCCTTGTGCAATAGTATTCAGGAAATCTTCTGTATTGAGATAATCACCCCTGTGCATGGTATCACCATATACAAGCAAAGCAAGATCTTTAGTCATTTTACCCCTTTCTACAGTCTCGATACATACCTCCTCCAGTTTTCGGGTAAAATCTACAAGAGCCCAGTTTTCATCAAGTTTTCCTCTATGCGCCAAACCTCTTGTCCATGCAAAAATAGATGCTATCGGATTTGTCGATGTTTCTTTTCCTTGCTGGTATTGGCGGTAATGACGGGTTACTGTTCCGTGCGCAGCTTCAGCTTCCATTGTTTTTCCATCAGGAGTAAGAAGTACAGATGTCATTAATCCCAATGAGCCGAATCCTTGAGCCACTGTATCTGACTGAACATCACCATCGTAATTTTTACATGCCCAGACAAATCCACCGTCCCATTTCAATGCAGCAGCCACCATATCATCTATTAATCGATGCTCATATGTAAGTCCTGCTTTTTCGTATGCTTCTCTATATTCTTTTTCATATACTTCCTGAAATATATCCTTGAAGCGTCCGTCATAAGCTTTTAGTATCGTATTTTTTGTTGACAGATATAGCGGGTATTTTTTCTGCAGTGCCAGTTTGAAGCAGGAGTGCGCAAATCCATAGATAGACTCATCTGTATTGTACATAGCCATAGCAACGCCGTCTCCATTGTAATCATACACAATATGGGTTTGAGGTTCTCCTCCTTCAGGGGTGAAAGTTATGGTAAGTTTTCCCTTACCTTTGGTAACAAAATCGGTTGCCTTATACTGATCGGCATGGGCATGACGTCCTATTACAATCGGTTTTGTCCATGTAGTTACCAGACGTGGTATATTGCTCATAATAATAGGCTCCCGGAAAACCGTTCCTCCAATAATATTACGAATAGTTCCATTTGGTGATTTCCACATCTTTTTCAGTCCGAATTCTTCTACTCTGGCTTCATCAGGAGTAATGGTCGCACATTTTACAGCCACATGGTATTTTTTTGTAGCTTCGGCACTGTCAATAGTTACCTGATCGTTAGTTGCATCGCGATTCTGAATACTCAAATCATAATATTTGAGGTCAATATCCAGGTAAGGTAATATCAGTTTATCTTTAATATATCGCCATATTATCCGTGTCATTTCATCCCCGTCCATTTCCACTACAGGGTTTGTCACTTTTATCTTTTGCATATCGTTATTAAATTTAAGTGATACATTATTGTTTCTTTTGTATATCCTTCAGCCACATTTCAAGCAAGGATAACATTTCTATATGATATTTGAAGTTCTCTCTCATACCCCATCCATGGCCTCCTTCGGGAAAGATATACATAGTAGCGGGAATATTATTATTTTTCAGTGCTTCGTAGTATTTTATACTATTTGCCGGCTGTACACTTCCATCATCGTCACTCAGAAGCAATATGGTTGGAGGAGTATTCACATTAACCTGTTTCTCATTCGAGAAGGTATAAATATCCGTTTGGGAAGGGTTACTACCCAGCAAATTCATCTTGGAACCTCCATGAGTCGCAACTTCCATAGTTATAACAGGATAGAATAAGATTGTAAAATCGGGCCGGGTACTTGTACCTGATTTGGCAAAATGAGTGGAAGTTGTTGCTGCCAAATGTCCTCCGGCAGAAAAACCAGCTATGCCAACCTTATTTTTATCTATATTCAATTCCGCAGCATGATCACGAATATAGCGCACAGCCTGCTGCGCATCATCCAAAGGAACTTCCTTATGTTGATTAGGCATCCGGTACTTAAGTATAATACCTGCTATCCCTTGTTTGTTAAGCCATTGGGCAAACTGTACACCTTCATGCTGAAAAGCAAGGCCGGCATACCCGCCACCCGGGCAAATAAGCACAGCCATTTGTGTATTTATCGACTTTTCTGGTAGATAGATAGTCAAATCCGGTACAGATACATTCCTAACTCCACCATTTTCATGTTTTTCCGGTTCGGATATTTCATTACTGGTTGGCGGATTTCCCTCCCATAGTTTCACTACTTTCTGTGCATTCATATTTACAGATATTAAAAGGAAGAGAATACAACCAAATATAACTTTGGATAAATTAATCATTACTCATCAGTTTAGAGGACGACATTTTTCAAAGATAGAAAAATTCAAGGTTATATCAAAGACACAATAAGAAAGATATATCAATTCATTTGTAGATTTTTGACTATCTTTGTGCCTTAAAAAATGAAAATATAAAATTTAAATATGGAAACAGTTTTAAGTGGTATAAGATCCACAGGAAGACTGCACCTAGGCAACTATTTTGGTGCACTCAGAAATTTTACAAGAATGCAATATGAAAACAAATGTTTCTTTTTTATTGCTGACTATCATTCACTGACTACTCATCCCGACCCTAAAGCACTGCATGAGAATGTCAAGAGTGTATTGGTTGATTATCTTGCAGCAGGTATCGATCCTGAAGCATCAACAATATATATTCAAAGCGATATGCCCGAGGTATGTGAGCTATACTTATTATTGAATATGCATGCATATCTGGGTGAGTTGTCGAAAACTGTTTCGTTTAAAGAGAAAGCCAGAAAACATCAGGATAACGTGAATGCTGGTTTACTTACTTACCCTACCCTTATGGCGGCAGATATATTAATACATAATGCCGATAAAGTTCCTGTAGGAAAAGATCAGGAACAACATCTTGAGATGACCCGTAAGTTTGCTCGCCGCTTCAATAACCTATATGGAGTAGAATACTTTAAAGAACCCGTTGCATATAACTTTGGGGAGGAGCTTATTAAGATACCAGGACTTGATGGCAGCGGCAAGATGGGAAAATCTGAAGGTAATTGTATTTATCTGGATGAAGATCCTAAAAGTATTGAAAAGAAGGTAAAACGTGCCCTGACAGATGAAGGTCCTAAAGCCCTAAATTCAGAAAAACCAGATTATATAGAGAATCTGTTTACCATCCTTAATGTTGTCTCTACAAAAGAGGTTGTTCAACATTTTGAAGATAAATGGAATACTTGTGAAATACGCTATGGAGATCTAAAGAAACAACTGGCAGAGGATATTATAAAAGTAACGACTCCTATAAGAGAGCGCATTATTGAGATACAAAATGATGATGCCTACCTGCATAAAGTGGTAACTGAAGGTGCTGAAAAGGCTAGAGAAAGTGCCCGTAAAACAGTAGCGGAAGTACGCGAAATAATGGGATTCAAGAAGTTCTGAATTCCGGATAAATCAAAAATAAAAAAGAAGGGCTTTCAAATGAAAGCCCTTCTTTTTTATATAATCTGAACTATTTATTCTCCTGTACATATTTTATAGCCCAAGCCATTGCGTTAGCATAGAATGCACTATTATATACTGTCTGAGCAGGTGAACCATATGGATATTTAGGGGTAGGCCTTCCCTGATTATCATTTGTACAAGGCCAGATTGTAGTAGATGGGGTAGCCCTATCACCGGCTGAGAAACCACCATCACCTATCCATAAAAAATTGTTATACACAAAGATTTCTCCGTTTGAACTTAAAGATGTTGCCCCTGCAGGTATACTATTTACCCTGAATGTAGTACCGGCATCATCACCCCAATACTTACCTCTAACATCTCCAAACGGACCATTAAGTAAAGTATTATCTATATTAGGGAACATATATAATGCTCCACCTCCACCACCATAGCTCATTGTAACTGAACTACCACAAATTGCATTTATCATTGCCGCATCAGCAACACCATTATCCTGGGTCATAGCTATAAGAACACCTTTTTTATTCTGCACAAAGTCTACTAAAGCTGCATTATCAGTTGCATTTGTGTGGAAGTTATATCCTATTACAATGATATCAGGGTTATTACTGTTTATTCTGGCAGCAACTGTTCCTGTTGTATATCCTGCATCTGCAATGGTTATATTTTGCGTAGGGAACGTTCCGTTAGACCCAAAGTTAGCACTTGATTCCAGTATAGCTCTTGAACTTTGCACTGTTGTTGCAGTTGCAGGCTGGTATGTACCCCATCCAAAGCCTAAAATTTTCATAGATCTATAGCTTACTGTAATATTTTTGTCACACGTAACATCCGCACCGGCAGTTTCTCCTGTAATGGTAATTGGTAGAGTACCAGCTTGAGTTGGCTTACCAGAAGAGAGTAAAGTCACTGTTTGAAGTCCGGTAGTACCCGCAGGCCATTGCCCACTACGGCTAAAATGCATACCTGCAGCTTCTGCAGTAAATGTATAATTACCATGACCAGTAACGTCTACCTGTACAGTAATATAGTGTGTCGAATTAAGATCAGAATTGATAATATAGTTTCCTGATATTGTTGTTGAAGCACAATTTATGGTATATGTTGCCTTGTCGATAGCCGGGGCAACCGGAATCTTAGGTAAGCTTGCAGGATCGCAACCAAGTATTACATTTTCATCATTGAATGAAAAATTTAACTGATCAGAATAAGTAGTACCGCCCATAATAGGGGTTCCTGCTCCTGCTAGTTTCAGAAGATAACTACCAACATCAAGAAATGTACCATTAGTAGAAAACGAATATCCATTTCCTGTAGTTGCAATTATATTGTATGTACCTGCTTTGGTCACTGTGGCTGGTACAGTAATATATGAGGCACTCCCGTCAAGAGGTGTTCCCTGACGATAATTTGTTGGAATATAATCGGGCTCACCACCGTTTGGGAATACCCGAAATTGTGTACAATCGAAAGTAGCTTCTGCAGGACCTATATCACCACAAAGACTTTTAAATTCTTTCCCGTTCCAGACCATAACACAACCTGTAGTTGTATTAAATATAACCATCCCATCAGCTCTGGTCTTTTCCGTTGTTGGTAACTGATTAATGTTTGAAGTTAAAACACTTATTTCCGCTGTACTTAATTGCGGCAATCGAAAACCTTTAGGTCCGGAAGTATTTTCGGAAATGAGTTCTAAAACCGATATATCTAAAGGTTCTTTTTCATTTCCAATTGTGACCTGTCCCGATAAATTAATTAACCCTCCCAGTATCAGAAATAGGTTTGTCAAGAGAAGCGTTAGTTTTGTTGTCATAATCTTTTGTCTATTTTGAGTTCATTAATACCATAATAATCAGGCATCAATCCCCATTATTGGTTATCCATATGAAAGAATCAATATAGGAACAACCAATAAAACCCAATGGTTCAATCAGTTTGAACTATTGAGTGTTTTTCTTTAGACGATTCAAAAGCTTGTGAAATCTTCTTAATACCAGAACAAACTATCAAGTTAGGGCAAATAGTTACTGGAGTCTGAAAAGAGAATTTTATGCTTATTGCTCGTTGTCTTTGTCTTGCCTTTTATCAGATTGCAAAAATATATAAAAAACTGCAATAAACAACAGTTAGAATGTTAAACTTGTTAGAACGACACATAGAATGAAATATCATTCTAACAAATTTAACAAATTAGATATCAATACACTAAAGGAAATTGAGAAATTCTTAATGTTGTACATCCATATGGTATCAGTGTGATTTCCTCGGGTTCTCCCTCCCCTGCTCCGCTCCACGAGTGAGGAATAGGACCAGCCATTTCATTATACAATCCCCATGTTGGTATTATTTTAGCGTTTACTTTCAATTCGATAGGTGCATTACTCAAATTCCATGGATAATCCGATTTTATCTTTTCATTATCAATATTCGTCCTGATAAGTTCATTGGCCTTTTTAAAATCAAGACGATGGAGTCCATAATTCCATTTGGTTGTAGGTCGTACTTCCCAGTATGATTCGCCGTATCTGTTTTGCTCTGCATCGCTAACTTCTTTCTTTTGCCAGTCTTCACCAATCTTAAGCGCATATACCAAAGGACCTCTCTCTATCGATACCGAATTCTCATGCCAACCCTCTTCCACTTTTACTTCCATTGGCATCTCCAGTTCTACATAGTCCCCTTTCTTCCAGTCACGGTTTATTATTTCTATTTTTCCTCCATCTGCCGTTTTATAGGAAACTCCATTTATTGTAATTGAAGCTCCCTTGGTCCAACCTGGTATTCTTATATGGAACGGAAAGTTAACAGAACGTACCTTTTTGTCTAAAATATCAATCGTAAACCGTATTTTATTATCCATTGGATAATATGTATTTTCTGTGATGCAAACATCTATATTGTTTGCTACCTTAGCGGTTACCTCCGAAGGTGAAAATATAAGTGCTGCCAGGCCGCCGTCAGGTGTTGCATACCATAGATTCTGGGTAAACTTAGGCCAGCCCTGATGCATATTTGAGAAACAGCAAGGATATCCGGTTAATGTACCATATAGAAGATCTGTACCCGCATGGCTGTCATCTTCGTAAAAATTGCGGCGATGGCGGGTAAGCATAACCTGATTTGCCTGCTGGAAGTATTGCTTGTGCATAAAATCATCGGTAACCTGAGTAGGTAGTGCATTGAAAGCAATCTTCTCTATATGATCTACCATCGACAAATCTCCGGTTATTTCTATCATTTTTTCTAGCGAGTACATCATCTCTACAATGGCACAAAGTTCAACACCCTGTGTGGGATTGTTGCCGTGCAGGGGTTCATCACCACCATACATGCCCTGCGCTTGACCATTAAACTTCTTGATATCTGCAAACCCCTTTGTTAAGGCCTCTTTGTATTTTTTATCTCCGCTCTGCTGGTAATAAATAATTGGTTCTTTTAACCCTTGGGCTAGGTTTACACAATGAATACTGCCTTGGCAAGCCATATGGTTTGTTTCCAAAAACATATGGGTAAAATCATGTCCCTGCTTATGTAGCAGATTGCCCAAGTCTAAAAGAAAAGTATCACCAGTAATATTATATAGCCAATACACTGCCTGTAAATTATCACACTCCCGGTATTCAGCCCAGAATGTCCACTTACCAAGAGGTTGATTGGGCAATGTTTCCAGTTGATACTTAAAATACTTTGTCATAAAGTCTACAACACGTTTGTCTCCTGTTGCAGAATAGTATTGTTGCAATATTTTTAGCACGACCATACGTGGCCACCAGTCGGCAGAGTTATCCCGTTGGATACCTTCTTCTCCCGGATAATCTTTAGCAGGCCCAAAGAATCCGTTTGGTTGCTGGCTTTTTAATGCCCACTCTACCCATGGTTGTACTTTGTTTTTCAGTTCCTTATCATCGAGTATATATGCCAGAGGCAACAAGCCATCTATCCAGTAAGGGCCTCTTTCCCACTGATCGCCATCACCACCAAGCCATCCATTACGTTCACCCATTACCAAGGGATAGAGTGTATCCATATGCCCTGTAGCTCCTGTCTTTTGTCTTTTCAACATTTCCAAAAGCCACCCTTTAGCTTTGACAGAACCTAATGGCAGTTCCATATAGGGCTTAGTAACAAGAGGTGGTCGGTTGTTCAAATAATTTGTGTTGCTCTGGGCATTGATTAGCAAAGCTACCATACATAAAGTAATTGTTAATAATATTTTTTTCATGGTAATAATTTTCAATTTGAATAATAAGGTACTGCATTACTACAGTACCTTTCAATAACCATAAACGCTCCTTACTTATCCCAAAGCTACCTAAATTAACTCGGGTATTATTCTATAACAGCAGCAAAACCACCGTTTCTGGCCATCTTTATTTGTATTTTGTCACCTGCTTTTACCTGTGTATCTTTTTTGCGGTAGTCCATTGCCTGACGACCAGCATTAATTCCATCTTCAAAAGAGGTCATTTTATATGACTTACCAGTAGTAAGAAAATCCAGATTAATCTCAAATTGTCTACTGTTATTATTCGTCATGCCTCCTATAAACCATTTATTACCTTTACGTTTCGCCACAATTGCATACTCGCCGGCTTGTGCTTCCAAAGCACGGGTCTCGTCCCACGTAACAGGTACACCGGTTAAGAATTCGGTACAGTCTTCATTACGATAATACAAAGTCGGATTATCGGCAAGCATTTGTAATCCACTTTCGAAAATGACGAACAAGGCTAACTGATAGGCCCTTGTACCTATACTGGCAGAGTTAGGACGGGTACCACAATATCTATCCGGCTGCATACTTATCATTGCTCCGGGTGTATAATCCATCGGTCCAACAGCATTACGCATAAATGGAAAATAGATGCTATTGTCAGGAGTACAGCCACCCATTTGTTCCATACCTCTAACACCCTCATAAGACAATACATTAGGATATTTATATTCTAATCCGGCCGGCTTGAATGAGCCATGATAATCTACCAGAATATTGTATTTGGCAGCTTCTTTGGCGATGCGCTCATAGTAGTTGACCATCCACTGATCGCTTCTGTCCATGAAGTCGATTTTGACTCCTTTTACGCCCCATTCACTAAATGTTTTGAATATATCAATGTTATTCTCTACAACCAACCATGTTAGCCAAAGTATAATACCGACATTCTTTTCTTTTCCATAACGAATCAGTTCATGCACATCTACCTTTGGATTGGGTGTATATGGATCACGTGTACTCATAGCCCACCCTTCGTCCATAATGATATATTCTATACCATATTTAGAAGCAAAATCTATATAATATTTATAAGTATCCAGATTAAAACCTGCCTCAAAGTTCACATCCGGCCCATAAGGAGAGGCTTCATTCCACCATTCCCAGCTTACCTGTCCCGGTTTGATCCACGACACATCCGGTAATTGATTTTTAGTTGCCAAACGGTATGTCATCGTATTTTCCACAAGCTGTTTATCATCTTTTGTAATTACAAAATAGCGCCATGGATAGTTTCTCTTTCCTGCTGTTTTAGCTATATAATCAGCCTCTTTTACTATTTTCAGACTGCGGTCTCCATCTTCACCAAATTCGAGAGGCGCTTTAGGAAACACAGAATGTGCGCCATTTGTTCCTGTGCTTTTCAAAAACATGCATGGATAATCAGACAGGTCTGATTCTGATATGAGTATTTTATATTTCTTTTTAGTGTCGATCAATATTGGCAATACCGACATCTTATCTGCCAATTTCCATTCGTTGCTCTGTATATGTGTATATGGCTCTTCATATGCAGTTTTAAATCCTCCGGGTTGTTGCAGATGAAGCAAATAATTGTCAGGGAAGTTTATCATAAATTCTTCTCCCAGAACTTCCGCATCACCATTCTTATTAGTGATAAAGCGATAAGCAATACCGTCATCAAATGCCCGGAATTCAACTGAATAATCTCCTTTAAAATTTAGTAAAAGAGAGTTGTACTGATTTTTTACAGAAGAATACTTTAAAGGAACAACCGGAGTTAGTACCTCATTTATTTTATTATTTTTTTGTCCTGTTAGTTTTGGGTTTTGCCCCAATACCTCATTGTGCAGACTTAATTGCATAAAGTTATCTTTCAGCAATACCTCGCTATTATATGCTATTGTATAATATATCTTATCCGAGATATTAAGAGATACTTTTATTTCCCCATTGGGAGACAATAATTCCGCTTTTTTCTGGGCATTCAAGCTGAATGAAAGAATTAGAAATAATAATAAAAAGTGTTGTTTCATGATTATCTTCATTAATGTTGGGTTACTAAGCAACAATAATTCTATCTGCTTTTAAATACACAGATAGAATATTGCGCTTCCAATGAACTAAAATATTACCAAATTATCTTTTTCTTTATGGTTGACCATAACGGACATTTATTACTTAGACTCTTTTCTTAATTATTTTATTGCATTTAACATATCTAGCCTACCTTCATTTACCTGTTTCAGGATCAATTCTCCAAACAGCGTATTCTGCCATGCAAACCATGATCTGGTAAAATTTGCAGGATCGTCTTTATGGAAAGACTCATGCATAAAACCCGTTCCGGCTTCTGTTTCCATAAGCATCTTTATACAAGATTGTATTTCTTTCTCATCCGTACTGGTAAATGCTTTCATCATGATACTCATTGGCCATATCATGTCGTATCCGATATGTGGGCCGCCTATTCCTTCTCCTGCCGTACCTTTGAAAAAATACGGATTATCTTTACTCCACACATACTTACGTGTATTTTGGTAGATAGGATCATTTACGTCCATATCTCCCAGATAAGGCATAGCCAATAAGCTAGGTACATTGGCATCATCCATCAGATACTGGTTACCAAAACCATCTACTTCAAAAGCATAAATACGACCATATTCCGAGTGATTAAAGATAGCATATTTCTTTAATGCGACCTCTACCTCTTCAGCCAGATTTTTACATTTCACTGCCAAATCCGCTTTTTTATTCACAGTTTCCAATACTTCTGCAGCCTTACGTAATGATGTAACAGCAAAGAAATTAGATGGAACCAAAAACTGGAATGTAGTTGCATCATCGGATGGACGGAAACAAGAAACGATGAGCCCTACAGGGTTAACCGGATTGCCAAGCCCACCATTATTCATCGTATCCAGCTGACGTTCTGTTACCCGTTGAAACTTATAAGGTCCAGAGCCATCTTTACGTTGTTGCTCAAGGAATGTCTGCAAAACCAGTTGAATAGCTTGTAGCCATTCTTCATCGAAAATACTGGTATCACCTGTCGTTTTCCAGTAGTGATATGCTAAACGAATCGGGTAACAAAGTGAGTCGATCTCCCATTTACGTTCGTGTAACTCCAATTTCATATCTGTCATATCTGACATCCATTGATGATCCGGATTCGGGTCATGCGGATCAAGGAACGCATTTGCATACGGATCAATGATGATACACTTGAACTGACGACGGATGACTCCGGCTAGCATTGCTTTCAGCTCAGGGTCACTATTTGCCAATTGTACATAGGGCCATACCTGTGCTCCCGAGTCACGAAGCCACATAGCATGGATATCACCTGTATATACGACCGTATCATCTTTCCCATCTGTTTTACGATAACGAACTGTTGTATCCAACGTGTTAGGGAAACAGTTTTCAAACATCCATCCTAGTTTAGGATTCTTAAGAAGTTTTTTAATGCGGACAATCTCATTTTCAACAGCCTTAGATTTAAACAATCTTTTGTCCACCGCCGGACGATTACTTTTATAATCTGTAGGTACATTACAATGCACAATTGTATTATCCTTAGGAACAGTTATTTCATGTGCCTGAAGCTCACCGCTAATCAAAAATATTGCTGCAGCTACAGCACATAATCCAATGTTTCTTTTTCTCATATAATTAGATATTAGTTATTTCATTTATTAATTGCTGCCAGCCTTGCATACATTTCTACCATTGCTGCTTGTGTGAGTAACCATTTTTTATCATCTTTCTGTTTTCCGCTCCAGTCTGTACTGAACAATCCATGCGTATCCCGCATGCTATTCCAGGCAAAATTGAGATTCTTCTGGAAAGTATCTATATAAGTTCTATCATTATCCAAATGGTACAATTCGGCAAATCCTCTGAACATAACAGCAATAAACCAAATATCACTTTTCTTCAACAACATGAATTGTTCTCCTTCTGCAGAAGTAAAGTTTGCAAAAAAGTGATTATGAGCTGATTTTGCTATATTTTGAGCATCAGAAAGGTATATCTTATCTTTTGTCAGTTTATATAATAATGCAGCCGACTGCATCATCTGTCCGCTATTGTAAGGATATTTTGCCTCTCCAATCTTTCCATCCAGCCTTATATTATCATAGTACAAATAATCGGAAGAATCCTGCAAGTGTTTTTTTGTCCATTCATATAGATCTTTACCCTGATAGAAATAAACACTATCCTTTGTGGCTTCAAACAGTTTAAGTGCAAAAACAGAACCCGGAGCATTTGAACAAGTATTTTTCGATTCTTTTTTCTGCTCACACCAATAAATGCCTCCATCGAGATTATCATCTATTCCACTGGCTACAAATGTCCATATCAATTTTGCCTTATCCAGATACTTTTGTTCTTTGGTCATCATGTAGGTATCCGTAAAGTCTATACCGAGCCATACATTATCGTCATAGAACCGATCCGACTCAGGAGCTGTATTTATATATGATGCATATGCGGGAGGATTTCTTTTCTGGTCAAAGTATTCTTCCAACCCGGGCAATACTTTCGTATCAAGTATTTCCTGATATTTCTTGTCATTCGTAGCTTCAAACAATGCATTCACAGCAGAGAAAGTTCCGGAATAAGGCCATAGATAAGAATACTGATTAGCACTATTCGCCTGTTCCTGTGAGGCTAGATAAGTTGCAGTAAATGTATTATCAAACGGATAATTTTCACGCAACAGATTTGTATTCGGAGCAGAATAATTCTGATACAAAGAGTCTAATGTTAATCGGGCTCTCTGCAAATTTTCACTATTCTCCTCCTTTCTATTACAGCTCAAAAGTATACCGGCACAAATTGTAAATAATAAAATATGCGTTTTTTTCATTTCATTTTATGTTTTTCAATTCTTATAGTTGGACTTAACAAATATATCTTCTTTTTAAGATTTGTAATATTTCCCAAAAAGCAAACTAAATACATGTCTTAAAATCATACTATATTGTCTCGGATCTATATATTTGATTACATTGTAAATGGCTTATTATCTTGTAAATATTTATCTTTGTCCTGATATTATATAAAATTGAGACCTAATCATACTTATGAGAAGTTACAAGCTAAGTATTCTTTTTTTTCTGGCTGCTTTCATATTTATACTGAATGTAAAAGCATATAACCTGCGACAAATATCTAATCAGGATGGTTTATCAAACAGTGCTATCTTATCCATGTGTCAGGATAAGGATGGTTTTATGTGGTTTGGTTCATGCGATGGGCTAAATATGTTTAATGGTTTGAATATTCAGGTATATAAGCCTACTAATGATAGAAATAATTTATCCGGGAACCTTATAGAAAATGTCATTGAGGCAGAGAATGGTATTTTGTGGGTACATACCAACTACGGACTGAACAGGTTTGATAAAAAAAGGAATCAAATAAAATCATACAATCAGTTTAAAGGACGATACCTGATACAGAAGGACAGCAATAATCGTATATATATAATAAATGAGAATGGCATCCACTATTATAATGAAAATAGCGATTCTTTCAAGAGAATAGAATTGGAGAATCTATCCTATAAGGATATTCTGGATTTTATTGTTCTGGATGACCATATCCAACTATTTACAAGTAATAAGATTAATCCGGCCTATAGAATTGATGAAAATAATGACGATATCCGATTAGTACAAGATAAGCCTTTTGAACATACGGAGAATCTCTTATTTTGTTTTCACGAAAGGGATTTCCCTGATATAACATACTTTATAGATGATACATACACGCTTTATGAATATCATGTAAAAGACCGGAAGAAGTATTATATATTTAATTTGAAAAATGAGATTGTTAAGAATGGAGAAATATCATCAATAATAAAATATCATAATGATTATTTTATTGGCTTCAAAACAAACGGATTACTACGTCTAATCAATATGCCTGACAAATTAGATAACTACCGAATTGAAGATGTGGGTATAAAATCAGGGATATTTTGCTTAGCTAAAGATAAATACCAGAATTTAGTATGGGTAGGGACTGATGGACAGGGGGTGTATATGTACTCTAATGACTCATATTCTATCAGATCTGTCATGTTTAACTCTTTTGCAAGGAATATAGAGAAGCCTGTGAGGGCTATACTACTAGATAAAGAGAAAACATTGTGGATAGGGACAAAAGGTGATGGAATAGTAAAAATAAAAGATTATGATTCAAAGCAAGTCCCTACAAAATATTTATCGGAATATAGTAATGCTACAAATACGTCCCTTGTTGATAATTCCGTATACGCATTTGCCAAGAGCAATAAAAACATACTTTGGATCGGATGCGAAACAGGCTTAAACTATTATTCATATAGAGATAGATCGATAAAAACGATTCAACTCACTGCAAATGGAGAACCTGTTAAGTATGTACATTCGATCTGTGAATTAAACGATACTACCCTCTGGCTGGCAACAGTCGGGACCGGTATTGTTAAAGCTACGATATCAGGATCATCGGATACTCCTGTATTAAAAAATGCAGAAAGAATCAGGATTCGAGGAGGAAAAGACTCAGAAAATTATTTCTTCACCATATATAAAGAGGATGAATCCACTCTATGGTTTGGCAACAGAGGGCGTGGTGCTTTCAAGTTGGACGTAAATACATCCAGGTTAGATACTGTTATATTTGATAACGGGATAAATCAAACCCTGAATGACATATTTTCCATAAAGAAAGATTCGAATGGAAATTTCTGGTTTGGCACCAGTTTTGGAGTCGTTAAGTACTCTCCTTACAAAAGGGAAACTGTTTTTAATGAAAGAAACGGATTTCCAAATAATACTATACACGGTATATTATCAGATAATCAAAATAATTTATGGTTTAGTACTAACCGTGGAATAATCAAATTCAATATAGAGCAGGATAACTTTCAGATATATTCCCATCTGAATGGACTACAGATTATAGAGTATAGTGATGGAGCATACTTTAAAGATGAAGATTCAGGTACTTTATTCTTTGGTGGAGTGAATGGCTTCACTTCCATAGCAGAAACAGGCTCGGTACAAGAAGAATATTTACCCCCAATTCATTTTGATAACCTTATGATATTTGGAAAAGAGAAAAATATATTCGACTTTTTAGATAAGGAGACTCTGGAGTTGAACTATGATCAGAATTTTTTCTCTATTTCATTCACAGCCTTGGATTATATTAATGGCAATAACTACACATATTACTATAAACTGGAAGACCTGAGCACACAATGGATCGATAATGGCACATCGAATAATCTATCATTTACCAGCTTGTCTCCGGGAACCTATACTTTATATATCAAATATATCAATCGATTAACCGGGAAAGAGAGCGCTGTGGACTCCATCATTATAAAAATACGGCCACCATGGTATATGTCTGTATGGGCATACATAATTTATGGCATTCTTATTTTATCCGTTATTGCACTATTTATACGAGCTGCTATTATTCGTGATAAGAAGAAGAAGTATAAAGCTATAATGAAAATGAAGCAACAGCATAAGGAAGAAGTGCAAGAATCAAAACTACGCTTCTTTACGAATATTGCTCATGAATTCTGTACCCCATTAACATTAATATATGGCCCTTGCAGCCGCATATTATCACATAATGGATCTGATAAGTTCGTAAAGAAATACACACAGCTTATCCAACGAAATGCAGAACGGCTAAATGATCTTATTCAGGATCTTATTGAATTCAGAAGAATAGAGACAGGTAATAAAACGCCCCAAATAGAGTCGTTATCTATTACAGAGATTGTAAATGATGTTGCAGACTCTTTCAATGATCTGGCTGATTCGAGGAATATTCGCTTTGTCAGGAATATACAAGACTCTCTTATCTGGAATTCAGATAAAGGTTTTGTATATACTATATTAACTAATCTTGTTTCTAATGCCTTTAAGTATACATCAATCAATGGCTTTATTCAGATAGATACTGCAATACAGGAGGACAGATCCCTTATGATGGTTGTATCTAATACAGGGAAAGGGATAAAAGCTGAAAATCTGACTAAAATATTTGATCGTTACAGCATATTGGATAGCTTTGAAAACAGGGAAGGGAATAATGCATCACGTAATGGATTAGGGCTAGCTATATCCTACAATATGGTTAAATTACTGGATGGAACAATAGAAGTGAATAGTATCCTAAATGAACGGACAGACTTTATTGTCAAGTTACCGGAAAAGGATCTATCAATAGTAAACCCAGAGATTATCAGACCTGAAATTAATTTAAGGAGAGAATATGAACCGGCTATAGAAGTACCTAAATATACCTATGATAAATTTAAACCCACTATTCTGATAATAGATGACGATGTGGAAATTCTTTGGTTTATCAGTGAAATATTTACTGATGAATACAATGTAATTCCATTAAATAAACCGCTGGACATAGAAGACATGCTTTCTAAAATACATCCCAATATTATTATCTGCGATGTAATGATGCCCGGCATGGATGGTATTACTCTGGCCAAAGAAATAAAAGCGAATAAGAAAACGGCACATATCCCTATGATCTTGATATCCGCCAAACATACAATAGAAGAGCAGATAGAGGGATTAGCCTCCGGAGCCGAAATGTATATTGCCAAACCTTTCAATACCGATTATCTGCGAACATCCGTCGCCCATCTCATTTCGAGGAAAGAAATGCTTAAGGACTACTTCAACTCACCATTAAGCGCTTTCGATCTGGCAGAGGGGAAGTTAACTCATAGGGAAAATACCAAGTTTGTGCAGGATATACACGATATTATAGAAAAAAATATAATGAATAACAAGCTGTCTGCACAATTCATAGCATCAGAACTAAATATGAGCCCTCGTCATTTGTACCGCAGGCTAAATGAGATTAATAGCGATAGTCCGGCTGATATGATAAGGGAAAGCCGGCTACATATTGCACGTAATTTGCTATTGAGCACGAAACTGACTATAGACGAAGTTATTTACAAGTCAGGATTCTCCAACAGGGCTACCTTCTTCAGGCAATTTGCTTCAAAATATGGTTGTACCCCTAAAGAGTATAGAGAAAGAGAAACCTTAGATATATAAAAAAACTCAGGTAAAGATTTACCTGAGTTCCATATATTTTATTTACTATCTGAAATCTTAATTCGTAATTCCAAGTTTAGCTTTTACCTTAGGACCTGCATCAACAGCGTTGCTGCCGAAGTGTAACAAAGCCCCCGCATTAAGGATATAAGTATAGCCATTTTCATCACCTACAGTTTTAATAGCACCTCTTAGCTTTTCTTGCAGAGGAGTAATTAAAGTCTGTTGCTCTTTTTCGTATTCCTGTTGGCTTGTTTGTAAAAAAGTCTGATATCTTGTCTGAAGATCTTCTAGTTGTTTATTTCTGTCAAGGATAATGGCTTCAGTCAGATTTGCAGTATCACCTCTGAATGCTTCAAGCTTATCGTTGTATTCTTTTTCAAGAGCAGCAATATTCTTTCTTATCGTCTCGCTTTTTGTGGCTAATTTTGATTCTACGTCTTTTAATTCAGGCATCTTAGAAAATACCTCTTCCGCGTTGACAAATGCAATTTTATCTTGAGCAAACATCGCTAATGGAGCTACTACAAGTAATAGTAAAAATAGTTTCTTAAACATAGTTATAAGTTAATTTATTTATTTGGTTAATCATTTATTTCTGTGACAAATATATATAATTATTTTGAATATCCGAGTTTCGCTAAGACTTCATTACTTATATCTATTCTGGGGGAAGCGAATATAACACTTTCGGCAGATGCCCTGTCTAGGACTAGTTGATATCCTTTAGCCTCAGAAATCTCCTTTATTGCATTGTATATATCATCCTGTATAGGTTTCACAAGAGCTTCTCTTTTTTTGAATAACTCACCTTCAGGTCCGAAATATTTACGGTTCAGTTCCTGTAAACTCTTTTCTTTCTCTACGATTTCGTTCTCGCGTTTTGTCTTCTGCTCACCTGACAAGAAAACAAGATCAGACTGATATGACTTATACATATTCTTCACATCCTGCTGTACTTTCTCAACTTCTCCCTGCCACTTTTTAGACATTACATCCAACTGCTCCTGAGCTGTTTCATAGCTACTGATATTCTTCAATATATAATCCATATCTATCAGGGCAAACTTCTGTGCATAGCTACCAGCCGCAATTCCGATAAATAATGCAAATAGTAAAAATATTCTTTTCATAACTGTTAATTTTAGTGTGATATATCTATTAGACACACGACTAACATTTTAGTTTACTTTTCTGTGTATAAATAATGTTAAAACTCTTGTCCTATGATAAAGTGGAACTGGCTGCCGCTTCTATCACGTGATCCGTTGATAGGGTCAAATCCATATGCCCAGTCGATACCCATCAGCCCGATCATAGGAAGCATTATACGTGCTCCAAAACCGGCAGAGCGTTTCAGATCGAATGGATTAAATCTGCTTAGGTCATTCCATGCATTACCAGCTTCAACAAAGCCTAAGATATAGATTGTTGATGAAGGTTCCAGGATTAGAGGATATCTTAGTTCCATAGCCAAACGAGAATATGCACTGGCCTGAGTTCCTAATGAACCATTCTCATATCCGCGAAGACCAATTGTTTCGGTAGCATATGTACTTGAATATCCTGACATACCATCACCCCCCATATAGAACGTTTCGAATGGTGACTTTTTGTGCTTATTGAAATAACCCACAAAACCATATTCCGCACGAGTCATCAACACCGGTGTTTTTGTAGCTGATGATAAAGATGTAAATGTCTTAGCTTTGAATTTCCATTTATGATATTCGATCCATTTAAATTTCTCACTGGATTCATAATAATTATCAATAAGTTTCATTGAAGCATAATCTTTTCCATCCCAAAGAGAGAACGGAGGAGTTACTTGCAAACTTAATGATATATCTGTACCGCGACGGGTATATATAGGATTGTCGATAGAGCGTCTGCTTAGTGTCAAATTCAGGCTTAAGTTGTTTGCTACCCCATCCTTCACAATGAAGTATGCCCAGTCCTTCATACTGTATCTCTGATATGAAAGTTCTGCCTGAATTGTAAAGTAGTCATCCGGCCAAGTTAAACGTTTACCATAACCTATAGATGCGCCTATCATTGTTATCGACTTGTTAGGGTCAGATGCAAAACTGTAGTCTCCGCCATAGCCATTTCCATAACCACTACCATATCCGTAGCCATACCCATACCCGTAACCATAGCCGCTATTACCAAGATATCTGCTATTGATATCCGTTTGGCGTGAATAATATAGTCCTACCGATAATGAATTAGGGCGTTTACCTCCAAACCATGGGTCGAAGAATGAAACAGAGTAAGATTGATAATATTTAGCATTTGTTTGTGCACTTAATGTCAGAGTTTGTCCCTCTCCTTGTGGAATAATACCTTTATAAGAACCCGGGTTCAACAAGTTCTTTAAAGAGAAGTTTGTAAACTTCAAACTCAATTTCCCGATGATACCTGTTTGTCCCCATCCGGCAGAAAATTCAACCTGGTCATTAGCTTTAGATACCAGTGGCAAGCCCACATCTACTGTTCCCGATTCCGGATCCGGATCTATTTTAGGATTGCTTAATTGTTCCGGGTCGAAGTGTCCCATTTGTGCAACCTCACGTATAGAGCGGATAATATCATCGCGGCTATACAAGGCTCCTGGTCTTATTCTTAACTCACGACGCACTACATCTTCATATACGCGGTCGTTACCTGTAATAGTTACATTACGTATTGTAGCTACCGGACCTTCAGTTATACGTATTTCCAAATCAATAGAGTCATTCTCTATATTAACCTCTACAGGATCAGCATTGGAGAATAAGTAACCATGATTTTGGTAAAATACATTCATTACAGCACCATCTTCTACCAGAAGGCGTTCTGTCAGCTTTTTCTGGTTGTATACATCCCCCGGCTTCATATTCAACTGTGCTTGTAGTTGCCATGTAGGATAAATCGTATTACCAACCCATTTTATATCTTTTACAAAGTATTGTTTTCCTTCTTCAACCTTTATCTCAATATTCATTTTATCCGGTTTTCCTTCTGCTGTAGCCGGATACACAGTATCCCAAAGAATAGTAGCATCACGATATCCTAATTCATTGTATTTAGATATCAGATTTTCTTTATCTTCTTCGTAGCTTTCAGGAACATATTTGGTTGAACGCAGGAAGTTAGCCAGCCATGCTTTGAAATTACTCTTATGCCTGGTTTTCTTCATTGCTTTTTCAAGCGTTCTGGCACTAACCTCTTGGTTTCCTTCAATTTCAATACGGTTAACCTTTGTCTTATTCTTTTTCAACACATCTATGTTAAGAATAACATGGTTTTCTTTTGACAAATCAGGTGTTTCGGTAAGAGTGATCTCTGCTTTATTGAAACCTTTTTCGTCAAAATATTTCTTTATGATCGTTTTAGCTCTGTCCATCTGGTATGGGGTTATCTGCAGATTCTTCACCATACCTACCTTTGCTGCAATATCCTGACGTTCCGATTTTTTCATTCCGGTATATACAATATCAGAAATACGAGGACGTTCTTTCAGGTTGATATCCAGCCATATCTTATTCCCGTCTATCTTTGTTGCTGCTATCTTTATATCCGAAAACAGACCTTGTTTCCAAAAACGTCTGACAGCATTGGTTATTTCGGGTCCCGGAACCTCGATAACATCTCCGACCTGTAATTGGGCAAACCCAAATAATGTATAGTCTTCGTACATAGGATTTACCAATCCGGAGATTTTAAGGTCTGCTATCTCATATCTTTTACTTGTATTATATGAAATTACAGGTAAATCTTGTACATTCGCCTCAAGGGCTTTATTTACATTTTTAATCTCTGTACTGTCCACATCTTGAGCCTGCATCCCAACGGAAACAAAACAAAAAATGAGAGTTAGAAAAAGTAAACCTTTATTGAACATATGCTGGTCTATAGTTATTAACTAGTTATATTGTTATTTTGTGTCGTTTTATCCGATTGGTTGTCAGTTACCTGAAACCTGCTCACTTGTTTTTCCAAAACGACGTTCTCTATTCTGAAAATCTAAGACAGCCTTGTATAATGATTCCTCATTAAACTCAGGCCAAAGTTCATCTGTAAAATAAAGTTCGGAATAAGCAATCTGCCAAAGCAGAAAGTTACTTATCCGTAATTCTCCTCCTGTTCTAATCAGTATATCAGGATCGGGGATACCCTTTGTTGCAAGATATTGAGGGATAAGGGACTCATCAATGTCCTCTTCTTTAATTTTCCCCTCTTTCAGATCATGAGCAATACTCTTCATTGCTTTTGTCAATTCCCATTTTGAAGAATAGCTGAGTGCCAGAATAACAGTTGTTCCTGTACATTTAGCTGTTTCGGCTAAACAGAAATCCAACGCTTTCTGAGTATCGGCAGGTAAGCGCTCTATATCACCTATAACTTTAACCCGGATATTGTTCTTTATCAGATCTGGTGTTTCATTTGCTACAGCTTGTATCATCAACGCCATAAGCGCTTTTACTTCTTCTACCGGTCTGTTCCAGTTTTCGGTAGAAAATGTATAGAGCGTAATATAAGAAATTTCAGCTTTTGCAGCAGCTTCAATAGCCCTGCGTACAGCAGTTATCCCTTCCTTGTGCCCAAAGGCCCGGTCAAGATTTTGACGTTTAGCCCAACGTCCGTTACCATCCATGATGACAGCTACATGTTGAGGTACTCTACTCTTATCTATTTGGTCAAAAAATGACATCTATATGTTGTTTTATTTAATTAATCAGAATTTAAACAAGGACATACCCGAGCTCCGAAATCCCATGTTATGGTTATCATTGTCAAAGAGTACCAGTCATTATTTTTAAAGATACCTCCTTTTATATTATAAGGACTATCTAAATCAAATTTTCCATTTTTCTCTGTAACATCGAAAGAGTCACTGAATAGTTTTCTGAATGAAAATTCAAATCCGATATTCAACCGATCTTTCATCTTATACTTCAAACCTACTCCGATAGGTATATTTGCATCCAGAAATTTTTTCTTTCCCGAGGCAAATGTTAATCCTACTCCGGTGAATACATATGGTGTCATGCGCTTCGCCCCTAGATACCCGAATTTGTCGCTATAATTGAAGAAATTAAATTCAATCTGGCTACCTAACTCATAAAACATTCTACTAAAGGAGGCTTGCTGCTCTAATGGGAATTTATTACCAGAATCTCTAGTATCACCCGACACTTTACCTATGACAAAATTATTTTTCACAGACCATCTTAAGTCTTTGTTATATCTGAATATAACTCCGGCTGACAATCCCGGATTTTGATATAATTTTGTTTTATTGGCATCTCCCATGTAGAAAGATGTTCCCGCCATACCACCAATCTCGTACTTATAATCATCCTGCGCATTGAGAGTGATAGACGAGAAGAGAGAAGCTACAATAAGCGGAAAAATAAACAATAAATTCTCTTTTCTCATTTCAAAACCATTATTCAATATCTATCTAACGCAAAAAAACAGATCATAAGTATATTACCGGCAAACTTTAAGTATTTAAGGAATGAGTTTGTTTAAACGGCCTTTCCAAATTTCTCTAACAGGTGTTGAACCTGCATCGGATACTCCACCGAATACCCATATATAATTTTCATCATCAATCACTATAGATTGTCCCGATGCTTTTGGCATCTTAGAGTCAACAGGCTCCTTAGCAGAAGCAGCTACCCATTTGTATCCTAGGCTTGAACTTTTGTATAATACATTTTTAGTGAGAGCATACATGTAACCATCATATAAGAAAGAACTTATTCCTACATTTGCAGTAAAAGCAAAATTCTCCTGGGTAGGCATGATCTCCAACTTATTCTCTCCTTCACGTATAGTCCAGCTTAGATTTGTTTGCGCATTTGAGAACAGTTTTCCTCCTGTTGTAACCAGAAGATTATTATTCAGATTGCTTCTATCATAGATAGTAACCGAAGAAAAACCTGTTACAGGGAAGTTTACAGGAACTTCGTTAGACAAAGGATTATAGCTTAAATTCTCCACCACCTCCAATGTATTCATATCGGATGTCTTGGCAAAGTAGTATTTACCCGCATTCTCTGTAACAACTAAAAGCAAGTCTTTTGCTTCTGTTGCCGCAGGTAATACACCTATTATAGAGTATACATTTGTATTTCTCGCATTCCATGTTACACCGTCAGTTGAGCTATATGATTTTTTAGCAGCATCTACGGCATAGAAAGTATTATTAAATAGTGTTATATTATCCAGTATAACTGTTGCCGGCAAAGTGGATATCATTGTTTGCTTTGTCCAGACCGATACATTTGACTTATCTGCCGTATATAAAGAGAAGCTACCGTTCTCGATAGTGAAAGTATAAAATGTGTTCTCTTTCAATATCGTTCTCTGCTTACCTATTGTTGAAGGTTGTGTTCCTGCACTTTTCCAGGTTAAAGTATCAGGATCCACCTTATGTATTCTTATATCAATAGTATATTCTCTAGTGTTTGTTCCATTAGCAGCTGTAACCTTAATTTTAGGTTTCAAAGAAAAATCGATAGAATCTGAACCGTTCCAGTCCGCAACAGAATCTGGGTAAATTAATTGAAGTTTACTAGGGCTTGAAGAGTTTGAGTACGTTAATGTAGTCGCAAATTTCTTCAGAGCTGTTTTGTATGGTAATGAATCTTGGTTGTAGATCAAAGCTTTCATCTGATCTATAGAAAACATAGCTTTGGCCATTATCGGATAGTTGACCGAATCTACGGATGTTACCGGTATAGCTGATACTTTGAAAGAATATATTTGTGCATCGGCAGATAATCCGGTAGCAGTATACTCATTATCATCGTTATTACAAGAACTTAGTATAGCAACCGAAAATATCGAAAGAAATAGTAGTCGAATAACTTGCTTCAATTTCATTTGTTTTAAACAGTTTTATTCAATATCAATGTGCAAAAATAGAAAGAATTTCGGCTTACGCGTCAATAAATCTAATATTTATATAATTTTATAGTTAGACAAACAGATATGAACCTGCCTTGAAGTGCCCCAATCACATTCTTTTATTGTATGTCCGGTAATGACCGGAGCCTTTACACCATCTCCAAAACGGATACCGGATATTTCAATAAGCGCTTCATCCCACAATTGTTTATCAATAAGGGTTTGAAGTAATTCCCGCCCACCTTCGACTAGTACTGATGTAATTTTGCGTCTTTTAAGAATTGAGAATATGTTGTATAGTAAATTTTCATTAAAAAGCACAGATACAAAAGTTACATTTTTGATGGCGGAGACGGATTCTCGTTCAGTAAAAACAATGGTCTCTACATTTCCATCAAAAACTGTATAGTCCAAGGGAATACGTCCTTGCCTATCCAACACTATACGTATCGGATTTTTTCCATACCAGTACCGGGTCGTCAATGATGGATTATCCTTTATAGCAGTATTTGTGCCAATCATAATGGATGGTACTTCCGACCTTTTCTTATGCACTAGTATTCGTGAAAACTCATTCGAGATTGGTGTTGGTTCCGGCTTCTCCCCATCACAGCGAACCTTATCGATAAAGCCATCTCGAGTTTGTGCCCACTTCAAATAAATATAAGGGCGATCCTTAGTCTGTGCAGTAAAGAACTCTTTATTCAAGTTCAATGCTTCTTGCTCAAGTATTCCTATAGAAACTTCAACACCGGCATCCTGCAACATTTTCACTCCTCTTCCTGCTACTGCAGGGTAAGGATCGAGACAGGCAATAACGACACGGGGTATCCGGCTTTCAATAATCAGCTGGGCACATGGTGGCGTCTTACCATGGTGAGCACAAGGTTCTAACGAAACATAGATCGTTGATTCTTTCAATAAAGATTTATCTTTTACACTAGCTATAGCATTCACCTCTGCATGCGCCTTACCATATTCACGATGAAACCCTTCTCCAATAATTTTATCATTATGAACTACTACCGCACCCACCATCGGATTAGGACTAACATATCCTCTTCCATTAAGTGCCAGTTGCAAGCAGCGATACATATATTTCTCGTCAATAATCATGCTTTCGAGTTTCTACAAAGAGAAACGCAATTATTTCAGGGTTATTTTATTTTAAGTATTTTTTATGAAATATTATTTTGCTGCTATGACTTCAATTTCAACTAATGCGCCTTTAGGTAAATCCTTTACAGCGAATGCCGAACGCGCCGGATAAGTTCCTGAAAACTGGGTCGCATAAACTTCATTCATACTGGCAAAATGTGCTATATCATTTAGTAAAACAGTTGTTTTTACGATATTATCAGTAGTAAGTCCTACTTCGGCAAGGATGGCTTTTATATTTTTGAAACATTGTTCGGTTTGTTCTTTTGCTCCTCCTTCTACAAAATCTCCGGTAGCCGGATCAATTGGAATCTGTCCCGAGATAAATACCATTCCGTTTACTTCTATAGCCTGGCTATATGGTCCTATTGCTGCAGGGGCATTGTTGGTTGAAATTACTTTTTTCATAATTCTATATATTTAATCTGGTTTCTTAATATGTATCTGTATTGGTAATTTTTGATAAACACGGACTGATTTTCCTTTATGTTTGCCAGGAGTCCATTTTGGCATGCCCTGCATTGCTTTCTTGAAAGCGTTATTAATCGCATCTCCTCTTTCGCTTTTAACTTCTATATTTGAAAGAGATCCGTCAGTTTCTACAATAAATTTGATATTTATTCTTCCTTGTCTGAGATAAGCTTCTTCTGGCATTTCCGATAGATCTACATTACTATAAATATAGCGGTTCATTTCACTTTCCCCTCCGGGAAAAGAAGGCATTTGCTCTACAAATGTATATACTGTCCTGCTTATTTTGTGCATTACAAGACATAAAGCCTATCCAACATATAAATAGCAGGAAATACTTGCTCATTTCAGACCCTTTTGTCGTATTACCTCATAAATTAGTACGCCAGCTGCTACAGACACATTAAGCGAGCCAATGGTACCAAATTGAGGAATCACCACAAGATTGTCTGCAATCCGGAGATTATCATTAGATACACCTGTATCCTCTGCCCCCATAACGAACGCAACAGGGCCAGAATAGTCTACCTCAGTGTAATTATCTGCCCCTCGCTCTGTGGCAGCAACAACTTTAACTCCACTATTTTTAAGAAACTGGATTGCAGCAGTAAGACTTTGTTCTTTACAAACAGGTATTTTAAGTAATGCTCCGGCCGAAGTTTTTACAGCATCAGCATTCACTGTAACGCTTCCTTTTGCGGGAATAACGATGGCATCGACCCCTGCGACTTCGCATGTACGGGCAATAGCTCCGAAATTACGAACATCGGTAATGCCATCCAGAACAAGAATAAAAGGATCTTTTCCTTTTTCGTATAAGAAAGGGATAATATCTTCGATCCGCTCATAAGTGATAGCGGAAAGAAAAGCAATAACACCCTGATGATTCTTGCGGGTAAAGCGGTCGAGGCGTTCCATTGGTACCCGTTGCACAGGAATATCATGAGACTTCAAGGCAACAAATAATTCTTTTGAAAGGTCGCCTTGTAATTCACGACGAACAATCACTTTATCTATTTCTTTCCCGGCTTCAATGGCTTCTAATACAGCCCGTATTCCGAAAATCATTTCTTTTTCTTTCATTCTGCTTTATTTAAGGTCACAGACCTAATTATTTTGAGATTTATTACTTATACGAGCCAATTTACTCTTTCTATACCCATATGCAAAATAGATAATCAAGCCTATTGCCAACCAGATCATAAACATCACCCAGTTTGTCCAGCCCAATTCTGTCATTAAATATAAATTTGTAAGGATTCCCATAATAGGAAGTAATGAAAATTTATATTTAAATGCTGCTATTGATAATCCAAGCCATACCAAACCAAAAACGAGTAAAAGAGGCTTTCCGCTAATGATATCAATATAATCTGTCTTACTGACAAACAAATATACTGCAACTATGAATAAAATAAAAATGATATACTGTCCATTTATGTATGGAACCTTGAATTTAGCCTTCTTGCTTTCCCCTTTGTGATCAAGAAATAACACTCCGGCACATACAAGAATAAATGCAAAAAATGTACCTACACTAGTCAAGTCTACCACAAATTGCATATCCAGAAAAAGAGATGGGATACAAACTAAAACACCTGTCATTATGGTTGAAAAAGAAGGAGTTTTGTACTTAGGGTGTATCTTGGAAAACTTAGGCCAAAGCAGGCCATCGCGGCTCATTGTCATCCATATGCGCGGCTGCCCTATCTGAAATACAAGTATAGCGCTGGTAATTGCAATAATAGCAGTAAAGGATATTACTCCTGCTACAAAATCCATATCCACCAACTGAAATACATATGCCAGAGGATCGTCGACACCTAATTCTTTATAGCTGACCATACCTGTAAGGACAAGTGCTATAGCTACATATAATATTGTACAGATACCTAAGCAATACAACATGGCGCGCGGCATATCCCTTTGGGGATTCTTGCTTTCTTCGGCTGTGGTAGATATAGAATCAAATCCGATAAAGGCAAAGAAAACAGCAGCTACGCCACCCAGCACTCCTTGTATACCATTGGGAGCAAAAGGAGACCAGTTTTCAGGCTTTACAAAAAATGCCCCGATAAGGATAACTGCAAGGATGATTCCTATTTTAAGAAATACAAGCAGATTATTTACCATTTTTGATTCCTTGATTCCTAAAAAAACGAGAAAAGTAAGTGCAGTTACTACAAGTCCGGCAGGGAGATTAACTAATATTTTTGTTCCGAATAGTTCCGGAGCATTTTGATAGATTTGTGCTGCCTTTAAAGTATGTGCGGGTAAATCTGCACCACCCTGCAGTACAGCATTGTATGCCTTATGTGCAGTGGAGTAACCTATAGCAAGCCAGTCGGGCCAGGCAACTCCAAACCCCTGCAAAAGAGTAGTAAAATATTCAGACCAGGAGATAGCTATCACCATATTGGAAACTGCATATTCAAGTATCAACGCCCAACCTATTACCCATGCAAATATTTCACCTAACGACACATAAGTATATGTATAAGCACTACCGCTTACTGAAATCATAGATGCAAACTGGGCATAGCACAGTGCTGTAAACACACAGGCTATAGCTACAAAAACGAAAAGGAGAGACACTGCAGGCCCTCCATGAAAAGCAGCACGCCCAATAGTGCTGAAAATACCAGCACCTACTATAGCAGCAATACCAAAAAGTGTCAGATCCCTGACACCTAATACTCTTTTCATTCCTGAACTGATGGAATCGCCTTCATCGGAGATACTATCAATACTCTTTTTACGTATAAAGGAATTTAAACTCATTTATAATTGTTCTATATTAATAGATTTTTCAGAACCCGGCATTATATGAATTGAACCTATTTTGGCAGACGAAGCTTTCTTAATAATATATGCCAGTTTACGTGAAGCTTTGTTTATTTCTGTCCAATTCCAAAGATCAGGATTGGCCATTTCCGGATATGTTGAATACCAGTTATTTGCCCTTACCTGACTATTATGTTTTATAGTAGAGTACTCAAGCTTGTTATTCCAAACCTTACCAAAATATAATTGTATTAATCCCCAGCCCTCTGAACTATAGCGAAAAGTATAACCATTACAATATTCCGGATCTAAGTTCACTTTTCTAAATATAACCTTTCCTCCAAAATCAGGAGAATATATATTAAAGTGGCCTGCACGTTTTTCTGTTTCTATTTTATGCTCTATTTCTTCCAATGTCGGATATTTTACAATTTCTTCTCCATAGCTGGAATATAAATCATATATTTCCCAATTTGTTTCATTGAAGATGAAGTCCAGAATAATTTTCCGATCATTCTTTTCTGCATAGAAATTAAAGTTCATAAATCTATTGTATAAATGTCATATACTGTGGCTCTGGCTCCGAACCCCTCTTTTTGCTGTATCAGACTTTCGTTGAGATATAATCCATTTTCTTCGGTGGAAACACCATAGTCAAAATAGCTTTTATCGGGATAGGAGTTAATTATATGATCAACCAACAAATCTGTGGCTCCTGATTCTTTCCCGTTATCAGAAGCAGCAATATATTGTACATGTGCAACTGTTTTTGTTTCAAATACGACTGAACCAGCAATTAAGTTAACCTCATCTTTCACCACATATAAATGAATATTCTCCGGAAATTTATTTTTCAGATATACGATTTCTTCCAAGGAGTGAACCGGTTGCTTATTATATCTTGTTTGTAAATTCTCACTTAATATATTCCAAAAAGCAGCAAAATCCTGAGACTCTTCAATTTTCAAGTTGCTTTTTTCAGCTTTCTTTATTCCACGTTTGCGAAGTTCCGAGTATTTTAATCTTTCGGCCAGATATATTGTGGATGAGATATTGCGCTCTGTTAATACTGCATTATACCTGAACAAAGCATATAAATCTTCTTCTGATGGTTGCTGATGATAGATATGCGGGACAGTTTTATATCTGATTTTTTTTATACCCTGATGACGGAATGTAACAGTCAGGTATTCAAATATAGACAATACATCTTTAGCTTTAGTATCAGCATTCATTATGAGCCCTCCATAGGTGAGCCCTTTGTGAGAATAGAAGACTTTATCTTCTATATGTCCGGGCATTATAGCTATAAGCTTCCCTTTCTCATAAAACAACAGCGAGTAGTCATTAAAGCGACTTCCATGATATTCCATAAAATCCCTAAGATGAAGGAAAGTTCCATTCTTGGATTTGAGGACGAAATTATCCCATTCAGTTCTGAGTTCAGATGTGTACAATTTAATTTCCATGCCGACGGTATTTAATGAAGTCTGAATATGTATGGATGTAGTTATCTGCATCATATTTATCGGATGCCAAAACAAGACAAACTACATCTTGCGAATATTCTTTCTCGACAGCCCATATACCCGGAGGAATGTGAAGTCCGCATGCCGGATCATCAAGAGTGGCCGTTTTTTTGTTTATGCCATCATCTAACTCGACATCGAAACTACCATTTGCAGCTATCAGAATCTCATGACAAAACTTATGTGCATGCATACCTCTCTTTTCGCCGGCAGGTATATCTGAAATATAAAATATCCGCTTCATACTGAAAGGAATATTCTCATTTGTCGAGATTATATTTTCACCGGATGCAGAGAGTTTGATAACAGAGCAATCGTCTACAGAATATTCCTTCAGGAAAAGATTGGATTCTCCCCCTTTATTCGTTAGACTGAAAGATATAATTAAGTAAATAGTATCTGGCGATGTATTTTTTATAGTTCGTTGTACGTTAACTGGAATATATAGTCCCTTATTGGGTTGATCAAGCATATATTCTCTATCTTTTTCTATAGTGATATCAAGAGAACCGGAAAGAGCAATAAGCATTTCTTCTCCTAGTTTTGGGGGTTGGTTTGAAACACCACTTACCCATGAAACCTGCGATATATAAAAAGGAATATGTCGCTCTATTTCCGCAAAATAAAGATTTCCGCGCTCATCTGTAATTTTAGGTAATTCAATTATCTTTTCTCTTTCCATGGCAAGCTAGTTTTATCTTAACCAAGGTTCAGGATTCATCTTATTAGTACCTTGCCACAACTGGAAGTGCATCTGAGAATAACCTGTGTCTGAGTCTGTATATACCTTACCTAAAGACTGTCCGGTTTTCACAGAATCTCCCTGCTTTACATATATAGTTTGTATATTTCCATAGAAGGTATAATAATTACCATGACGAACAATGATACAGGTGTTATAGCCTGGTATAGCTGCCACATAGGTAACTTCACCATTAAAGACTGCTTTTGCATCAGCTCCTGCCTGAGAGCGTATATCTATACCGCTACTAGATGTGGTAACATTCCACTTGCTATGCTGATGGTTTCCAAACCGGGTAGTAATTGTATAATTTCCCGAAATAGGATAAGGGAGTTTACCCTTATTGGCTGCAAAATTATTTGATAAGACTATATTCTCAGGGCTGACAGTTGCTTTTGCAGTGCGCGTGATCGTCCTTTTCTCGCCAGATCTTGTTCTTGTCTTGCTTTTGGCAGCCTCCGCACGTGCTTTTTCTTCCGCTTTGCGTTTTGCCTCCCGTTCCTGGCGGGCAACTTCTTCTGCTATCAATTTTGCAATCTGACGATCAAGTGCTTCTGCCTGTTTTTGCTTTTGTAACAATATCTTTTGAAGATCTTTCTGCTTGTTTTGAGCTTCGGTGACCTCTTTTTGATAATTTGTTTCTTCCTGTTTAAGCTTCTCTTGCTCACTTTCCCGGAGGCCGATTAATGTCACTTTCTCTGATCTAACCTTGGTAAGAGCTTCTTTCCTGTCTTTCAGCTTGGCGCTTTTCTCTTTTATCTCATCTGCCTGATTGCTTCTCCATTCCGAATATTCACGTAAATACCGCACCCTCCTGTATGATTCTGTTAATGATTTTCCGGATAATACAAACAGCAGCTTATTCTCACTTTGTCTGTTACGTTGCATTGCATCGATAGCCTTAGCATAACTTGCCTGTTTATCCTTTAATTCAGCTTCCAGATTTAGTACTTCTTTTTCTATTTGTTGCTGTTCTACTGAGATTCCTGTTACTTCCTGTTCGAGAAGCCCCAGTACTTTTTGGCGTGAAAATATTTGATTTGATATCAGCTTAACCCTGTCAAGAAGGTTCTCTGTTGTTTTTTTTGTATCACGCAGCAATTGATCAGTATTCGATATTTCACGCAGGGCATCTTTCCTTTGCTTTTCCAGAGCCTTTATTTTGGCAGTTTGGGCAAAAGACGAGATACTAACAGTTAAAACAACAAAAAGAACTAATATTCTCATTTAGGGTAAAGATGACATAAATTGTTTCAGCGTTTTTTTACTGTAACTTGACGAGATATTGTTATTTATTTCGAATCCTTTTTCGTTGATATTCAGCTTTGAATAAGATATTTCAATGCTACCACTCTTCTTCATTGCATCCACCTTTGCATTCATTACAGTAGGATATACCAACTTGTTGTCAGGGTCTTTAATAAAATCATTATATATCCACTGGATGGTAACATTCTTTTCCTTATTCTTGTTCGCATTGGAAATAACAGTAGACACAATACGATCAGAAGCATCTATCGTAAAATTATAGATCATGCTCTTTTTCCCTTTCGCCTGTAATATATAGTGATTGTCGATTGCTGTTATATCGTAGTTGTCATAATCCGATTGAGAAACTCCTTTTTTTCCGGCAAGAAAAAGATTGTTAGTCATTAAAGCCTGTAAGTTATAATAATTAAAATCTATAACATCTTTCAGGGCACTTATATCTTCTGCTACATATTGTTTTTTCAGGCGGTTGATGGCATATATACTGTCAGGTGTAATAGTTACGCGAGCAACTTCTGTACCCAGAAACCGGACTGACACCTGCATCATACTATCCTTTACAATCTTAAAAGCAGCAGAAGCTTTTTTGCCTGAGCCATTTATTTCATAGCCAATATTTCCTTTTGCTGAAATTGTTTTAAAATCAATCTGTGCCTGTAATACATCTTTAAGAACTTCGTCTTGGGATTTTTCTACTAATGTACCCCCTCCTGAAATCACATTCTTTTTAGACTTGCAACTGCTTATAAAAAGCAAGATAAAAAGTACAGACAGAAGAGAGACTGTATTATATATTTTGAATGCTTTCATTATTCAGCAACATACGTTTTTGATTCTATTTTTTTATCAAGGGTCTTTGATTTACTATCCCCCTTTTCTTTTGCTTTTATCCAGTATTCGAGAGCCTTTTCCGGTTCATCGGTTTTATACAGGACATCACCATAATGCTCTAGGACCTCACTACTGATCTCCTCCTTCTTTTCTTCGCTATACTTTATAGCATTTTCGATATATATTTTTGCCATGGTAAAAGCTCCCTGCTCAAACAATACCCAACCATATGTATCCAGATAGGTCGGATTGGTCGGTTCCGCTTTTACGGTCATGCTACTCATACGTTCAGCCTTGTCCAGATCTTTCTTCGCCAGAGATAAAAAATAACTATAATTATTAAGCACCCCTACATTACCAGGATTATATTTCAGCGCTTTATCATATGTAGTAAAAGCGCTATCCAATTTCTCAAGATGATAGTATAAATCTCCTATCTGCCCATAAAAATCAGATAATAGAGCTACATTTTCTTCATCAACATACACTACCCCTTTCTGCAAAGCATCGAGCGCATTCGTATAATCTTCCTTCATATATTCCGATACTCCCAGATAAAAGTAAAACTGGGGCTGATCGGGAATATAGGAAATAGCATCCTTACATATTTTGATCGACATATCCAGGCTATCAGGAAAAGTTGTGCTTAGCAACTGCTCCCATCCTACAGGATTTGTCGGATTTGCTTCAGCAAATATCTGATATTGAACACGCGCTTCCTCTTTTTTCGTTTGCATAGCTAAAAGATTACCATACATAAGATTTAGTTTTGGTTCCTGCGGATGCTGTATCATCAGAGAGTCAAACAAAACATTGGCAACTTGTGTATCTTGCCTGTTTTGCTGTAATGACCCTACATATTGCGCAAGAACAGCCAATTTGGTATCTATATCCATTTTAGGGCTTACAAGTGCCAAATGAAGCTCTTCTTCTGCAGCTTCTTTATTATTTGTCTGCTCGTAGTATTCTGCAATTGACGAAATTAGATAAGGATCCTCCGGATCAATCGCCTTGGCTTTGCTGTATACCATATAAGCCTCTTTCATTTTCCCGGCTTGCATATATAGATTTCCTAACAGTATCTGATATTTTATCTCACTTGGGTATTTATCTATATATTTCTGGATTTCCGCAAAGGCTCTGTTCTCTTGCTTCAACATAGTGTAGAGCTGATACTTCTGTATACTGATCTTCTCTACCAGACCAATGATCTGTTCCAGTTTATCAAGTGTTGAAATAGCTTTTTGCAAATCGCCATCCATTCTGTATGCCTCTGATAAATAAATATACAGTTCCGAATTATCGGGATTGTTAGCCAGTAATTTTTCAAACTGTTCTATGGCATCACTATATTGTTTAAAATCGAGGCAAAGACTGGCATATGCCATATTAAAATAAAAATTATTACCATCATAAGCAGAAGCTTTGCGGTAGTAATCAAGCGCCTTATTTTTATTATTAAGAGAATTAAAGTAACTACCCAATTCGTAATAAACGGTTGCGTTGGTAGAATCGATAGCCAGACAGTATTTTAGATAGTCGATAGCAGAATCATACTTATTAGCAGTCTTGGCATTCATTGCTTCATAGAAATAGTAATCAAACTTACGCCTGTCATCCACAGAAAGATTTGCCATTGGCAGGTCTTTCGTGATTTTACTATTTGTATTTTGCTTTTGTGCAAACGATTTACCAAATGCAATTAATAAAATGAAGACAAAAAGATATATATTCTTTTGCATATAAAGAATTCGTCAAATTATTGTTTTCCGGTATGCCCAAAGCCCCCGGCTCCACGTTCTGTTTCGCTTATAGTATCAACCTCTTCCCATTCAACTTGTGAATGCTGAGCTATTATCATCTGACATATCCGTTCTCCGTCGTTTATAACAAAGTCATCGTTAGATAAGTTGACAAGAATAACACGAATTTCACCACGATAGTCGGCATCTATAGTTCCAGGAGAATTCAATACAGTTAACCCATGTTTAGCAGCAAGACCACTTCGTGGGCGCACCTGAGCTTCAAAACCCTGTGGCAACTCGAGATACAAACCAGTAGGAACCATTGCCCGCTCCAAAGGTTTCAGTGTTATAGATGTTTCTATATTTGCCCGAAGATCAACTCCTGCAGAATATGGTGTAGCATATTCAGGTAACGGATGATGTGATTTATTTATAATTTTTACTTTCATCATTTTTATGTACAATCTGTTATAAGTTGCGAAATTAGTTAAATCTTTGCAATCTGCTTTGCTAATTGATAAAATTTAAGAATTTAATAATCAAGGAGGTTCGCTTTTCCTAAAATGATTCATGAAATAAGATGCTGTTTTGTATATTGGTCAACATTCAATATCTTTGCGCTCTAACAAAAATATATAATTAAAATGGCGACAGCATATCATAATTTATCATCATACGATCCGGCTAGTGTGCCTAACGGAGCAGATATGAGAATCGGAATTGTAGTTTCCGAATGGAATGACAATATAACCCGAGCTATGCTCGACGGAGCATGTAATGTATTAAAAAAACATGGGGTTAAAGAGGAAAACATCCTTATCGATTTCGTACCAGGAAGTTTTGAACTTATTTTCGGCGCAAAACATCTTGCCGAAAACAAGGATATAGATGCTGTAATAACACTGGGCTCTGTAGTAAGGGGTGACACACCACATTTTGACTATGTATGCAGTGGAGTAACACAAGGTATCGCTGATATGAACATCCGTTACGATATTCCATTTATATTCGGGCTTTTAACTACTGACAACATGCAACAAGCAGAGGAAAGGGCCGGAGGAAGACATGGTAACAAAGGCGATGAATGTGCAATAACTGCATTAAAAATGATAGATTTTTATCGAAGAAATTTGGAGGAATAAATAAAAGTATTACCTTTGCATTCGCAAAAGAATAATAGGGCAGTTACCAGAGTGGCCAAATGGGGTTGACTGTAACTCAACTAGCTTACGCTTACGGTGGTTCGAATCCATCACTGCCCACTTTATACTTTGCGGAAGTAGCTCAGTTGATAGAGCATTAGCCTTCCAAGCTGAGGGTCGCGGGTTTGAGCCCCGTCTTCCGCTCTGATAATAGGACGATTACTGAATAAGTGATCGTCTTTTTTGTATTTTATCGAATAAAAGGCCATCTCTTTACTGGTTATATAAGAAATTCCTAACTTTGAAGCCTGAACTCATATTAATATTTATGGAAGAAAGAAAATATAAGCATTCGATGCCACTTCAAATACGCTTCAATGATGTGGATAAGTTCGGACATGTCAACAATGCGGTTTACATGAATTTTTACGATACAGCAAAGACAAATTATATTAGTACTGTATGCCCAAATGTAGACTGGGAAAAAGATGCCATTATCGTTGTTTACATTGAGGTGTTTTTTAAAGCACAGATATATAGTACCGATAATATTAATGTACAAACAGCTGTTACCGGTATTGGGACAAAAAGTTTCGACCTTAATCAACAAGTTATCGATACTAAAACAAATGAAGTAAAATGTATTTGTCGCTCAACCATGGTGACATATGACTTAAACGAACGGGCAACAAAACCATTAAAAGACGAATGGATAAAGGCTATTTGCGATTTTGAAGGTAAAGACCTAAGAAAGAAAAAGTAATAACAGAATATATAGGACGACTACAAAATAGTCGTCTTTTTCTTATAGGTTAGTCAATACTAAATCTCTACAGATTCAATTCTTACATTCGTTCTCGATTTAATATCGTAAATTTGTGTTTCTTAATCAAATAAAAGCTTATCTAAGATGAATCTCTTAATCGTAGAAGACGAAATTGACTTGCAGGAATCTATCAAAGAATTTATGCAGTCGGAATCATTTACTGTAGAAGCTGTGTCATCTTTTCAGATGGCTGAAGAAAAAATCGACCTGCACAACTATGATTGTGTTATTGTAGATATAAATTTACCTGGTGGAAGCGGACTGGATATTATTCGTAAACTAAAGATTAAAGATAAAGATGCCGGAGTAATTATTATTTCAGCTAAAAACTCTTTAGATGATAAACTTACAGGCTTAGATATAGGAGCTGATGACTACCTCACAAAACCTTTTCATCTATCAGAGCTCAATGCCCGTATAAAATCCATAATACGGCGTAGGGGATTAAAAGGAACAAACATTAAGAAGTTCAATGAATTGGCAATCGAATTTGATAATCGCAGGTTATTCATCAATGACAAAGAAATAGTATTGACCCGGAAAGAATTTGATCTTCTCTTGTATTTTGTAATGAATGAAAATAGAGTGTTAAGTAAAGAGGATATCGCAGAACATTTATGGGGAGATAATATGAGCATAACTGCCGACTCTTTCGATTTTATATACAATCATATAAAAAATCTAAGAAAAAAACTGGTAGATAACGGCAGCATTGATTATATAGAAAGTATATACGGCATAGGATACAAATTTTCAGAAAAATGAGCCTCATCAAATTAATACGAAAATATCTTATTATTTCTATCATTGTAGTACTCCTCATAGGATGTATTTCTCACTTTCTTATATTTAGATTTTTCATCCATTATTCCAACGATCAGATGCTTCTGGATCAAAAAGCAAGGTTGGAAAATTATATTGCCGAAAATGATACTTTACCTTTGGCTGCTACCCTTGTACTGAAGCCTGCCCGAATAGAAGAATATGCAATAGAAGACATAGATGTATCACACAAAAATGTATTTAAAGACACTATAATGTATAGTGAAGAAACAGGTACATTTACCCCATATCGCCAACTCCATTTCACGGTCTCTTATGGAAACAAATATCATTTGATCAATATAAATCAGCCGACAATGATATCCAATGACCTGTTTTATGCCATTGTTTCCTCTCTTTTACTGTTATTAGTTCTATTCATACTTTTCACCTATGTTATTGAACACCTGCTGAAAAAAAATATCTGGCAACCGTTGAATTATAATCTGCAGAAACTACACGAATATGACCTAAAAGCTAATACTATATTGGAATTGAGAAATCCAAACATAAAAGAGTTTGATGAAATAAATGAGGTTATTCTACGTATGGTAGATAAGATAAATAAAGATTATGAGAATTCACGCTTATTCACAGAGGATGCTTCTCACGAAATGCAAACACCTCTATCTATAATAAAGTCCAAACTTGATTTACTGGTTCAAAACTCACAATTGATGCGAGATCAGGAGAATGAGAGATCCATTAAAGCCATATCCAGGGCCGTATCCCGGCTTTCTAAGTTAAACAAATCCCTCTTGTTAATTACCAAGATAAACAATGACCAGTATGAAAAGAGGGAAGATATTCATCTAGACGAGTTGCTAAAACTTTATTTAACAGATCTGGAAGAATTATTCGAGGCAAAAAATCTTACACTAACGGCAGATATTCAGCCCTGTCTTTTACATATCGACTCTGCATTAGCCAATATATTAGTGTCAAATCTTCTTAGCAATTCAGTACGTCACAATCTGGCTAATGGAAGAATAAATATATATTTAGATTCATCCAGATTACAAATATCAAACACATGTAATAGCGAGCTCAAAGGTTCAGCCGATTTATTTAACAGGATGACTTTTCATAATAGATCAGAAAACTCTTTAGGTTTAGGGCTCAATATTGTAAAATCCATTTGTGATAAAAATGAATTTAAAATAGAATATGACTATCCGGAGAAAGATATTTTCTGTATCTCGATTGAATTCAAATAATCATAGTACAGATTTTCTACAACTTTACATCCTATATTTACAACAATATCCATATAGATTCAATAATTCCAGAGATCAGATTACATGATGAAAATGTATATATTCTTCCTATTTCTATTCTTAAATTGCACAACCAATTTAAGCGCATCCCTCCCTGACAAGATACAAAATTTTCTTGATAAGCATTTTATTAATAATGAAATAGAAAAATTAAAATATGATGAAAAAGAGGAGGAATACAAGATAAAGTACAAAAATGGTATAAAAATAGAGTTTGATCGTAACGGCTGGGTAGAAATAGAAAGCGGTTATACACCTCTACCCAAAAGCATTATAGATATATTACCCACTCCTACTATCGATTTTATAGCAAAAAAATATCCCCGAAAGCCTATCGTAAAAATAAAGCGCAAACCGGATGGTTTTAAAGTAAAATTGGAAGGCTCCATTGAATTAAAGTTTGACCGGCGTGGAAATATTTTAAAAATAAGTGATTAAGCGTAATACTACGCATTAATATTTTCTCGTCAGATTTAACACCAATAAGCAATTAATTTAATATATTTGCATATATGTATATACATATATATTATATCCAAACATATTAAATCATGAAAGACTCCCGAGTTTATGCACTATTAGGTGTATCTGTCTGCTGTTGGAACAGTGTTGTAGCCACAAATCCCCAAAAACAGATGAATATCTTATTCATAATGACAGATGACCACGCATTTCAGGCACTCAGTGCTTACGGACATCCTATTTCCAAACTGGCCCCAACTCCAAACCTTGATCGCATCGCGCAAAATGGAATGTTATTCAGTAACGCTTTTGTTGAAAATTCCATTTCTACACCGAGTCGCGCAACGCTACTTACAGGTATGTACAGCCATCAACATGGACAGACCCATCTGGGATACGGATTAAAGCCTGATAAAAAATTCTTTGTCGAATATCTTCAGAAGGCCGGCTATCAAACCGCAATATTTGGTAAATGGCACCTGAACACCCAGCTCAAAGGTTTTGATACATATAAAGTATTTGACGACCAGGGCGAATATTACAATCCTCGCTTCAAGACACCGGATTCGGGCGGTAAATATATCCGAGAGGAAGGGTATGCAACTGATCTTGTCACCAATGACGCTCTCAATTGGCTGGTATATCGTGATAAAAATAAACCATTCTGCCTGCTTGTTCATCATAAAGCACCACACCGTAATTGGATGCCTGATCTACAATATCTGGATCTGTATGACGATATAACCTTCCCTGAACCCTCTACTCTATTTGACGACTACAAAACAAGAGGTGAGCAGATGAAGACTCATGAACTTTCAGTTGCCAATCATTTAGGTTATGCTTTCGACCTGAAAGTATCCCAACTTCAAAATGAACCTACCTTAGAGTATATAAAAGCCAGCTTTGATATGGCAATGAACACCCTGACTCCTGAACAATTGAGGGTTTGGAATGAATCTTATGACAAGAAAAATCAAGAATTCCTTGCAAACAGACCTGAAGGGAAAGAGCTCACAGAATGGAAATATCAGAGATATATAAAAGATTATTGCAGAACCATAAAGAGCGTAGATGTACAGGTAGGAAGGCTACTTGATTATCTGGAAAATAATAACCTGTTAGAAAATACAATTATTGTATATACATCCGACCAGGGATTTTTCCTGGGAGAACATGGATTGTACGATAAACGTTTTATGTATGAAGAGGCATTCCGAACTCCTCTTATTATAGCTATGCCCGGTGCAAAAAAAGGAGTAAAATGCACAGAACTTGTACAGAACATAGATTATGCACCTACATTCATGGATGTGGCAGGATTAGAAAAGCCGGAGGATATGGCAGGTGAATCGCTTGTACCTCTATTAAATCAGACAAATAAAATATGGCGGGATAATCTTTACTATCAGTTCTATGATTATCCGGCTGTAGGAATGACACGCAAACATTATGGGATCCGCGACAAACGGTATAAACTCATACACTGGTATGGTAGAGGTGAGAATAGCCAAGATAGGAATATCGATAGCTGGGAATTGTACGACTTAAAGAAAGATCCTACCGAGATAAATAACTTATATAATAATAAAAGATATACAAAAAGAAAAGAGCAATTACACTCATTACTCGATAAGAAAAGAAAAGAGCTAAAAGTTACAGAATAGATTATACATAAAAAGAATAGGATGTCAATATTGACATCCTATTCTTTTTATAATACAATTTATTTAACAGGAATTGAAACTTCTTTTACCACTGTATAATTATAACGATTCGTAGCATCGAAAGTAACTGAAGTCCTTACGCCGACGCGGATAAAATACTTTCTTGCATAATCAGGGAAAGACTTGGAAGCTTGTGAGGTACTTATAGTAAAAGTAGTACCATCAGCACCTAATATCTCGGATGCAGTTACACCCATCTGCTCAGGAGCACATTTGACAGAATAATTAGGGCTATAGCTAAAATCACCAACATAGTCGGTTTCGCTCACAAATAGCCAGCCTTCAACCAATGGCTTTCTATAAATTGCATCATCAGATCCATAGGTAACCTTTACTTTAGCTGTTACTGTCCTATCAATATTTACAACAGGCTCACCATCCCATTCTACACGCAGGATAGGTTCCACTTCATAGGTTTTCTCCACCGTTCCGCTTATTTTGATTCGCTCTTCCGGTAGTGGAACAAAAGCTCCTGATGGTGTAATACCATACTCCCCTTTAAATACTTTGGTATTATTGAATGTACCATCCATCATACAATTAAAGTCATATGGCTGGGGTGTATCACTCCAGCTATATTCCATCATACGGATACGTACACCCGTATTTCCGATAGCAGTCTGAAATGGTTCTTTAGTTCCTTTATCTATAAATTTACCTCTGAACGTCTCTTTAGGTTCCGGATAATTATCATCAGCACACGATGCTATCCCAAAGATTATAAACAGAGATAAAACAATATTAATTATATTACTTTTCATATCATTCATTTTTTAGTTATTAATAACCCGGGTTTTGTTTACAATTAGGATTCTTGGTTATTTCACCTGTAGGAATTTGCTGATAATAGTTTTTGGTATCGAAATTAAAAATATAATTGTTACCAGCTTTCGATTCCATAAATCTTGAATCAAGAAAATATTTTTCAGCATCGGTGGAATAAAAAGCATATAAAACCCTATAACGTCTATTAGTCTGCTCATCATAAATCACCCTCCAACGTTTCAAATCCCAATAGGTCTTGTGCTCAAATGCAAGCTCTTTTTTCCTTTCTGTCCTCACTACATTAATATCATTAAGAGAGGCAGAAGATGTCAGTAATGTTGCACCTGCGCGTTTTCTGATGAGATTGATACAACGGAAAGCTTCATCGCGGTAACTTTCTCCACCTGAAGCTGTATTAACACCGGCAAGGAATAACTCATTCGCAGCTTCGGCACGATTAAGTAATACTTCAGCATAGCGGATCTCAATCCAGCTTTGGCTCGATTTATTACCGTTATTATCTGTCTGGTCTGGATTCAAGTATTTACGAAGATAGAAACCACTAACATTTCCAAAATCCCATCCTGATACGATTCCACTCTCTCCGGATCTTTTCATTTTCGTACCATCCTTTAAGGTTACAAAATTAGCTTCCTGATTGTTAAACGAGAAACCACTGGAAAGTTTCAGATCGCTCGACTCATCGTATACTACAGTGTAGTCTACAACGCTTCCGGCTTGCATTAGCGGCTTAATACCTGTCCCTACCGGACCAGTCCAGATACCACGACGTAAATCGATAGACTGTCCCATAAACTGATCCATCGGTAGTATTACCGTCGCTCTTAAACGAGGTTCACAGTTTGCAAAAGCATCGAGAGGAGAGTTATATAGCTTATAATTACCATTGGCATCCAGATTCTGGAATTTGCTGCTGGCATCTTTATCTAAGCCATCGAACATTTCAACGAAGTCCAACGTAGGGCAAATTTCAGAGTTATTACCTCCCGAAGATGTCTGCATTGGTTGAGCCGAATCGTCAAAACCATGTACCGATTCAGGATTTTGATAATACCTTACAAAGATATTTTCCTTTGTATCCTTGAGGAAGATATTAACAAAATTTGTAGTTTGTGCATCTTTATCTCCATCTGCCCACTCTGCATCATAAAGACCATATGCAGTCGTTTCATCAAGAATTTTACTGGCATCATATGCAGCCTTGAAGTAATCATTTGCACGAGTAGCCGGTATACCACATATTCTTACCCCGTTATACTCCTCACTGATAGTATTATATTTTGCAATAGATCCTGCATGAAGCATCGCACGCGATTTGAATGCTGCTGCTACATATCTGTTTGCACGGCCTTTCTGATTGGTTTTGGGCAGATTATTAATAGCATAATCCAAATCGGAAGCAATAAGATCCCATATGGCCTCTTCCGAATCGCGGAAAAGCCTTGTACCCTCAACACTCACACTGGCGGGATAATCAATCACATAGTCTACCTTAGGAACACCGCCATAGCGTTTTACCAGCGCATAATAATTAAATGCTCTCACAAAGTAGGCTTCAGCCAAATAAGTATCATAATCTGCCTGAGTATGCGCAGAAGCATATTTAGGTAATGTTTCTATAAACAGATTCGCATCACGAATTGCTGAATATGCATTATCCCAGTAACTTACATGCTCGGCTTCTGCACCTTTTACATCACGGCCCAATGCTTCTCCTGTCAGGCAAGATTGCTGTTTATATTTGGTATCGGTATTATTAAACAGACCACTTTTTTCGAAATTGTAACGAAAATCTTCCATAGGGAGCGTACTGTACATACGGGCAATATAGCTCATTGTACCTTCGGTAGTCCCAAATATTTCCGGATCTCCAATAATGTTCTTAGGGGGGATATCAAGGTCTGTACATGCAAAGAACGAACCCAAACAAAGCAATAAAATATATTTAATAAATTTCATAATATTATGTGTTTAGAATTTTACATTTATTCCTACTGTAACAGTTTTATTGAGAGGGTAACTATAACCATAATCACCTAATCCTCCTTTACTCTCGTCAGGATTTGTAAAAAATTCAGGATCAATATACTTCAATTTTGTAAATGTCAGTAGATTATATGAGCTAACATACACCCTCACACTTTGTATATTCACAGTGGATAGCCATTTCTTAGGAAGAGTGTATCCGAGTTCTATGTTCTTAAGTCTCAGATATGCACCATTTTGAATATTGAAATCTGAATTGTAGTTAGGACTTGTTCCTGTATAAGCATAATGACCTGTTATCCATTCTGTAGCCGGATCGTAAGGACTTGCCGCCGGATCTACCGGACGCCAACGATCTAAGAACTGGGTAAGTGCATTGGTATCTGCCCAAAGAGGCTGATAAAGGAATTGCCTTGGAGCGACATAACGTTTGCCTCCCCCCTGCCATAACATTGTAAGATCTATACCTTTCCATGATGCAGATATCGTTAATCCGTAATAGATAAGTGGAGTCATTCCATTAGTCGCAAGCGGATGTACATCCAGATCATTTATCTGTCCGTCACCATTCCAGTCCTGGTATTGATAATCACCCAAAGTTGTACCACGGCCTATATAGACAGGATTGTGATATATCTGATCCCAATTGGTTATGCGGCCATTTCCTCCATACCCCCACCATATATTATTATAACGGTCATTATTATTCTGGCGCCAGTTAAGGTATGAGTTACCCGGATCCGATTGCTCATAATACAGTGTTTTTACTCTGGTAAATGACATATTCCCTTTCAGTTGATAATGGAAATCACCTATACTATTACGATGACTAAGTTCCAACTCAAACCCTCTGGTCATATCACTGTTAAGGTTTTCCTGTGGCTGGGCAGCACCTACAATTCCCGGAATTGATTGCGAACGGGTCGCTAATAGCCCTGTACGTTTTCTTTGGAAATACTCGGCAGTCATACCTAACAGTCCATTCCATGCATCGAGGTCTAATCCGAAGTTTAACATATCAGATTTATACCATGTGATAGCTGTATTTGCTAACCCTTTATTATTTGCGCTATTGACAAATGATCCATCAAAGATATATCCGGATGGTAATCCTGCACTGTTACCACCTGAAGATGGATAATAATATCCGGTTAAGAAGTTATAATCGTTTGTTGCAGCATCATCAAGCATTCTACCATAAGATCCGCGTAGTTTCAGATTGTCGATAAATTTGAGAGGTGATTTTTTGAAGAAACTTTCTTCTGATATACGCCAAGCTACCATAACACCCGGAGTCGTTGCCCAACGTGAATTATCCGGGAACCGGGAAGACGACTCATGGCGTATAGTGAATTCAGCCAGATATTTTCCTGCAAAGTCATATTTAACACGGCCTGCATAAGCATTGTAAGCATAATCATACAAAGAAGATGCAGCTGTAGACTGATTTATCTGCATCTTATCAGTTATACCTGTGAACAATTGATCAAGCGGCAATAAAAGCTGTCTGTTACCATAAAAATTATCACCTTCCCTATGTGTATTCTCATAGAGCGCCATTGCTGATATGTTATGCTTTCCAAACTGTCTGTCAAAACCAACCTGCACATTCCACAGATTACCGTCTTTGCCATAAAAATAACGGGCTACTCTATTGGGTGCATCGCTCTGGGCATTCCATGTTCTTGCGGCTCCACCCGAGTCGTAAAGCTGATAGGCTTTCATGAATTCTTTATTATCATTTAATGTATAGTCATAACTATACATACCTTTCACATATAACCCTTTAACGAATGGAATATCATATCTCAAAGAAGCATTTGACTGGAACCATTTACTTTTGTAGGAATTAGCTCCTGTTATATCTTTATTCATCATAGTAACAGGATTCTGTAAGCCTCCATTTGTAGGTTGCCAGTATTGTCCTTCCTCCTCATTGTAATAAACCTGATCCATTGGTTGCATAAGCCACATACCACGAATAATATCATTTGAACTGTATACCGATGATTTCCGTTCGTCAAGTAATCCGGATAGGTTCAACTCGAATTTTAGATTCTTAGTGATCTGTGAGGAAATATTACTACGAACTGTATATTTCTCATAATTCATCGCATTTGTCTGCAAAAAACTACCTTGAGACTGATACCCGATACTTGCATAATAGCTGAGAGCATCTGTACCCCCTGTTGCACTTATTGTATGCATAGTCTGAGGTGCGCTGCTGCGAAGTACTTCCGATTTCCAATCTGTGCTCCTCATAGTTCCATTACGGTAAGCATCGATCTGTTCATCAGTGTATGGACGATTGGGACCGTCAACATTATGCATAGTACGTTCATTAAACAATGTCATCCAATCTACAGCATTTGCCAGTTTAGGAAAGTTCGTTGGCATTTGCCATGACACATTACCCGAATAGCTAAGGCTGACCTTTCCTTTTTCTCCTCTTTTCGTTGTAACGAGAATAACACCATTTGCCGAATTAACCCCATAAATAGCAGCTGAAGCATCTTTCAGTACAGAAATACTTTCAATATCTTCTGCATCCAAACGTGCCATGTTACCTCGAGGCACTCCATCAATAACCACCAACGGATTTCCCAAGCCACGTATATCCATAGAGCCGCTAAACTGTCCCGGCTCGGACGAATTCTGGACTACACGAAGACCGGCAACCTTACCTGTAAGCATATTTTGTACGCTTTCATTTTTAGTAGTTATAATCTCATCATTTTTAATAGCTGAAACCGCACCTGTAAGAGTGGCTTTCTTCTGCACACCATATCCCACAACTACAACTTCATCCATAAGCTTACTATCCTCCTTCAATACAATATTAAGGGTGGATCCACCGCTTATCTTAATTTCCTGTGCTATATAGCCAATAGAAGATATTACCAATACGGCATTGGGATTTACTTCAATCGTAAATTCGCCATCTACGCTGGTCGCAATACCATTAGTAGTCCCTTTTTCCACGACGCTAGCCCCTATAATAGGCTCATTCAGTTCATCTGTAACGACACCTGAAACCTTTGTTTTGGTTTGTTGTGAATAAAGATTTGTAGAAACCAACATAAATATGGCACACATACAAATTTTAAACAGGTTAAATAGATTTAAGAAGTTAACTTTAAATTTCATACTTCATTGTTTTTAAAAGTGTTTGATAAATCATTTATAAAATTTCATCTTTGCCATTGATTACTCAGGTTGCAGTATCAAACGATTTCATGTTTTTCATAGATCAGATTTTTAGTTAGTGCATTGAAGTTATTTTTTAAGTTCTATATTAGGAGTGTTGGATAATTTAATCAGCATATGTCCTCCGTTAACTACATCTGCAAAAGGTAATTGTATCGTATTGTGAGGCTTTCCGTTCACATCGATAGATTCGATATAGATATTATCCTTAGTATTATTCCGGGTTTCTATTACAAACTCTTTACCTTTATAATAGTCTTTATTCAGTTTGATCCTGATCTTATCAAATAACGGGCTACCTATCTGGAATGAAGGATCAGGTTGAGTCAGTCCTTTTACATCAAAAAGCCCCATTGCTGCCATTACATACCATGCGCCCAGTTGTCCCTGATCTTCATCTTGCCCGTAACCATATCCATGAACACCTTCAACTCCGTAAAATTCGTTGCAAATAGCTCTTACCCACTTTTGTGATAAATAGGGTTTTCCTGAAAAATTAAATAACCATGAAATATGGAGATTGGGCTGGTTGCCATGGTTGTAATATGTATGTAAGCCTGAAAACGCATCTATAGTTTGTCCGCCGCCAAATATATTTTTCTGTGATATCTGAAATGTACTATCCAAACGGATATTGAACTCATCCATACCGATAAGGTTAATCAGTTCGTCTATTTGATGAGGAACATAATATGTATACTGAATCGCATTCCCTTCCTGAAAGCCGATCCATGGGGCAAAAGGATCAAAATCTTTAATGAACTCACCCTTATCATCCCGTGGACGTATCAATTTTGTTTCGGGGTCAAAGAGAGTTTTCCATCCCTCAGATAGTTTAGATAAAAGTTTATAATCCTCCTCCTTATTCAACTGTTTAGCCATCTGAGCTACAGCATAACTACTAAAAGAATATTCCATTGTATGAGATGCTCCAAAACCGGAGCCTTCTGGTGTAGTGCGCATGGACAGATTGGTGGTATATGGAGAATATCCTCTGTTCACGAATTGTTCTACGTCGAGCTTTCCTGCTCCTGTCAAACGATCCTTACCATCTATCTCATTCTTTAAAGCGGCTTCATATCCTGTCTCTACATCGAAATCGCGTATACCGCAATTATAGGCTGCAGCAATTGCAAGACTGGTAAAATTAGTACCTACACCGGACACATATCTGCTACACGCTATACCATCGCCCAGCCAGCCGGCATCTTTATAAACCAATAGCTGACTCTGAATCCAGTCTGAATAATATTCCGGATATGCAATACTCCACAATTGTGTAAGATTCCAGAAAGCTCCCCATATAGCATCAGTATTGTAATGATTATGAATAGGTTTGCCTTTTTCATCTGTAGGAATCTTTCCTATACCTCCATCATTTTTCGGGTATGCTCCATTTACATCACTGGCTAACCCACGGCCCAGTAATGCATGGTACAAGCCTGTGTAAAACTTTACACGATCATTGTATTCCCCGCCTTCAACCTCTATCCGGCCAAGATATTCTTCCCATGTATTTACTGCTTTTTTATGTGCCTCGTCAAAAGACATATCTTTTGCCTCGGTTTCCATATTAAGTCTGGCATTTTCTATAGATGTATACGAAAGTCCTATTTTTACGTTTACAGCTTCTTGGTCAGAAGTATTAAATTTGAAATAGAGCCCCGAACCGATACCCGTCTGGCTCCTTTTATCCGGATAAACCGTATCCTTAACAAAAGAACCGTACGCAACAGGCTCCTTGTCCAGTTCAGCACTGAAATACATAGAAACAGTTGCTCCTTTCTGATAAATATTCACATAAACAGGAGTTGTGGTCACCCAGCCTTCTATACGACCGTCCTCAGTATATGCGACACTTGCTTCCTTCACATAACCACTTTCTCCCTGACGATTGCCAATATCAAATATGAGGTTTGCCTGATCGGATGCAGGAAATGTATATCGGTGAAAACCAACGCGCTGGGTTGCCGTAAGTTCCGCCTTCACTCCATAATCTTTCAATAACACAGAATAATATCCCGGACGGGCATATTCATCTTTCTTATCAAAGGAAGAGCGATATCCGCCCTGGACACTATCTAATTTTCCAGGGATAGTCTGTAAATCGCCTACAGTAGGGGCAATTACAACTCCACCAACCTGAAACTCATGGAAGTTTGCAAATCCTTCGATAGAAGTATGCCTGGCATCATATCCTACTGCCTGCCACCCTCCTGTGTTTCCTAAATGTCCATCTGTAGATGGAGCTAGCTTTGCCATACCGAAAGGAACAGCTGCGGGTGTATAAAAGAACCAGCGTGAATGAGCCGTACCTATATTCGGATCCACATAATCCGACAGTGCCGTTTTCTTCTCACAGGACGTAACCAGGCAAGAAAAAATTAAAATCGTTATTGGAATAATTTTTCTTATCATAATAGTGTAGTTAGTTTTTCTATTTTTTAGTAATTAGCTTTAATGTTATGCACTCATAGGGTTTAAGCCAGAAAGAAGAATCATCAAACTCCTTTGTCTGCTTCTGGTTGTGATTGCATACAAACACTTTTTCAGCTTGTAAGCTTCCCCAGATAAAAGATGAATGAACACTCTGATCGTTCATATTCAACAATCTCAATATATATCCATTGCCGTCATCAGAAGGCTTAATTGTGGAAACAGAAATCTGATTTTTCCCTTTAAGCCTGAAGAGAGTTTCTACTCCGGCAGGTTTGTCAGATAAAACTGTAATCATCTTTTGTGCCTGCTCCAACCCCTGTTTTTTTAATTGAGGTTCAAACGGATCGAAAAGCTCCAGCGAATAGCGGAATATAGTTATGCCCTCCTGTGAAGCTTTATAATTAGTCCTCCACGAATTATTCATCGCCCATGAATAGATTTTGGGAGAAATTATGGCAGAAGACCTCCATCCCAAACCACTTTGTTCTGACCGCCAGACATCGCTGCTCATTTCACCCAGCTCTACGAAAGGAGCATCAATTGTTGTCAAATAAATACCATGGCTCAGGTTACTTGCACTAAGGCAATTTTGTATAGAATAATAGTTCTTATTTACGCCGGTCAACTGTTCACGTTCCGGATGCATTTCACTCATAGCCAAATCCATTGAAATCTCACCATGCTCGATATTAAATGGAAAAACAAAGCGAACATTCTCCGGTTTATAGATATTTTTTTTATCTACAGTATTAATAATATCTATACGCCCAAGCTCTTTATAAACGGTCACATCTCTCAATAGAGAATGACAACCCGGAGCATCAGATTCAATACGCAATGTAGCAGCTACTTCTCCGTCATCTAATACTGTTATCCGTTTGATGTTATCCACCCATTGAGGATCTGAAGCGAGCCGTCCGGTATATACATAATCATTCAATCCTCGTTCTGAAGCATAATTATATTTTTCTCCTGTTTTAGTCAAGGTAGAAATCGTCCCTTTCACTTTATCTATTTCAATATGTATGATACCATTGTCCAGTACATTATCTTGAATCATAGATTTTATTCCGGTATTCTTTCTCGTATCATCTACAATTTGATATACAGAAGAAGAAAGAGCAGCTATCTCTTTTACCACAAAAATCCAGCTTCCATCATGTAACCTTTGCAACGGGATCAGATTCCCTGACGGTGACATTAAAGCTTTACCTTGCAGGTCTACAGTCTTGTCGATCTTTACAATATCGCTTCTCTTCCAGAGATTTGTATTGAATACATGTATATAATTTCCATTATCGGATTGAATCCCGTCAAGAACATCCGTATATAGTTTCTTTGATTGGGAATCGGCATTATCTGCATAGAGCTTTTTACCTGCCCATAATTTCTTGGTGAACTCCGACTCCGGTTCCGGGCCACTGGCTGATGCCCCCCATGTATGTTCGGAGAAAAGAACTACATTTTTCCAAGCTTCTAAGAAATCATTAACAGGAAATAGTTTCGGATTAAGCATTCCCCATAAGATTTCTGTCTGGTTCAACCGCTCAGAACTCTCACGGTTCATAGCCAGTTCGCGGGCAGTAGACGCAGCACCATCTTCCCAAGTTGGCGTCATATCGCCACTATAAACAGGTATATCATTTTTATACTCCTTCTCAAACTCAGAAAAAAGTTCTTTAGTTGTACCTATATAAAATTGGGGAGAATCATATTTTTCATTCCATTCTTTAATGACATCAGGCATCAATTCATCCGGTGGCCCATTATCTCCATTCACAGTATACCGGAGATAGCATGTAGAGTATGGGTATTCACGGGCTTCCAAGTTTGTCAGATATTCCCATATAGGAGTAAGCCCGCACACAGAAAGACGGTTTGCCAGCCACCCGTGAAATAAAGAATATCCTCTACCCGTTTGCCAAAATAATATCTTTTCTTTTCCTGATTGCGACTGCCAATAGAACGGTTTGTCTCCCCATTTCACATGTAAATGAGCAGCCCTGTCGTTTCCTACTTTTCCATAGAAAGGTACATAATTAGGCCCTGCCGAATAATATTTAACTCCATTCTGCGCCATTGCAGTAACCATTCCCCAAGATTGTCCCGGAACATCACTCATCATTGCTGTATTAAACTCGACGCCGGTCAAACGGGATATTTTATGCGCGTCATCAAATAAATGCATCAGTTCTTCCTGCTTGCAAATTCCTGTAAGAATACTACCAAGAGAAGCATCTACACCTAGCGTACCATCCTGAATAGCATGAATTATTTTATCATATTTTTCAGTACCTTTATAATGCTCCAGATAACCCATCAGAGCCCATGTAGCCTCAGAATTCCATTTAAACCTCGAACCTTCGGGGTTACTTGCCGAACGTTCAGCCAACTCTAATGCCCGGTCAAAATTGCGCCACTGTAACTTCATCACATCATCCTGAGCATGAGTATATCCTATATCCAAATGTGAATGAGGCAGGAAATAGAGCTTCCACTGGCGCGCACCCGGTATATTGTATTCTTTTTCCACATTTCCCTGACGAGTGGATAGTTTAATTTTCAGATCGGCGCTTTCTTCCATATATCCGGGAGGAAACAGGGCTTCTACAGAAGATATCCCGATTGGAGAAGGATCTATTACTTTAGACCACGTTTGCCCGTTTATAGCAAAATCCAATTGACCACCACAATAGAGAGGAGCATCCAATTTCAACACATATTCACGCGAGGGGCCATTATCCGTTTTCAGATAACCTTGAGATGCCTCAAAAGAAATATCTGATAGTTTATCTAATTTTGCAATCTGCTTATTTTCTTTCTGATAAAATCTAATCTCGCTCAGTCCATAATAATCTATATTCTGATGCATATCACTTGCTTCCCTTAGAATAAGCTTGTTGTTACGATCGTAATAATTACCATCCTTAGTGTCTGCTGTTATACAAAGATATTTTATTTTAATACCTCCTGTTTCCAATGTGAAGCTTGCAGGTTCGGGATTTCGGCCTACAGATTCTTTTATTATATGATAATCCAGCCCCTTATTCTTTAACAGCTTCCAAGTCTTTCCATCAGCAGAATATTCAATGTATATTTTTTCAGTCCCCGGCGAGTATGTTGGCTTTGGTTTTGATTCCATATCCTGATTAAGTCTACATGTACCGGAGCCGGAGTTTTACCAATTTCACACATAAACCAGACAACTCCTTCTTTTGTAAACTCATTTGCACGCACTCTTTCTGCCGACACCTTAGATGTCCACATTTTCATTCCCAGATTCTGCGCAATATGCATATCATCTTGCATTCCTTCCCCATTTACAGCTTCCATAGCCGTTGCTTTAGGCAATTCACTGCTCGCAGTAGCAGAAACCTGATCAGAAGGAACTTGAGTATATACTTTTACATTCTGACCAAACAACTGTATGGAGCTTAACAATATACAAAGAGTGATGAAACATCTGTTAATAATCATAATTTTAGATTTTCTTTTAGTTTTATCATAGCATCTATTTAGTTTATCTCCTTCAGCGAGTTTTGTGTTTCTCAATAATTATTGCTGATAATTGGATTTTAGAATATAGTTTCTTTAGTTTAAACTTAGTTTACATATGTATAAACATAGTTTCATGCCGCTAATATATAAAATGTTTTTATTTCAAGCATAATTTTCATCAATTTTTTTCTAAAAACAGCAAAAAAAATTATATTAACAATTAAATATTTATGAAATAATTATCTTATTATTAATGAAATAATAGTTATTTATATATAAATGCAAATGGTAATACCGATGTAAGCAAAGTTGTAATTACATAGTAATTATTGTTTGAACAATAATTAACAAAAACTCAATAAAAAATAGCTAGAGATGAACTCTAAATCGGATATAAATAATATAAGTCACCTTTATTCGGTACTCCTTATTTTAATTTACCTCTGAATACAAGCTGGAATATCACATACGACAACAAATCCCATAATGATAAATATGTATATATATATAAAGATGCAAGTAAAGTAATAATAAATATTAATAGTGAAACAAATAATAAAAAAAGGTTCTTAATATTTTGAAAATTAGAAAAAACTAGCTTTCTTTACAATTCAATAAATGTATGAACATATAGTATATAATAATCTTAAACTAACTATAAACACCTATTAATAATGAAAAGAAAGAACCTCTTATTGATTATTGCAATATGCCTTACTGCAACAATCACTTATGCCAAACAGGCACCGCCTCATAAAATATGGGCGATAGGCACAGAAAACAATTCTTCTTCAGATTTTGCATTAGGACCGAAAGACTTCAGGCAATTTCTAGCGAATGATTTTGGATATGAGGACAAATTTTATTTGATAAATCATTCCGACATAAAAAGAGACTTTCCTTATGTCCTGCCCGGCCCCACTGACACATGGGGAGGCACATGGCCAACATCAGGTTGGCGGACACATCAGGTCAATATTTTATTTGGCCTGGATAATTTACCCAATAACGGAGATTATAAATTAGTCATTAATTTATTAGACTACGCCAAAACATTTTTGCCTCTGGTAAAAGTCAGTATAAACACACAAGACGAAAAATTTCAATTGGGTGATCAGGCTACTCTTGCAAAACAACGCAAGGCCAATAATCAGGAAGCCGTAACAGACACCCTTGCTATTGCAGGAGACTTGCGTAATTCTACATACAAAGCATTGGAAATACCTATAAACAGGAATATATTGAAAAAAGGTGGCAATATTGTCACAATAACCGTACTTGAAGGGTCGTGGATACTATTTGATGAAGTACACATGGAAGGGCCTGAAGGTATAAAAGTTACAACAGCTAATAATTTCTTTATAAGAGATGTATATCCTGCACCATACGAAATAGCCAATACAAAGAACAGACATCAGCCTCTTATCGTAGATACCCAATGGCTGGAGGGATCTTCAAAAATAAGTGTACAACTGGATGGCAAAGAAATACTCAGCCAAACAATCGAAGCCGGGAGATACCAACTAGAAGCACCTATGCCTCAGGTTAAACAAGAGAGAAACAGCAAATACCGCATACTAAAAGATGGTGTAGAAATAGAACAGGGAGTAGTAAAAAGAGCCCCTCAAAAACTACAGACAAATGCGGATTACGTAGATACCCGCATTGGGACAGCCCATTCGCGCTGGATGATTGCCCCAGGACCATGGATGCCATTCAGTATGGTAAAAATGAGTCCGGATAATCAGAATAACGGTTGGCAAGCAGGTTATCAACCATCATTCGAAAATATAGGATGTTTCAGTCATATACATGAATGGACTTTAGGAGGATTAGGTATTATGGCTACAAATGGCGAATTAAAAACAAATATTGGCGATGAACAAAAACCGGATGAAGGCTATCGCTCGCGTATCAATAAACGTACAGAAAAAGCTGACATCGGATATTATAGTGCCGATCTGACCGATTACAATATTAAAGCCGAGGTCACAGCTACAACAAGGTGTGGTTTTGAGCGATTTACATTTCCTAAAGACAGGAGTGGGTCTCGTATTATGATTGACTTACATCCGCCGACAGAACAAAATTTCCAACTTAAACAAATAAAACTTAATAAAGTTAGTGACTATCGTATTGAGGGCTCCAGCCATCAGTTTTCGCCAAATGTATGGAGTTACGATGCCGATCAGGACTATACAGTACATTTTGTTATCGAATTTGATCAACCCATTAAAAGCATGGGAAGCTGGGTAGAAAAGAATATCTCGAATAACGTAAATGAACTTATTACAGGAGAGTGTAAGGATGCAGGGGTATTTGTTGAATTCGATCAAACAAAACATCCTATAGTACAGGTGCGTTCGGGTATATCGTTAGTAAGCATTGCAAATGCAAACGAAAACTTAAAAACAGAAGTCACAGACAAATTTGGATGGAATTTTGAGGCAGTACGTCAAAATCAGGTAAATACGTGGAATGATATTTTCGATCGTATGAAGATAACCACTAACGACCGCCTCGAAAAAGTACGTTTCTATAATAATATGTACAGGGCAACCTGTAGCCGTAATACATGGAGTGATGTAAATGGAGAATGGATATCTACAGATGGAAAAAAACGTAAAGTTGCAGATCCGTCAAATGATGTAATGCTAGGTTGTGACGCATTCTGGAATACATTCTGGAACCTGAATCAATTCTGGAATCTGGTTACTCCGGAATGGAGCAGTAAATGGGTTAAATCTCAGCTATCTATGTATAACGCAAACGGATGGCTTGCCAAAGGCCCTGCAGGAATGAACTATATACCTGTAATGGTAGGAGAGCATGAAATTCCTCTTATTGTAGGTGCATATCAGATGGGGATACGTGATTTTGATGCCAATAAAGCATTGGAGGCTGCTATAAAGATGCAGACAACGCCAGCACAAAAAGTATTTAAAGGATATGCTGGAAACCGCGACCTTGTACATTACATGAAATATAAATATGTACCGTCAGACCTGGGACGCTTCTCCAATACAATGGAATACTCATACGATGACTGGACTGTAGGTCAATTAGCCAAAGCGTTAGGTAATAACGAGGTATACAACATATTCAATGATCGCGGCTACTGGTGGAAAAATGTTATCAGTGACGAAGGATATTGTCACATGAAGGATAGTAGCGGCAAATGGATGGAAAACTTCGATCCGTTCCGCAGTGGAGCCAACCATCATTATGTGGAAGGAAATGCCTGGCAACTAACATTCTTTGTCCCGCAAGATGTACCCGCATTAGTTGAAAAGATTGGAAAAGAACGTTTTCTCGATCGCCTCGAATGGGGATTCAACCAAGATGAATCATGGCGTTACAATGCTCCGAATGATCAATATTGGGATCATCCGATTGTTCAGGGAAATCAACAATCAATGCATTTTGCATTCTTATTCAGCTGGGCAGGAAAACCATGGCTAACCCAAAGATGGAGCCGCTCAATACTCGACCGTTATTATGGTTATGAACCCGCAAATGCATATCTTGGAGATGAAGACCAGGGACAAATGAGCGCCTGGGCAATTATGGCCACCATCGGACTATTTCAGGTTGACGGCGGAGCACGTGTAGACCCTATCTATGAAATTGCAAGCCCATTGTTTGAGAAGGTTGAAATTGACCTGGGAAACAAATATGGACGCGGTAAGAAGTTCACCATCGAAGCAAAAAATGCATCTAAGAAGAATATGTATGTACAAAAAGCTGTATTAAACGGCAAGACTTTAAATACATTCCATTTTCCTGCATCCGAATTATTAAAAGGAGGTAGCCTTGTTCTTGAAATGGGAGATACTCCTAATACAAACTGGGGTATTGGCAAATAATTTTTTAAGGTAGAGTTACTATGTATTCCGGATAATCCCTGTGATTATCCGGAATCATTTTATCTGCCTATAAGGATTTTCGAAGAATTCCTTTATTAAAAGAGATTTAGAATCAGTATATCTAAATAAATAATCCCTCAATTGATAAACAACCGAGGGATAACTTTCTATAATATAAAACAATCTGTTATGAGTCCAGTTGCTGTAAAGCATATGCATAAGCTCCATACATAACAGCCTCACTGGTACCTATATGGGATATTACAATACCCGTTTTTTTCGTTTTATTATAATGGACAAGATCATCACTTCCTGGAATTTTTACCTGAATATCTTCATTCTGAAGAAACTTACTTTTATCTTCTTCATCCATCAAATTATATATATCCATCTGGGTTTTAGAGAATGAAGTTCCGCCAAACATATTGATGTCACCATCCAACTCTTTCATCACTCCCTTAAGTATATACTTTGATGCACCTGTAAGACCGCCCCCGATAACAACTATGCCATCCACCAATGTTAACGCATATGTCATTATATCTCCAATCATCTCTCCCATTTCTTCGAAACTTCTGATAGCTGCATCACGGTCTCCACTGATATTTCCTTCTGCAATATCAAAAATATCTTTTGGGGTAAGATTAGAAGTATCTTTACCTGACAACTCCTGATAAACCCTTTTTACAGCACGTATACTTACACTTTCTTCAACGATATGATTCGGATATTTTTTGTTCTTCATTATCCACACATCACCCCCACAGCCATTATCTCCGGTAAGCAGAGTTTTATTGATTACTACCCCGGCACCAAAACCGGTACCTAAAGTTATGCCTAATAAATTTGAATATCGTTTTGGATTTCCGGCATTACTCAGCCAATAATTCACCATAGGTAAAGCTCCATGTAAAGCTTCACCGTATGCAAATAGATTTCCATCATTATTGATATATACAGGAATCTGAAATTTAGCATACAGATATGGGCCTAATGCAACACCTCCACGAAAAGCCTTAAAGTTAGGCAAATCACCGATTATACCATTTTTATAATCGGCAGGACCGGGAAAAGCAAAACTTATCGCTACAGGCTCGGTATCCAGAGTCGATTTGATAGTTTCAAAACCATATACAAGCTGTTCCAGACATTTATCCAGATCATCTGAAACAGCAGGCAGGACAAAATGTTCGCCAACCTCTTTATAGGCCTGAACTGCAGAAAAAACAAAATTTGTACCTCCGGCATCAAGAGTCAGAACTATCCGTTGATCGTTAATATACATGGGTTTATGATTTTTTCTTAAATTTAAGTGATAATAAATAAATATATACCGCACTTAGCAGCAAAACTCCAAAACTAATACCTAACCCGAAGTGTTTTGCTACAATTCCCACTAATGGGGTAACAACTGCGCCTCCTGCTACCCCCATAATCATCAGAGAAGATATTTCATTAGCTTTCTGTGGACGATACTGCATAGCTAATGAAAATATTACAGAGAAAACATTTGCACAGGTCAGTCCTATAATGAAAATTGCAGCAAACAACATCCATTTTTCTCCCAAAAACATAAGTATAAGAAATGCGGGAATGGCTACAATCATATTAATTTTCATGAATTTTGAAGGATCTACTTTCAATAGAATAATAGATCCTAAAAATGCACCCAGGGTTCTTGCACCAAAATACAAACTTGAACCCAGAGTTGCATCTTCTGTTGAAAAGCCAAGCCTCTGCTCCAAAAGTTGTGGGGTATTTACATTCATACAAACATCGATGCCCACGATTAATAAAATACCCAGAAACATCTGTAAAATAAGACTATCTTTCAGCAATCCCAGAGTATTGGTAAAAGAAGCCTGTGCTGTATCAATATTTTCCTCTTTTTTGATGGGTACCAGATACAACCAAGCAAACGATATAAGAGATGTTACAGCAAATACTAACAATATTAATTTCCAGTCGCCATAGTTTTTTACAGCTATACTGGCTATGATTGGGCCTACAAAAGAAGATACAGCTTTGATAAATTGCCCGAATGTAAGAGTACCTGCCAATTTATTATCATCTACTATGCTGGCAACCAAAGGATTTAAAGAAACCTGCAATATCGTATTGCCAATACCCAAAAGGGCAAAGGAAAATATAACCACATAAAAGTTGTAAAAGAAAAAAGGTAAAGCCAGAGATATACATTCTATCAGAATAGCCAATAACACGGTCTTTTTACGGCCGATACGGTTCATAAGCAATCCTGTAGGTATAGAGAAAATTGCGAACCAGAAAAAGACCATCATCGGTATAATACTGGATGTAAGCTCATCAAGTGAGAAATCTTTTTTCAGATAATTCGTTGAAAGCCCCACAATATCGACCATTCCCATTACAAAAAAGCTAAAGAGGATAGGAATGAGTATTTTTATAGTATTTGATTTATTTGCTGTCATAAAAATCCGTTATAAAATTAAAACCTCACATATGCTTTTATTACCATACATTCCTTTCCGGCAGAATCCCCGGTCGGTGTAATTGTGTACTCACCTAAAGCAGCAGGAATTATGAATGTTTCAGCGTAATGTACTATAAACGGTTCGAAATTTCCTTTTGGATCTTCCACTATAACTTCTTCTCCTTCTACAAGGTTTAACACATTAACGCTATTATTCGTTTTATGCCATGTTGTTTTAGAAAAACGGAATCTCCGGGTTTCTATAAACTCATTAGGATGAAGTCCTGTTCTTTCTTCCATCCATCCATCACCCTCCGATATGACTGAACATACATTCACTAAGTTCTTATATGTGTATTCCGTATCTCTCGACCAGTCTATTACTTTTTTACCTCTTTCTACATTTATCGGACGCGGCTTCCCGTCAAGGCCTAAACGCTCCCAGTCCCAGAGTTTGAAAGTAAATAAGTTAGGCGTAGAACTAATTTCCAAAACAACTCCCTGAGGCCCGGAGCAGTGTACCGTCCCGTTCGGTATCAGAAAATGGTCATGTTTTTTTGCCGGAATTTTATTTGTATACTTTTCAGCATCAAAAACCAATTCACCTTTCTGCGCTTTTTCCAGATCACTTATCATTTCATCTTTAGATATACCTGTTTTAAGGCCTAGATATACAACAGCGTCGTCTTTAGCATCCATCATATAATAGCTTTCATCCTGAGTATAATGAATCCCAAATGAATCATGAACAAACTGAGTTGTAGGATGCACCTGCAAACTCAGGCTTCCACCCTGAACTGTATCCAGAAAATCGAAACGGATAGGAAATTCTTTACCAAAACGAGATTCTACCGGCTCTCCCAACAAATCAAGGCTTTTTAATAGAACAAGATTCAAAGCCGGCATTTCAAACAGGATTCCATCTATGTTAAGATAAAGACTATTTTCTTCAGGAACACAATCGAAACACCATCCATAGTTTATATTATCATTATCAAGACCAAAAGTATCTTTCATCCATTGACCGCCCCACGGTGCAGGGTCAAAGAATGGAACTACCCTGAAAGGCTTTGTGACAGTAGCTTCAATCCCCTTGAAAAATGTTTCTTTATCTATCATCTTAGGCTTCCCCCTGTCATGAGTATCAAGCCAGTATGACACACGATGATACAATGTATGTTTATGCATATCACATATGCGCCAGTCATTGAAGTACCCCCGTTTATGTTGTATTGATATTGGCTCGTTTCTATCATCAATTCCAAGAGCAGAAATACTATGCGCACGAAAACGCTGCTGAATCTCCCACCGGGCCATATCAACATAGATTACACATGCTGATGATGGTACTACCAGAGACGCCCCACTACCTACAACGATTGCTGAGCCTCCATGTTTAGCTATCTTATTTTTTGCATTTTCCAGCTTCTCAGGATCAAAATAGTCTAATATTGACAAATTAGTTATATAACCAAATAGAACATCATCAGTCATAAACCGTCCTGTCATTCTCCGGATTTCTTGCTCACTCTTAAATAAATCTCTGGTATTAAAAAATAGTTCCGGCTGTAAAATACTCACCTGAGATATTACATCGTCCTCGTAAACACCCACATACATATCTATAGCCATAACCGGACATGACTTCAGCGTTTTCCCTAAAGATTTAATAATTTCATTCCATCCTACCAAGACAGCACCTGCAATTTTCGTAGCAGGATATTTGTCATAATTGGGCTTCCTCATAGTATATCATTCATTTTAATTAAAGATCATTTTAGATAATATGTTCATACATATTTACTATTGTGCAAATATATCAATCTTTTTTTGTTTACCAACATTTTTTTGTGTTATTTTGTGAAATAGTAGATAATTCAAAAAATGCATATATGAAAATAGAAGTTGATCGCGAAAGTTCAAAACCTCTTCATTTACAGGCAGAAGAAGTCTTGCGAAGACTTATAGAAGATGAGGAGTATAAAAATGGTAAATTATTGCCTAAAGAGATTGAATTATCGAAGCAATTTAACATATCGAGAAATACCCTCAGACAGGCAATTAACAAATTGGTTTTTGAAGGACTACTCATACGCCGGAAAGGGTATGGTACAAAGGTGGCTCGAAAAGGTTTTGTAGGAGGCGTCAAAAACTGGCTGAGCTTCTCACAGGAGATGAAGATGTTGGGAATAAAAATAAAAAATTTCGAGCTATATGTAGGTACACAGAAAATACATAAAGAGGTTGCAGACTTTTTCGGTATAGAAGTAGATTCCAGATGCCTAAAGCTTGAACGTGTAAGGGGAGGTGAAGAATACCCATTTGTTTACTTTATATCTTACTTTAATCCGAACATTCCCCTTACTGGTGAAGAAAATTTCAATACACCTTTATACGAATTGTTAGAACAGAATTATAACATAGTGGTAAAAACTTCTAAGGAAGAGATATTCGCACGACTGGCAGGAGATTTCATTGCCGAGAAGTTAGAAATATCAGCCAATGATCCGATATTGATACGCAAAAGATTTGTATATGATATCAACGATGTACCTATTGAATATAATATTGGATATTACCGCGCAGATAGCTTTACATATACTCTGGAAGCACAACGTTAAGATACATCTTCTGATAGAGTTATCAATTATAAAGGATGCTAATATATTATTTATTAGCATCTTTCTATTTCAGGACAAAATCGAACTTTATTGAGAACCTTAACTTCCCAAAATCATAAACTCATTCTCTACCGCAAGCGATGATATCATTTAATAAAATATTTAGAAAAATGATTTTCGCAGCATAATAAATGGCAAAAGCATAATCCAGGAGTACAAATCAGTTGATAATTAATTATATCATATCATTTTACAAAGTATTAAAAGCAAATTCATCAATTAACAGAGCTGGAGTAAAAGTAATTTTGTATCATAACATTTATCAAAATGACCTAATGAATACTTTTAACTTTATAGCTTTTGATCTGGGTGCTACAAATGGACGTGCTATGCTGGGTACGCTGACCGATGGCATACTGGAGCTTAAGGAACTAACCAGATTTCCTAACAAAATAATAAGAATACATGATAAATACTACTGGGATATATTTACTCTTTACGAAGCTATAAAAGATGGATTAAATAGTGCTTCTGCTCAAAATATAAGGATAGATGCAATTGGTATTGATACCTGGGGTGTAGATTTTGTGTATATAGGTGATGACGGTTCTATACTAAGTATACCACGCTCTTACAGGGATCCATATACTGAAGGTATTCCCGAAGAATATTTCAAGATTATATCCAAAAAAGAACTTTATCAGCTAACAGGTATACAGATAATGAATTTCAATAGCTTGTTTCAGTTATCAGCAGCAAAAAAAGAAAATTCATCGGCATTAAAAGCATCTGATCAAATCCTATTTTTACCGGATGCACTTGCTTACATCCTTACCGGAAATAAGGTATGTGAATATACGATAGCCTCTACATCTCAATTATTAAATCCGATTACTAAAAAATTTGAAGGAGAATTACTCAAAGCGATAGGGATAAGCTCATCCATAATGCCTCCTATAGTAATGCCGGGAAAAGTAATAGGATTACTCAGAGAATCTGTGGCTAAAGAATGTAATATATCATCCATACCGGTTATAGCTGTTGCTGGACATGACACCGCATCGGCAATTATATCTACACCTGCAAAAAATAAACATTTCGCCTATATAAGTTCCGGCACATGGTCGCTGATGGGGATTGAGGTTAAAGAACCGCTCATAAACGATATGTCATACAAAATGAATTTCACCAACGAAGGAGGAGTTGACGGAACAATACGTTTTTTGAAGAACATCGCCGGTATGTGGTTGCTCGAGCAATGTCGTAAAGAATGGGAAGACGCCGGACGGGTTTATAACTATGCAGAGATAATAGCATTATCCAATTTTACAGAAAGATTCCAGTTTTTTGTCGACCCTGATGACCCTTCTTTTGCCAATCCGGCAAGCATGACCAATGCGATCAGGAACTTCTGTAACAACACAGGGCAAAAAGCACCTGAATCCGATGCTGAATTTATTCGTTGTATTTTTGACAGTCTGGTATTTAAATATAAATATACCTTCAACTGCCTAAAAGAGATGGCTCCTTTCAAAATAGAAACCCTGCATATTATTGGAGGAGGCTCTCAAAATAAAATATTAAATCAATATACAGCCAATTCGATAGGGTTACCTGTCATTGCCGGGCCTTGCGAAGCCACTGCCATAGGCAATATAATGATGCAGGCTAAAGGGCTGGGATTAGTAAAATCACTAAAGGAGATAAGGGAAATCATTCGCAATTCATTCGAATCCGAAATATTCTATCCGGAAGATGTACAGCTTTGGGAGAATGCTTACAAACATTTTTTGAAAACTTTAAAAATTAAATCATAAATACCTTGTTACCATGAAAAAAACAGAGTTAATCCAAAAATCATATGAGATTGCAAAAGAACGCTATGCGGCGTTAGGTATAGATACTGAAGCTGCATTAAAAAGGCTACAAAAAATAGCAATATCTATCCATTGTTGGCAAGCAGATGATGTTACAGGATTTGAAAATCTGAACAATGTAGGCGGAGGGGGAATACAGGCTACAGGGAACTACCCAGGCAAAGCACGTAATATAGATGAAATACGCAGTGATATAGAAAAAGTGTTGACACTTATAGCAGGGAAACATCGTCTTAATCTCCACGAAACATATGGAGAGTTCGGCGATAAAGTTATTGACCGCGATGAAGTGGAGCCTGAGCATTTTACAAGTTGGATGCAATGGGCCAAAGAAAAAGACCTGAAACTGGACTTTAATTCTACCTCTTTCGGACACCCTAAAAGCGGCGATCTTACTTTAGCAAATCCGGATAAAGCGATACGTGATTTTTGGATTGAGCACACGAAGCGATGCCGTATAATTTCCGAAGAAATGGGTAAATTCCAAAACGATCCTTGTATAATGAACCTATGGATACACGACGGTTCGAAAGACCTGACTGTAAACCGATATAAATACCGCCAGATACTGGAACAATCGTTAGACGAGATATTTGCGACAGAATACAAGCATATGAAAGACTGTCTGGAGTCGAAACTATTTGGTATCGCACTGGAAAGTTATACTGTAGGTTCACATGACTTCTATCTGGGATATGGTGCCAAGAAACAAAAGATTGTCACATTGGATACCGGACACTTCCACTTATCTGAAAATGTAGCTGATAAAATATCATCACTATTGCTATTTACACCAGAAATAATGTTACATGTAAGTCGCCCTATCCGTTGGGATTCTGATCATGTGGTAATTCTGAATGATGATATCTGCGAATTAGCAAAAGAAATCGTCCGTGCCGATGCCCTGAACAGAGTAAATGTAGGACTTGATTTCTTTGATGCATCTATCAACCGTATTGGAGCCTATGTAATTGGTATACGTGCTACACAAAAAGCTTTTCTGCAGGCGTTGCTCGAACCGTTAGCAAAATTACGCGAATACGAGGGTAATGGTCAGTATTTTGAAAGGCTGGCTCTTCTTGAAGAATCGAAAGGATTACCATGGAATGCTGTATGGGATTACTTCTGCCTGATAAATGATATTGCTGTTGGTGAAGATTATATCGCAGAAGTACAACAATATGAAAAAAGCGTGACTTCAAAAAGATGAAATAGCAAACATATATGAATACAATATTAGGTTTGGTTATAATCGCAATCGGTAGTCTGGGGCAATCCAGTTCTTACGTCCCAATTAATAAAGTAAAGAATTGGTCGTGGGAATGCTTTTGGCTTGTACAAGGTGTTTTTGCCTGGATCTTTTTTCCTATGATAGGTGCTCACATGGCTATACCTTCCGGTAATTCCCTTTCTGAGATAATTATGACCGGGGATGCTGCTTATAAATCGGTAGGCTATGGAATACTCTGGGGTATCGGCGGACTTACCTTTGGGCTAAGTATGCGATATCTGGGTATTGCTCTCGGGCAGTCTCTGGCTTTGGGTACATGTTCGGCTTTTGGCACACTTATTCCGGCTTTACTCAGAGGTGAAAACTTATTCACAGGTAATGGGCTGATACTCCTTATTGGAGTGAGTATTGCTATAGCAGGTATAGCTGTTATTGGTTATGCAGGAGCTTTGAAGTCACGGAATATGACTGAAGAAGAGAAAAAGAAAGCTATTAAAGACTTTGCTCTGAAAAAAGGCATATTAATAGCATTAATGGCCGGTATAATGAGTGCTTGCTTCAATCTCGGGCTGGAAGCAGGAGCACCTATTAAAGCCCGTATTCTGGAATTAGGAACAAACAGTTTATTAGTATTGAACCCAGTAATATTATTAGTTACAATCGGAGGTTTTATCACAAATGCCTGTTATTGCCTTTTTCAGAATTACAGAAACAAAACATTCAAAGACTATATTTCTATCTCCGGTTCAAACTGGATAAACAACTTATTGTTTTGTGCTTTGGCCGGACTATTATGGTATTCCCAGTTTTTCGGACTGGGAGTAGGACAAAGTTTCTTTGAGACGGGTAGTGTTATGATGGCATTCTCATGGAGTATACTAATGTCTTTAAATGTATTATTTAGTAATTTATGGGGTATAATTTTAAAAGAATGGAAAGGTGCAGCCAACAAAACTATAATAGTGCTTGTAGCGGGGCTGGCAATCCTTATTTTTTCTATTATTTTCCCTCAACTTTGAAATATAAAATGAAACTAAAAGTAAATGACAAGCTAAAAGAACAGCTTGACGAAGTAGCTGAAATAGCCGGATATCTGTGGCAAAAAGGTTGGGCTGAACGAAACGCCGGAAATATATCTATCAATATCAGTGACATAATAGGAGATGAGAACAAAGATCTACCGTCACTATCTACTTATGGTTTACCTGGTGAAATGAAAGAATTATCGGGTGATTTCTTCTTTGTAACGGGTACAGGTAAACGAATGCGGGATGTAGCCAAAGATCCGTTAAAAAATGGAGCGATTATACGTATTTCATCAGACGGTAACTCATACGATGTGATAGCAGAAGAAAATATAAAACCGACTTCAGAGTTGGCATCCCATTTCTCTATCCTTTCATCATTCAAGAAAAAAGGCTCGAAAAACAGGTTAGTACTCCATACACACCCAACTGATCTGATCGCATTATCGCATATTAAAGAACTAAAGAATGAAGACGCTTTGAATAACTTGCTTTGGTCGATGCATCCCGAAACATTTATTGTAGTTCCCCGGGGCATTGGTCTTGTCCCATATGAGGTCCCCGGAACAGTGGCAATCGCCGATTTGACCTTGCCCGTACTGGAAAAACATGATATCGTTATATGGGAAAAACATGGAGCTTTCGCTATCGGCGAAAATCTGACAGATACATTTGATCTGATCGACACCTTATCTAAGTCTGCACAAATATATGCTTTTGCAAAAACATGCGGATATCATCCCGAAGGATTAACAAAAGAACAAATAAATGGACTGATAAAACCTTTTAATATTAAAATTTAGGTATCTTGCATCTCATACCTAAAATTTAATACTAATAGAAGATGCAAGAGAAAAATAAGGTAAACCGCAGAGAATTTCTCAAATTATCAGCGTTAGGTTTAGCCAGCTTAACCATTATCCCAAGCTGGTCGATGAATGGAATACGGATTGCTCCGAGCGATAGAGTCGTATTGGGTTTTATAGGGCTGGGGCAACAGGGATTATCTGATTTTAGTAGTTTCAGCAATTGTCCCGGAGTGCAGGTTGCTGCCTGTAGCGATGTAGATTCACTAAAAACTGAGCGTTTCAGAAGAAAAATACAAGCCTGGCAAACCACTCAGAAAATGGTAATCCGCTGCGATAAATATGAATTTTATGAAGAGTTGCTGAACAGAAAAGATATAGATGCTGTGTCTATAGCTACACCTGATCATTGGCATGCATTGAATGTTATACATGCTTGTCAGGCTGGGAAAGATGTATATTGTCAAAAACCTCTGGCTTACACCATTACCGAAGGCTTGGCTATGGTAAGGGCTGTACGTGATAATAAGCGGGTATTGCAAGTAGGAAGCCAACAACGTTCCAGTAAAGAATTTATAAAAGCAATAGAACTGGTACAATCCGGAGCCATAGGGCATATAGAAAAAATATATGCCAAAGTGGGAGATCCTCCTAAACCTCTCAATTTACCTGAACAACAAGTACCAAATAATTTGAATTTCAACTTATGGCTAGGACCATTAAACGATCCGAAAGTACACTATCATCCGGATCTATGTCCTCCTATATCACTTGAGCCTGAACAAAACGAGCAATTGTGGGGTGCATGGCGTTGGTATAGCGAAACTGGAAATGGCTTTACAGCAGATTGGGGCGCCCATATGTTCGACATATCACAAGCTGCAATCGGCATGGATGGTTCGGGTCCTGTACAGTATATACCAAAAGGATATAACGGTACTAAATACCTGACAATGAAATATGCTAATGGAATAGAAATGTCAGAGCAACCTTACAGGGATGATGATCCAGATGCACAAGGGATTAAATTCATTGGTAGCAAAGGATGGATACAAGTCGCCCGTGGATTTCTGGCATGTTCAGATCCTGCTTTGCTGAAAGAGGATGAGAAGAAAACCGGCGGAGTGAAAGCAGGAGAATTCGAAGTCAGCTCCCCTCATATGCAAAACTTTATTGATTGTGTTCGTTCCCGCAAAAATCCTGTTGCTTCGGTTGAGGTCGGTTGCGGTACAAACACACTTTGCTGCCTTGCAAACATTGCTACAGAACTGAAACGTCCTGTGAAATGGAATCCGGCAACACTTAGTTTTGTAAATGACAGTGAGGCCGAAAACCACCGATTATATTATTATCAATACAGGCGGCCATATACCCTTCCATATTATAATCTATAAATAAAAAGAGGAACCTTTAAGTTCCTCTTTTTATTATTCTCCCTGTGTAAATTTACGATACTCGATAGGAGTAATCTTATTCTTTTTCTTAAATGCAGTGAAGAAGTATTCCTGATTTTCAAACCCCATAAGATATGCTATTTCTTTTACAGGAATTAAGGTATTTGTCAATAGTTCTTTTGATTTCTGAATTTTCAACTCCTGAATATATTGTGATGGAGCAAAACCTGTATACTCCTTAAATATCTTTCTAAAGTTGGAGTAGCTCATATTCAGCTTATCTGCAATTTCTTTTGGTTTAATATCTTTAAAATTTTCAAGAATTATAATCTTTGCTTTATTTATTTGATTAATAGATTCTGATCCTTCAAAGCCATAATTTCTATCGAGAGAATATGCCAGTCCAAGCAAATGGTTTACGATACCTGCCAGCATTTGCTGAAATCCTGATTTTTGCTCGATAGCAATCTGGATAGCCTGCTGGTACATCTGCACAATTTCATTATTCATTCCGGTATTGAACACGGGTTTCCCCTTATTAAAGAAGCCATTTTCCACCCTACTATCTATATTGATACCCTTGAAACCAATCCAGTATTCATCCCAACCAGTCTGTTTATCAGGCATATAATTATGCCATTCTCCGGGAAATAATAAAAACATATTACCCTCTTTTACTTTAAATGCATCATTGCTCTTAGTAGTATGAGAAGTAAATGTTCCACGACCTCTGGTTATATATAATAATTGATATTCATCCAATATTCTCCCTTTCTCTGTTGAAAAGAGATAACGCGTAGGATGATTTCCGGGAGGATATGACATATTCGCCTCAATATTCTGATAGCCAACCGAATTCACGGTTAGCCCCCATAACAAATCAGTCTCGTTAACAATTAAGTATTTCAAATGAATTGAATCTCTCATTGTAGGTATATGTTATTCTGGCATTATCAACATACAAATTAACAAAATATTTACAAATCTTATACTCATTAAATATAGAAATAAGCAAAATACTCTTCGTTACTACAGTCTCGTTATCCAAACATTCGGTAAGTGAACTCAGATATAAATATGCAGACAATATTTTTCATAGTGTATAGCTTAGATTGATTAATATCCAGTCAAGGTTTTCTGGAAATAATAAAACAAATATATAACCTTATATCCTTTCTAAATTAACGGATTTGATATAAGTATTCTAAAAAATGATATTTCGATATATAAGAAAACTTCAGAAATAATTATTTCTGAAGTCAAAGCCATGACTAACTGAGAACAAAAAGCAAAAGTGAATTTATTTATTGCTTACATGCTCATTACTGCCAGTATCAGTAAAACTTATTTTACCTCCATAGCTACACATACAAAAAGAATCTTTTGTTAATTTTTTGTTACCTTGAATGGCAGTGGCCTCTGCAGTTTTCTGCCAGGCCTGTGGTGACGGAACACATGCAGGCTTATACCACACTCTGCTACAGGAACCAAATGAAGGAATATTAACAATACCTTCTTTATCTGCATCTGTTGCCAATACAGAATTATTAATTTTTTTAAAATCCTGACTTGTCACTTTTATTGTAGCTGGCCCAGAGCCAAGGGTGCATTGCATTTTTGCTCCTTCAGTTATTAAAATCGGCATATTATTTATTTCTTAGTTTCATATAATGAATCAATAAAAATACTTATATTCTTTATTGTCCAGAAATAATCAAATCTGGTAGTATAATACAACTTATCACAATATTCATTCTTAGTAGAGATTTCGGGATCTTTAAATTTAATCCGGTAAAAATCTTCTCCATAATTTTTTATAATGGAATCTCCAATACTGTATTTCCTCACACATTCCTGATATTTTCTATATATACGCGATTTATTCAGATCTTTGAAATCATATACCCTGGTTATTGTAAGAGGTACATTTTTAGGATTATAAATACTGTCCTTTATTTTTACAACAAACCAGAAATTCTGAACAACTGCTTTATTTGTGTCTTCTATCCTTTCCCTGTTTATATCTAAATCTTCAATAAATCTGAATGCAATCCACTTAAAAATAGAGTCATTAAATATCTGTAAAGGTTTCTCTGCTTTTTGACGTCTTATCTCCCACGCTATTTGTATCTGTTTGTCACGTTTGGAATCGAAGATTACATACCATTTTGAATAATAAGTTACTCCTATAAAAAGTATAGAGAGAAATACTATTCCAAATATTTTTTCTTTACGCGAAACCATAATTACTTAGTCCTAGCCTCATATAATAAAGAATCTATAAATGGACCTATATTCTTTACTGTCCAAAAATAATCAAAATCAGTAGTATAGTATAATTTATCACACCTTCCAGGGGTAGGATAATTTGGCTTATCTGTTTTAAATTTGATCCGATAAAAATCTTCTCCGTAATTTTTAATAATAGAGTCTCCTTTACTTTCATCATCGAATGTACAATCCTGCGGTAGCCAATATATTTTGGCTTTTTCGGGATTCCTTACATCATATATACGTTTTACCTCTAACGGAACATTTTGCGGATTATAAATATTTCTATCCAAAGATGCAATAAAATAGTAAACTTCTATACTTTCATTATTTTCATTAGAAAACCTATCATACTCTTTTTCCATAATAATTCCTCTGAATTCAATCCATTTAAAAATAGAATCATTAAATATTTGTAGCGGTTTTTCGGCTCTTTGATACCTGATCTTCCAAGCTTGGTCAACTGTAGACAAATATAGACTCGGGTTGCTAAAGAATCTTCGGTTTGAATATAAAATCAATCCTCCAATAATCGTTAAAACAATTAGTACTGTTACTATAAAGAATTTTCGGTCTCCTTTTTCCTTTTCTCTATCTTTATTAGGCAAAATATTCATCTTCTGATTCTCCATTGTTTAATGCCGCAAAGAATTGAGGAGTGAGCCCTTGGTTTGCCAGCATTTGTTTATATTCTACATCTATATCTTCTTTATTAGCCAAATTATAATAATCGTCCAGAGTTTCTATATTTTCTCTTTGTACTATTATGGTTGCTGTTCTAATTATTTTTCTTAACCATTCGGGCATTTCAACACCACTAATATTTTCAAAGATAGAAACAATATCTGTTCTTAATTTTATAAAATGAATCCATCTTATTGCAAAATCCAAATAGTCTCTATTCTTCGATTCTTTCTCTTCGTCCATAAGCCAATAATAGGATGCGTAGCTAAGAGTAAAATCAAGAGATGGAGAACCAAGTCCTGCACCAATATCCAATGACGCCCCCCACCATTTACCTCTATCATAGGCTTCGTCAACTGATAATACAGCCAAAGTAGGTTTACCATCATCAGCTCCGGCAAAATATGTACCTCCAAAACTAATTCCTAAACCTGCCTTCAATTTTACACTGATACTACTTGCCATAAACCATTCCTCCCATGAGCTTGGAGTAACTCTGATATCTGAACATTTCCTGAAAGCAAGAAAAGGAGATGCATTAACGCTAATGCTACCACTTAGCTTAAAGAAGCTTGCTGCCTTTTTGGGATCAATCAGACTTTTAATTGTATCTTTAATACCTCTTGTTATAATAGTATCTATAGAATAGCCCAAATGTAAATATAAAAATGGATACCAGGCAAATTCACCCACTGTAAATACTGTATAGTTTATACCTCCACGCCCCATCAGATCCACAAGTTTTGTTAGACTTACACTACCATCTAGTTCTAGATTATACCCAAAAGCTTTAGGTATAAAGTCTTCTATTGATACTTCCGATGATTTTTCTTCTACTTCTGCAATTAGTATATCATTCATATTATTCTTTTTCTTTTACTTCAATATCTATTGGTTCACTTATTCTAGCAATGCCATCAGCACCAACAGTACCTGTTAGTGTAAGCTCTTTAATACCTTTTTTTACATCTTTTCCATTCTTTTCTTTAATTTTGATCGAGATTGTTTCATTCTCTTCATAATTTCGAGTTTGTACGATAACATTTATTCTATCACCAATAGATGCCTTAGATATTTTTTTTGTCATATCTTCATTCATCCACTTGATGTCAATAATTTGTTTTTCTTTATCATAAATAAATTCACCTTTTTCCGGAACTTCATTAATATCAGGAGCCTTTTGCTCTATTTTACTCATAGCGGTAATAAGGGAATTTCCTCCATACATATGCATTTGCTTCTTAGCCCCGAATTCAGTATTGCCATCCGTATACCCTATAAGTTGCTTCTTTCCATAAAGATCAAGCTCTCTATTGGATGATATTTCTATATTTCCTCCGCTGGCAACAATTGTTTTTCGTCTGCTGTCCTGACTAGTATCCCGGCCTGCTACAATCGAAACATCCCGGCCTATTTTGGTTATGGTATCTCTACCGACGTTCGTTTTTATGTCTTCTTCAATCTCGAATTCTAAGTTTTTAGATTTTACTCTTATCGTTTCCGGAGCTGTAATTTCAATATTCTTACCTTTAGAATCAAGGTGTATTACATTCCCGTTCTTATCTTTAATAGTAATACTTAGAGTGTCGTCGGCATCATCGAGACGAATGGTATGGCCGCTACGGGTTATAATACTTTTCAGATGATTTTCTTTCAATCCTCCTCGGGCAAATGACTTAGGAAACATACTTCCTGACACATAAGGCCTTGACGGATCAGAATTGATAAAATTGACCATAACTTCATCTCCAATTTCGGGAATGAATATAAATCCACGCCCTGCACCTGAATCACCACCTGCATCGGGTGTCTGCACCCGTATCCAGTTAGTAGTCTTTTCCAGAATCTGCTGCCACTGAAACTGTACACGTACTCGTCCCATCCCCTGAGGATCGGCATTATCCACCACTACTGCACGTTGAGAGTTGACAGACGGAGTCTGTATATGATAAACAGGTATTTGTTCCAGATCTGCACGTATTCCGGAAAAACTATTTCCATAGGTGCCTTCCTGATTAATAGTATGAGTAACCTGCGTTACTAAAAAGTTTCCTGAAGTAGTATCCACTTTCATTCCCTTGGGATATGCTACATTGATGACCTTTCCAATTCCTATTTTGCAGGTATGGCTTGTGCATTTTAGTACCAGCATTTCAGCAATATCTCTTGAGCGCTCCAGATCGAGCATTTCCATCATTGTCCCTTGCATGTCTACTATACCATCATAAGGACGATTGCTCTCCATATTGAATAGTATATCTGACTTTTCTGATACAATTTTCTGATATCCGGAAACTTTAGGGCGTAATGAGTCTGTGCCTGCTATCCATTCCTGATCATTTTCCACAGAATAATCGTATTGCTGAGATTTCGCCGATTTGAGATTTGCCTCCAATTGCATTGAGGTTATATCTACATCATAAATAACAGGTATAGCATCGCTTAGCATCGGCAGCCCAAAATAAATATTTGAGCCATTATCGGAATAAAAAGCCTCACCATAAAGTCCACTCAGGCGATTAAGGAAATCAAAGCAAGTTTCGTTCCACATCGACAGATATCCTATCGGGCGATTATATTTAGGTTTGCTTATAATATTAGCTCCGTTTCCGGTGTTATCTACAACTTGCGATACTATATTCTCTAATATCTGGTCACTAAAAGAATTGACAGCTGACTTACCATCCAGTTTGATAGTTTCACTTATTCCCTGAAAAAGAATATTGTTTTGTTGTCCATGCTTACCAAGGAAAGTAACATTGTTAATTATTCCGAAAAATGTATTTGTTTCGCCTGTCTATCTGTGACGGAATTCGATCATTATTGACTCTCCGATTTTTTTCAGTATTCCTACCGGATCACCCATCCACCCGCTTTTATCCAACTCCTCATAGTCAATTAACACATTACATGTATGATGTTGATTAAAGCCCTGATTAAGTTCAAGCGTGACAAAATGAACGATATTTCCGGCCACAGTGACTGTTGCTTCTACCGTATTTAAATAGAACATTAATTATGTAGTTTTTAAGTGTTAAGTTATAAAATTCCTTCCCTATAATGAGATAAATTTTGCGTCGCAATATAGCAATTTTCTCACTAAACATGCACATTTTTATCTTCTTTATTTTCAGTTTTTCCAATTTTTTACTCTTACTATTACGGTTTTAAAATAAAAGCTCCTAATAATTTTTAGAATTATCTTTTACAAAAGATCAACATTGTTAATAAATATTAATACATTTGAAGGATGAAGTGTTATATCTATATTTTTTTGTTAGCCTAAAAAATCAATTTATCATGTTTAAGCAACTATTACTTATTCTTTGCTTTATTTGTATATACTCCAGCTGCACAAAAGAAAATCATATTTATGAAGAGTTCGCCCCTCCTACTTTTGAGATTCTATCTTGCGAAATTCTATCAGCTGATGAATGTATTATAGAAGTAGAGGTTAATTGTGGTGTAGGAGCAAAATTACATTCTATAAATATCGAATTAAATGATATTACAGACAATACAAATGAGGCTATTCATAAATCTTTTTCTTTGAATGAGGAAGAGAACCAAATAGTTAAAGCTCAGATAAGAGTACCTAATGAAAAGCATGATTACAGGACACTTGTAACATTAAAATCTACAAAAAATGTCTATGATAGTAATCCTTTTTTTCTTCGCTTTTCAGAAGAATTTAGCCAAGATGGCATAAAATATATTTATTTTAGTCCTTCTGGTTTTCATGTTGACTATGTAGATGGTGTAGAAAAAATAGCATTAAACTTAAAAAAAGGACAACAATTCTACTTTATGGTAGAATACAGCAAACTTATCTTAAAAGAAAACAGTATACAAGTTAAGCTGAATGGAAAACATCAACTCGAAGTGGATCCTCATTCTTATGGAATCTCATACGATGGAGAAATAGGTATTCATTGTACCTTGCCCAATGACATAGCCCCCGGAGTATACGATGTACATGTCTATATAAATGATTTGGAATACATTTTAGATTATAAAATTAAGATTTTACGAGGTAGTAGTGAGATATTATATATTGATTCAAGACCCGGAAAAGATGGATATCTAGGTATAATTGCAAACTACTTCACTATAGATAATAAAGCATATTTTATACATGATGGAGGGGGATATTGGTATGTCCTCTGCTTCGATCTTAAAACAATGAAGTGGGAAAAGAAAAAGAATATAACGATTGCTAGTCCGTATCAAAATTCTTATGTATCAAAAGAGAGAATTAAAGCTAAGAATAAAAACTATTTCCTTTTCGGTATGTATAAGACGGATCCTTTTGATGAAATATCTAGATATGAATCAATTGCAATATGGGAATACAAAGATACAAATGATTCTTGGTCTCAATTATCAACATATCCTGGATTAGGAAATAGGGATTTTACCTCTTTTACTATTGATAATAAGGTATATATTGGGGGAGGTCTGAAAGATATTTATAATGATAAAAAATCTTTGACAGAGGTAGAAAGTGTGACTGATTTCTGGGAGTATAATATCGTGACTAAAGAATGGAAAAGAATTAAAGATTTACCATATAGTGCATTTCCTTATTATGATTATATTAACTCTACTACGACATCAGATGATAAGAATGCCTTTGTTTTTACTACAACCAGGCAATTATGGAAGTACGACACCGCCAATGATAATTGGATGGAATTAACACCTTTAAAGCAAGGTCCATATACGCGCACTCATGGCAAGCTTTTGTATAAAAAAAATAAGTTATATCTTACAGGTACTTATGTAAATAGTATTGTTGGCTACTCTCCAGATGTATGGGAGTATGACTTAACATCAAATAAGTGGGAATTATTTGATGTTCAAGAATATTATTTCGACCAACCGTATGGCAGTGTTGGAGCTGGAATTCCGGCATTTATCTATGAAGATATTTTATACCTAGGATGCGGGACTCTACCATATGCTTATGAAAAAGATTTATTTTATAAAGTAAATATTAAATGAATTATGAAGTTAGGTATTCAATACTATATTAGCTTATTTTTATTATTACTAGTTTTATGTCCATCATGTAGCAATGAAGATATTCTTGTGCCGGCAGAAGAGCCTATAATTGAAGAAGGAGGAGACGAGACTATTATTATTGGAGATATTGATGTATCGATAGAAGAAATAAAAGATATTGATTTGTTTCTAAAATGGTATCCTGTGAATAATGTAACTTCTTATGAAATTGTAATTAATGACACCATGACGATCAAAGATGGGATTGTTATGGAAGATTATTTGGATTATTACTATTTCAGGCTAGCAAATCTAACACCGAATACAACCTATAAAATTACTCTTCGTGCAATTAGTAAAGACTTAAATGTAAAAACATCAATAATACAGACCAAAACAAAAAAGAGTTTCGTAGACCAGATAATAACTATTCCTGTAGATTTTCAAGAATATGACCCTGATATATGGTCTCCATTTTATAAGTATATCAATACTTCAGACGGAGGGGCTGCTATTGCGGGAAGTTTAAGTAAACATGGAAAAACATATACTGTCTTGATTAAACTCACGAGCTCGTATAATATAGAATGGATATGTCATATGGAAGGAAGCCCCAGATTTACACCTCATGAACCAACAATGGATTTAATTGAATGTTTCGATAAAGGATTTATAGTTGTAAATAACTTGAATGTTTATAAAATTAACAATAAAGGTAGTACCTCTTGGCAAATATCTGAATTCAGTAATGATTATGAGGGGTTGTCTTCTGTTGTTGAATTACCCGATAAGAGTATTTTACTTATTGGCCGATCTTCTAAAAATTGGGGGCAATTGAACATTGGAATTGAAGGACTTATGGTAAAATTAAATCCACAAGGAATCCTTGTTTGGAAAAAATATTATCATTCTTCAATTGAAAACTTTTTTGAAAAAATAATACTTAAACCTGATGGAAATTTATTTATTGCAGGAACTAAAGATATAAACAATGCTAATTATGAAACGCTCAGCGACATAAGAAAGGCTATTTGTGTTATTGAAATAAATCAGAACGGAGATATTATAAGAGAATTAGTTTATAAGTATCAAAACATTCCTTATGATGAGTATGCTTCTTTAAACAACCTCATTTCACACGATGGCTATTATTATATTATCGGAAGGTCACATTCCAGTTTCGATAAAACGTTTTTAACAAAAATAGATACTAAAGGAAATATAATTTGGCAGAAAAGAGGAGATGATGATGGAGAATATTCTTCAAATATAAGTTTGTCAGGAATGGGAAACAAAACCCTATTCATATATTCTTTTATACATTCACAAGTATCCATATTAAAGGAAATAGATCTGAATGGTAATACAATAAAAGAAGTTGAATTCCGAAAATTCCCTAGTGGATATCCTAATGGAATATATTGTGGACAGGATAAAAAAGGGAGATTTATTTATGTTACTGATGGAGGACAAATTCTATTTATCAATTTAGACGGATACAGATACGAATAATAAAGAACCCATTTCTCCGAATCAGATGTTTCTTTAAAAATCTACTAATCCAAATCTATTCCAGTCCCTATTCTAACCCCAAATAAAAAACGACTGAAAATCATTATTGATAATCAGTCGTTTAATTAAATATTTTGTTGTCTCATTAGGATTCGAACCTAAACAGGCAGTGCCAGAAACTGCAGTGCTACCGTTACACCATGAGACAATATTGTTTGCTACCGCAAAGTAACAAACAATATTTCTATTTCGCAATCAACAAAAAGTAATTTTTCTTTCCTTTTTGCGCTATTATATATTTTCCTGCTATCAGATGAGACGTACTAATCACATCATCAAAGTTTTCCAACTTTTCTTTGTTAATCATTACACCACCTGCCTGAACAGTCTTACGCATTTCTCCTTTTGAAGGGAAAGCAGTAGTTTTCTCAGCTAACAGGTCTACAGCTTTTATTCCTTCCGAAAGTTCATCTTTGGAAATATCAAAGGTAGGTACACCTTCAAATACCTGTAAGAATGTTTCCTCATCAAGTTTTTTTAGTGTATCGGCTGTTGCATTACCAAAAAGAATATTTGAGGCTTCTACAGCCTGATTATAATCTTCTTCGGAATGAACCATTACTGTTACTTCTTTTGCCAAACGTTTCTGTAACGGACGAAGGTGTGGAGCAGCTTTTTGTTCTGCAACCAAAGCTTCAATTTCCTCTTTGCTGAGAGCTGTAAATATCTTAATATACTTTTCAGCATCCTCATCGCTTACGTTCAACCAGAACTGGTAGAATTTATATGGAGAAGTATATTTTCTTTCCAACCATACATTTCCCGATTCAGTTTTTCCAAATTTAGTTCCGTCTGCTTTTGTTATCAGTGGACATACCAAGGCAAAAGCTTCACCTCCTGTTTTGCGACGGATAAGCTCAGTACCTGTAGTTATATTTCCCCACTGGTCCGAGCCGCCCATCTGTATACGGCAACCCAACGACTGATATAGGTGAAGATAATCATATGCCTGCATCAACTGGTAGGAAAACTCAGTAAACGACATACCTTCCGCAGCCTCTCCGCTAAGACGTTTCTTAACAGAATCTTTGGCCATCATATAGTTTACTGTAATATGTTTTCCTATGTCACGGATAAAGCTCAAAAACGAGTAGTCCTTCATCCAGTCATAGTTGTTTACCAACAATGCCGCATTGGGCTTGTCAGACTCGAAATCGAGAAACTTTGCAAGTTGTTTCTTTATCGATTCCTGATTGTGGCGAAGAGTAGGTTCATCCAACAGATTACGTTCGGCAGACTTCATAGAAGGGTCACCGATCATACCTGTTGCGCCACCGACAAGGGCAATCGGACGATGTCCTGCACGCTGAAAATGCTTCAATATCATTACACTGACAAGATGCCCGATGTGTAATGAGTCGGCAGTAGGATCGATACCTACATAGCCGGAAGTCAATTCCTTTTGCAGTTGTTCTTCCGTACCTGGCATGATTTCTTGTATCATGCCTCTCCATCTTAATTCTTCAACAAAATTCATCGAATTAGGTTTATTAATACTATGTTACTAATTTTAGTTAGTGTGCAAAAGTACGACCTTATTTCGGAATAGAAAAAAAGTTATATAAAAATGTTTGATATACTGCCAGTTATTTTTCTATTGCCTGAGGCTTTGATTATTTCTGCATTCTTAGACAAAACTATCCATTAGTCTACATTTGAGCAAAATTGAAATTATGCTTTCTTTAAATTCTACATGCGTAGACATTAATTTCTTTTCCTGTATCGAAAGGTGGAAATTTACAGCAGATTTGTTTTTTACATCATTTCCGAATGATTTTACTTTGTTTATGAAACATAAATTATCAAAGTTAATTAATAATTCAGGGATGAAAAAACAAGGATTAATAATCATATTTCTAATATTTTTTATGCCGGCTGTATCTGGGCAAGTAACTATAGGTTCAGGCAAACCTCCTGAAAAAGCAGCCTTGTTACAGCTAAAAACACAGGAGGCAGCGACAGAAGGTGGTGCTACAACAGGTGAAAATGGAGGAGGCCTCTTACTGCCTCGTGTAGAGTTAAATAACCAAACGGATTTGACCCCGTTTATATCACAGGGGGAAATGAATGATGAAGTATATTCTAATCTAAAACTAAGGCACAGAGGGCTTATCGTTTATAACCTTTCTGCAAATAATAGCTTTACACCAGGTATTTATAATTGGGATGGACAGAGATGGCAAGCAATATATACAAAAGATGGTTCTGTAGAAAAGAATGTCTGGTTATTAAAGGGGAATAACAACACTAATCCTGATAATAATTTCTTAGGAACTATTGACAACAAAGACCTGTCTATAAGAACACAAGGCATTGAGAGGATGCGGATAACTAAAGATGGAAAAATAGGTATAAAAACAGTTCAAGACCCGGTAACAGATCTTGAAGTAAACGGTACTACCCAGTTAAATAGTACCTTATACCTAAAAAATGCTCCTGCTGCACCTACTGAGGATGTAGCCCAACTTGTAGTGGATGATAAAGGAAAAGTATACTCAATATCTTCTTCGACAGGTAATACTAAGATGCTTAATTATATCAAATATACTTTTACAAATCTGGCAGATAAAACATCTCCGGTGAAAGGAAATGGAATCGCTTGCGACTTTAATACAATGATCCCTACAAGTGATTATACTCTGGTTGTTGTAGGATCTTCTTTTAAGACTGATCATCAGCAAAATGGGTTAAAAGTTACATCAGGAATTGGCACATATACATCACAATCTGTATACGCAGATAAACGAAAAACCATAATAGATGGATCCGAAATCGAACACTGGACAATTCAGGCCAATTATCTGGGAGGAGAGACAGCGAGCGGTAATGGAGGCGAATGGACTATATATTGTTTAGCTATCAATAATTCCTCAGTAAAGACATTACCTACTATTTACTTTAACATGGGAAGTTCTTCAACAGGAGAGGCTAATGCAAAGCCCGAAGGGTTATAGGCATAAATATCATATAGAACCTGAAAAAAGAAAATTATGAGGCAAGTACTTATAGCGTTTATGTTTAGTATAGCATTCGCAAATATAAAAGGTCAGGTAACAATTGGATTGGATACTCCTGCAAAACAAGCAGCTTTGCTGCAATTGAAAACACTAGATGTGTTGACAACTGGCGGAGTGACAACCGGCATAGACGGCGGAGGGCTTTTACTCCCACGGGTAATGCTAAAGGATAGAAATACTCTCGAACCTTTTATCGAAAAAGATGATTCAGATAATGAAGAGTATATAAAAACTAAAAAAAAATATACTGGAATGGTTGTATATAATCTTACAGATCTTGCAGATCTAAAATTAGGAGTTTGTCTATGGGATGGGGAGAAATGGAATAATATATATGATACAAAGGTTTTAGCCTCTGATAGCTGGATGCTTGAAGGAAATGAGTTAATGGAAGACGAAGACAGCTTTATTGGAACAACTGATAACCAGAAAGTATCCTTTAGAACAAGTAACATGGAAAGGATACATATAACAGGAGATGGTAAAATCGGACTGAAAACTGGAGATATACCTAAGGAAACATTGGAGGTAAACGGGCAAACTACGCTCAATGATATCCTTATTCTTAAAAATCTGGAAAAAGCTCCGAATGAAGTAGCTCAGCTTGTAGTGGATAAGGACGACAGGGTATGCGAGGTTATTTCATCTACAGGAAATGTAACGGGAATTAACGACCTGACCTATATCTTCAGCAATTTACAAACAGGGGACTGGGTTGGTCAATTTAACACCAAAATACCCACTAAAGAATATACACTGGTGGTTGTAGGCTATTCCTTCCTATCAAATGCTTCCTATCCTACCGATGGATTAAGTGTTGGGCGAGTCAATAAAGATTACTCTGGAACTTTCGTTCCCATGGAAGTTTATGCAACAATGAACCGGGGAGGAATTCAATCCGATCACTGGTTGCTTACAGCAGACTATGTCGGGGGAAGTACATATGTAAGAGAAAATAAGTACCCTTCCGGAACCTGGATCATTCACTGTCATATTATTAATAATTCTTTGGTAAACACACTGGACAACCAGTCCTTTAATCTCAATGGTAATGTCAACGGAAGCGCTACTCAGATACCAGAAGGGCTCTAGTTAAAACATTGTTTCTATTAGTTCAGCATGCTTCTTTAAATAAGAGGCTTGAACCAATTCATTCGATTTAGTCATCAGTTCGGCATACTTTTTTAGTGATTCCAGCCATATTTTATGCAAATCGGTTGCTTGTTTGGTCTTGTTGTAAAAAGAAATTACCGAATTGAACCAATAATGGGATTCTGCATGATTATCATACCACACATAACAGCTGTTGTTATCAATTGGTACAGATGAAAGATAATAAGAATAAGAATAAGAAATAGAATGTCCCTCCTGCCATGTTCCTTTTCTTATTAGTATCTCTATTCCATCCTGTATACTTCTAAGTTCATTTTTTAACAATGCTAATTCTTTGTCATCTATTAAACCTCTGGAACAATAATATTGGATATCAGATAAAGTATTGTAGAATGTATTTGGATCTAGAATAAAAGTAATATTTTTATGACGTCCGGCATAGGGTAGAATCTTATTACGCAGTGTAGCTACTTCCGGAGGCAAAACTATTTCAGAAAAAGACAGATTGACAGATGTATCATTAATTTGGTGTACCCATTTATAATAATAGAAACGAAATAAATTTTCGAAGCTAACAGTAAAAATATCCGGAAGGCGATTTAGTGCAATTATTGTATACGAATCTTTTGCCTGACATTGCCGGCTTATCGATTCATAAAAGGTTTCAAACATTGCAACAAAGGTCTCATTCGGTTCATAGGCCTTTAATGATTTTTGTCTGTAAAGGATATAATCATTATTCTTTTGTGCAACTAACTCATCTATCGAAAAACCTAACTCCAATGACAAATGCATTATCTGTTCGATTGTAAATGCAACATCTCCCCTGATCCTTCGGTATGCGGATTCTTTACAGAGTCCGAGCTTATCCATCAAAAATTCAGCCAATTTCATATTGGGAGGTATGGAATCTATTATTTTTTGAATAATGATGGCATTTATATTCTTCATATTGGGCAATTAATATACCAACAAATATAGAAAAATATTCAATCCAAGTATGTTGAGTCTCGAGAATCTCTTTCGATATTTTAATTAATTTTTCATCAACATTTCGGAACAAGTGTATTAAATATCTCTACAGCTTGCTCAGGTGTATCCTGAGCCGACATTTTACCTTGTTTATCAAGGAATTTTATAAACTTCGATAATTGAGGTGCTACACCATTTTTTTATAGTGGTTTTATATGTTAACAGAAGTATCAAGTTAAAACCTCTATATTACAGCATATCGATGCATCTTTCCAGCTGTACACCTCTCGACCCCTTCAGTAATATATAACTATCCTGTATCGGATTTTTTTCGAGATAGTCTTTTAAGCTATCCATATCTTTAAATCTCGGATATTTGGTATCCACCCGGCTAAAATTATCCCCGATAAACATTACCCGGTCAAAATTGTGATGTGTAATATAATCTGCTACCTTCTGATGCTCCATATCCGTATCAGGACCTAACTCTTTCATATCTCCCAGGATAAGCACTTTCTTGCTAACATCCATATGATCGAAATTCTCAAGAGCAGCATGCATACTCGTCGGATTAGCATTATATGCATCTATGATAAGCATATTCTTTTCGGTTTCTTTAAGCTGAGAACGGTTGTTAGTAGGCACATACTCTTCCAGGGCCTTGCATATAAGCGAAGCTTTCACGCCAAGATATTTTCCAATAGTAATTGCTGCTAATGCATTAGAGAGGTTATATTCCCCTATCATATTCGTTTTTATCAGATGGCGCTTATTTCCAAATTTCCATTCAAGCTCCAGAAAAGGTTTAATTGAAGCGACTTTTCCCGAAACAAACAGGTCATCCTGAAGGCCATAATAAATAGAAGTTATCCCTTCGGCCATCTCGCGCAGAAGTATATTATCATTATCGATAAATATTTTCCCGTCTGTAGTACTACGAATAAATTCATACAACTCACCTTTAGCCTTCACAACGTTTTCGAATGAGCCGAATCCTTCGATATGAGCATGTCCCAGATTTGTAATCAGCCCATAATTAGGCAAAGCCATCTCCGCTAGAAATTTGATCTCACCAACATGACTCGCTCCCATCTCCACTATTGCGATCTCATGTTCCTTTTTTATCCTGAGTAAAGTTAAAGGCACCCCAATATGGTTGTTGAGATTACCCTGAGTTGCCAGCACATTATACTCCTGAGAAAGAACCGAATATATCAACTCTTTAGTAGTAGTCTTACCATTAGTGCCTGTTATTGCAATAATAGGTTTTTTTATTATTTTTTTTCGGTGATAATGAGCAAGTTCCTGTAACGTTTCAAGACTATCGTTGACAAGTATAATATTGGGACGGGTGGCATATTTAGCTTCATCAACAACAGCATAACTACACCCGGAATCTATAGCCTTTTCTGCATATTCATTCCCATTAAAATTTGCACCTTTTAATGCGAAAAAAATCGAACCTTTCGGACTATTGCGTGTGTCAGTAGATATTTCCGGATACTGTTTGTATATTTCATACAATTTGGATATCTCCATAGCATTCATTACAATGTTAATAGTTTACGTTAAAAACGCTTTTAAATACATTATTGTTTACCAATACATAGTTCTATAAGATTCTTTAAGGCAATGCGAAGATAACGTTAATAATTTACATCAGATATCCTTCTTAACGTTTTTTACTTTATCAATTATTTTAGAAATATACCATAAACATGGTATAAAAATACCTCACTTTAGTGATTTTAAGTATGTAGGAAAGCATGTACCTTTGTATCAATTAATAAACAATACGAAAAATAAAAGATTATGGGAAAAATTGCTAAAAAATTGACTGACCTGATAGGAAATACTCCGCTACTGGAGTTATCAAACTATAATAAAAAACATGGACTTGATGCTCATGTCATTGCAAAGTTAGAATACTTTAATCCGGCATCGAGTGTTAAAGACCGTATTGCAAATGCAATGATAGAAGATGCAGAAGCTTCAGGCGCTCTTAAACCCGATAGTGAACTGATAGAACCTACCAGTGGCAACACAGGTATCGGGCTGGCCTTTGTGGCTGCCGCCAAAGGCTATAAACTTACATTAACAATGCCTGAAACCATGAGTATAGAGCGTAGAAACCTGCTCAAAGCACTAGGTGCGAATATCGTTCTTACACCTGGTCCCGAAGGCATGAAAGGAGCAATAGCTAAAGCAGAAGAGTTGCAAAAACAAAATCCAAAGGCCGTTGTACTCCAACAATTTGCCAATCCTGCAAACCCTGCTGTACATAGAAGAACTACAGCCGAAGAGATATGGCGCGATACAGATGGAAACGTAGATATCTTTGTTGCCGGAGTGGGCACAGGAGGTACAGTAAGCGGTGTAGGTGAAGTGTTGAAAAAATACAATCCGAATGTAAAAATTGTTGCAGTAGAACCAACAGACTCGCCTGTATTATCAGGAGGGAAACCGGGTCCCCATAAGATACAGGGTATAGGTGCGGGATTTGTACCTAAAACATACGATGCATCTGTTGTAGATGAAATAATTCAGGTAAGTAACGATGACTCGATACGTACCAGCCGCGAACTGGCCCGTGAAGAGGGGCTCCTTGTAGGTATATCTTCGGGGGCGGCTACTTATGCAGCTACCCAACTAGCTAAGATACCTGAGAATAAGGGGAAAAATATAGTAGTTATACTACCTGATACAGGTGAACGTTATTTATCTACAGTATTATATGCATTTGAAGAATATCCGCTTTAATCATAGTAAAATTGTTTAGTTATCTTTATTTTATTTGAGTAATTAGCTTTTTAGCTAGTTACTCATATTTACATGAAAACCAATATAAAAAAATAAGAATATGGGCAACTATAAATTTGAGACATTACAAGTACATGCCGGACAAGAAATAGATACTCTAACCCGTTCGCGTGCAGTACCCATCTATCAAACAACATCATACACATTTGACGACGCACAATACGGAGCCGATTTGTTCGCTCTTCGAAAATTCGGAAATATTTATATCCGACTAATGAACCCGACTACAGATGTATTTGAAAAACGTGTAGCAGCATTGGAAGGAGGACAATCAGCACTGGCAACTGCATCGGGACACTCTGCTCAGTTTATAGCACTAAACAATATATTGTCCTTGGGGGATAACTTTGTTACTACCTCTCATCTGTATGGCGGTACTCATAACCAGTTTAAATCGCAGTTCAAACGTTTGGGTGTGGAAGCACGTTTTACACCGGACGACGAACCTTCTTCATTCGAAAAGCTTATTGACAATAAAACCAAAGCACTTTATCTGGAAACAATCGGTAACCCCGACCTGAATATTCCGGATTTCGAAGCTATTGCTGCTATTGCCGACAAATATGATATCCCGCTCATAGTAGATAATACATTTGGTGCAGGAGGTGCAATATTCCGCCCTATAGAACATGGTGCAACGATTGTGGTAGAAAGTGCTACCAAATGGATCGGAGGACATGGCACATCCCTTGGTGGTGTGATTGTTGACAGTGGTAAGTTCAACTGGGGTAATGGTAAATTCCCCGAATTTACGAATCCATCTGATAGTTACCATGGACTTGTTTTCTGGGATACCTTTGGAGCTAACAATCCTTTTGGAAATATAGCTTTTACTATCCGTGCACGTGTAGAAGGGCTCAGAGATTGGGGCAGTACTATCAGTCCGTTCAATTCGTTTCTTCTGTTACAAGGATTAGAAACATTATCTCTCCGGGTAGAACGCCATGTAGAGAATACCCAGGCAGTAGCCCAATGGCTTGAAAAACATCCAAAAGTAGAATATGTAAACTACCCTGGATTAGAAAGCAGCCCATACCATACTTTGGCAAAAAAATACTTTAAACGTGGTTTTGGTGGTGTATTATCATTCAAGGTGAAAGGTGCAGGAGATAATGCAGATAAGCTGATCAATTCGCTTGACCTTATTAGCCATCTGGCAAATGTAGGCGACGCAAAATCTTTAATAATTCATCCGGCAACTACAACTCACGAACAGCTTTCGGCCGAAGAGAAAATTATTGCAGGGGCCGTTCCGGGATTACTTCGGCTATCTGTCGGCATCGAAAATATAGATGATATACTAGCTGACCTCGAACAAGCATTAGGTAAGATATAATCAAATAGTATTTGTAAAAAATAAACCCAACAGAATTAAAGTTCTGTTGGGTTTGTAATGAAAGCCTCTACCTAATAATCTGGGAACAGATCATCTCATATTTTTATTATTCAGTATATCCCGGATTCTGTGTCAATTTAGGATTTTTGTCACGAGCACTCTGAGGTATCGGAAGATAACGGAAATGAGTTTTAAATACCCGATCTTCGATCTTTGTGTCAGCTGCAGAAGGATTTAGGTCAATAACAGCACGCTTCGCAGGATCTGTTTCACTGTAATTGATAGTTCCTGTAACACGCGTAAGTGTTCCATTCAAGGCTGTTTCCGCAACCATTTTACCACTATTGTCTTTCCATCTCAGTATATCTGCACGGCGAACACCCTCTCCTGCAAGTTCTACACCGCGTTCACGACGGATAAGTTCGCGTAATGTTTCTTTCGAGCCGTATTTAGTTCTGTTTACTACCGGCATGCCTGCACGGGTACGTATTCTGTCCAGTTTATTATATACTTCAGCCGATGGACCATTCAGTTCGTTTTCAGCTTCTGCCCATGTGAGAAGAACTTCTGCATAACGACACACTATAGGACTACAGTTAGTTTCCCATATACCTCCTGTATATTGATCCATAGGGTCTAGATACTTTCTCCATGTTAATGCTGATTTCGATGAGTTGTTGGCAGCAGTAGGATAATTCGGATTATTAGATCCATCTACAACTTTGTCTAAAGTATTGATAACTCCACCATTCCAATCCATTCCAGGGTACATCACAGTCATTTCCATACGTGGATCACGATTTGCAAACGGATGTACAGGATTATAGGCATCTGCTCCTCCTTTAGCAACTGACTCTTCTTTGGTCAGACCATCTTTCATTTCGTATATATCGACCAGTTTTTGTGTAGGAACTATGGAAGACCAGCCTCCGTCACCGTTATTATACATTTGTCCTACAACGCCTGTTGCTTTTGTTACATCAATATATTGGACTGCAAGAATAATTTCCTTGGAATTTTGTCCAGAAACTTTAAACAGTTCGGAATAATCACTTTCGAGATCATATTGCCCCAAGTCAATAATTGCCTGAGCAGCATCTTTAGCCCGTTGGTGTTCGTCATAATATAAAGCCATACGCATTTTAATAGCCAGTGCAGCACCTTTTGCTATGCGCCCACGTGCAGCCGGAGCATCGTTCAACTCTCCTATAGCTTTGTCCAATTCAGTTTCTATAAATGTTTTTACTTCTGCTTCAGAATTACGTGGTACCCTAGCTTCTTCTGCACTACTATAATTTTCGATAATCGGTACGCCTCCATAAACCCAATTCATAATGAAATAACGGTAAGCACGTATTGTACGCACCTGACCAATCAGATCATTCTTAGTTTTTTCATCAGAGAATGTAATATTTTCTATATTCTCCATAAAGGTATTACAACGGCGGATATTCGTAAAATTATAAAAATTATGGATCGTACTGGAAGGTGTTATGGTTCCATTTGCAATATTCTTATACTCTTCCCATTCGAAGTTATTGTAGCCAAAATCAGATCCACAGTCCATATATAGCATAGGACCAGCTTCTTCCCATCCATCGTAACAACCGACAGCAAATTTCTGAGCGTCATCTTCAGTTTTCCATGTAGTAGGAGGAGATAGCTCATCTTTAGGAGTTACATCGAGAAAATCGGAGCAAGATGCTAATATCATTGCTGCAATACAAATCAATATATATTTGAGATATTTCATACGATAATCTTTTTTTAATGGTTGTATGGAAACTTGCATGACAAAATTATGATAAGCTTTATTGAATAGCTGTTCATGCTCGTTTTCATAATTTTCAGATTTATAATTATTAGAATGAGATATTAATACCGAAAGCATGCGTTTGTAGTAGCGGATACGATGATGTACGTGTACTAGTAGCCTCAGGATCTACGTTTGCTCTCATGTTATCAATTGTAAACAGATTTTCAACGGAATAATACAAGCGTAAGCTACTAATTCCTAGACCATTTAATACATTCCGAGGAAGTGTATAACCCAACTGTAAGTTTTTCAACCGGAAGTAACTGATATCTTCCAGCCAGAAATCCGATTTCACAGACGGTAGTTACTTGGAGAATTCTGATCATAGTGACGACGTGGCATCTTAGCATTATGGTTTTCCGGTGTCCAGGCATCTTTCCATATCGTTGAAGGATGGGCAGCATCACCCGAGAAGTTTCCGAATACCTCATATGCATCAAAAAGACGTGATGCTTTTGCAGCTCCATTGAATGTCAGTCCTAAATCAAAGTTATTCCATGCTGCGTTGATATTGAAACCGTAATTAATAACAGGATCAGGAGTATTTTTTACATATATACGGTCTGCAGAAGTAAGTTCTCCATTTCCATCTGTATCAACATAGCGCAAATCACCAGCCATAAATTTCTTACCAAACGGATTTCCGTATTTTGCTGTAAACTCATCAGCTTCTTCCTGAGAATTGAAGAATCCATCAGCCTTATAGATATAATAGCTATCTATAGCATGTCCAATAGCATTCCGTTGGATATTATTATCATTTTGTATATAATCAACACCTCCCAGGTCAAGAATCTTATTCTTATTATGTGAAATGTTTCCTGAGAAGCCCAATTGTACCTGATTTATCTTTGTGTTATAGCCTAAACTTATTTCTACTCCTCTGTTTCTCATCGAGCCCACATTGTCTCGATATGGGTCTAAGGCAAACTCAGCAGGAACAGATACTTCCATAATGATGTCAGTCGTTTTACGGTCATAGTAATCAATAGACATATTCAGTTTGTTGAACAGAGTGAAATCCATTCCGAGCCCCCATGTGGTAGCTTTCTCCCAAGAAATATCTTCTAACCGGTATTTTTGCTGATAATAACCTGAATTTAATGCTCCTCCAAATGGATATTTTGCACCTACATTATAGGTATTCATAGCCGGATAGTATTCCGCATTACCGTCTTTATCGGTAACATACTCATTCCCTAATTTACCCCAGGAAGCACGAATCTTAAGATCCGACAACCAAGTATTTTTGGCATCACTCATAAAATCTTCTTCCGAGATACGCCATGCCGCAGAAAATGAAGGGAAATATCCCCAACGATGTCCCTCTGCAAAACGGGAAGATGCATCAGAACGGATATTTGCTTCGAACAGATACTTGTTAGCATAATCATAGTTAACACGGGCAAACCATGATACCATAGCCAATTCTCTTGTAAAGCCCTTGTTTGTCTGAGTAGAAGGATCTCCGGCATTCATATCTGTCAGTTCATTGTTAGGAAAATTCTTGCGGGACGTTTCCAATTCTTTTCTGTTATATTTTTCTGTCTGGAAACCTAACAGCCCTTTGAAACCATGTTTGTCAAATGTTTTGTCATAGTTTAGCAACGCATTATAGTTGGTACGGTTCCATGTATAGTAGCGTTCTTCCAATTTATTCGGTTCCGATTCCTTATTTGCATTATATTTAATATATTTCTGGAAATAGCTGTAGTTCTGAGTATTATTAATATAGGCACCCTGCAGGGTTAAGACCAGCCCATCAATAATCTTATAATCGAGTGCTGCCGATCCTGAAAAATTCTGATTGTAACGGTCTGTGGTCATCTTAGAATCCAGCCATGCAATTGGGCTACCATCCGATATCGTTCCCCATGTACCGTCATCATAACGGGCTACAATCCATGGAGCTATCAGGTTCAACTGGCGGATAATCTGGTCAGAACCACCTCCATAGTAAGCAGAGCTAGCATCTTTATAGTCATTTTTGATATATGCTAAACCCATACGTGCAGTAAAACGGCTGTTTATCTTTATATCCAAGTTAGTACGTGCATTAAATTGCTCACGTTCTGCATTACGAAGGATACCTGTTTGATTAAGATAACCGAGAGATGCCATATATTTTACATTCTCTGTCCCTCCTGCGATATTAATGTTATGACGATGTTGAATACCTGTCTTGTATGCCAGATCGTACCAGTCTGTATCAGGATATAACGGATCATTTCCTGCTTTAAATTTGCCCAATTCTTCATCAGTAAAACGCTTAGCCATTCCTTCAGCTTCTAATACGTCATTGTACAGGGATGCATACTCATATGATCCCATACGGTCAATTGTTTTTGTTGCATTCTGAAAGCTCAGATAACCATTGTAAGAAACATTTACCTTTCCTGCTTTTCCTCGTTTTGTAGTAATGAGAATTACACCATTGGCAGCTTTAGATCCATATATAGCAGCAGAAGCAGCGTCTTTCAGTACAGAGATACTTTCTATGTCGTTAGGGTCTACTGCGTTCAATGTTCCAGTTTCTACTCCGTCTACCAGGATATAAGGATCTGAATTATTCAATGTTCCGATACCACGAATACGTATTTTACCATTATCCAGCCCGGGTGCACCGTTTAGACCGGAAACATTTATACCTGGCATCAATCCTTGCAAACCTGTTGTAAGATTTTGAATAGGACGGCTTTCAATTTCTTTGCTGCTGATGGAAGCAACAGATCCAGTCAAATTGACCTTCTTCTGTATACCATAACCAACAACGACAACATCTTCCAATTCGGTAGGTTCTTCATCGAGAATTATTCTCATATTGGCTGCAGCTTTCAGTTCTTTGTTCTGGAAACCAATATAGGAAATAACTAATGTTGCATCCGGTTTTACATTTAAAGTAAATTTACCATCAAGATCAGTCATCGTTCCATTGGTGGTTCCTTTTTCTACAACCGAAACTCCTGTAAGAGGTTCTCCATTGGTATCAGTGATTGTACCATTGGAAAGGAAAGACGGAGCCTGAGCAGGCTCTTCTACTTTCGGAATTTCTCTCTTTTCAACCACTACAATCTGATTGCCATTAATATGGTAAGATAAATTTAAAGGGGGCAATACTCTATTTAATATGTCTTCAATGCTTTCATTTTTACTATTTATCGAAACAGTTTTATTCTCCACTATTCCTTTTTTATACAAAATGACAAAATCAGACTTCTTCTCTATTTCAGAGAAAAGCCTTTCCACTTTAGCATTTGAGAGCTTCACAGTCACATTGGCGGTCTGTGAATATGTGTTAACAGCTGATAGAGTACAACAAAAACCCAAAATGAATAATGCAAAGTAAACTTTCATAATTTTCAGGGAAAAACTTTTTTTAGGTTTTTCAAACTTAGTTTTAGATTTTTTTCTCATACATTTGAATTGTTTTGATTAACGTTGGTCACACTTTTGTTTTTTGAAACACTACAAGCGTGTAATATTGCAGTATTGCACGCTTTTTTCACGATTTAAGGTCACTACATCATATTTAAACTTTTTGGTTAACTATTTATACACAATATGAAACCTATAACCTATCTTACATAAATTACATCTCCCTCCCTTGTATAAGACATAGGTGTAGATAAGGATAAATTATCTAAAACGGTTTCTATAGGTTCTTTAAGGTCTATCTTTCCTTTATATTTTTCAAGAGCAAATCTCTGGCTACATTGAATATCTAGACCATAGTAACGAGACAGCCTTTTCATTATAATATCCAATGATTCTCCATTGAGCTGCATAATATTGTCTTTCCAACATGTATATGGATATGTATCAATATTTTTTATGCTACTAATTCCGTTTTCAGTAAAAAAACCCTGATTAGGAAGAAGCTTTCCTTTAGATGACCCTGCTGTTACTTCCACAGCTCCTGTTACTAAAACAACCGAATTTTCATTATCGCTGCTATACGCACTAATATTAAACTGTGTGCCAAGAACTTGCACACTAAATCCTTTTGTATGTACTAGAAATGGCCTCTTTTCATCTTTTGCTACATCCAGATAAGCTTCTCCATCTATTACAATTTCCCTGTTTTCTTCACTAAAGATTTTAGGATAAACTATTTTTGTACCGGAATTAACCCAGATAGCTGATCCATCGCTAAGCTTCACGGTTGTCCTTCTTCCCTTTGGTACAACTACCGTCACATATTCAGCTTTTATACTGGACGACTCCATCTTTTGCTCTTTACCAACCAGCAAGCCTCCTTCTACTGTTTGTTCTATTGTTTCATCGTTACCAATATTTGTCTGATTATTTCCTGCAATAATCTGGACTTCCCCATCTTGTATTTCTGCAGACTCCATTAACGAAAACAGATGATTTTCTGTATCATTATTTTCCAGTGGATTTAAGAATATAAGGAAAACAATTGCGATACAAGCAGCAACTGCACTAGCCGTCCATAGATAAAAGCGTCGATTACGCTTCAGGTGCTTTTTTTCTATTATTTGTTGTTGAATAATATTCCAGTCTTCATCAATTTGCGTATCCGGAATATCAGGAGTGTGTATTCTTAAATATTGTAATAACACAATAGCGTCCTCCATCATATCTTTTTTTTCCGGATACAATGAAAACAGCTCGGCAATTTCATCCTGGTTATTCCTTTTGGATATACTTACAAAAGAATCATCCAGAATAAAATCCTCTATTGTATTAAAATTTTTATAATAGTCACTCATGAACACATAGTTTTTTATGTGGCTTATATTATATATACAATGAGAGACAAATTTTATAATCAGTTGTGATTGATTTTTTTCAAAAAAAATCAATTAATAACAACAGTAGGTTAAAAGGATAAAAAACAGGCAGTAATGACAATCAGAATTTTCTTTCCTGATCTTATCCATAGCCCGATATGTGAGGTTTCTTGCCGCTTGTTCCGTCATATTCATTATTTTCGAGATCTCTTCATAATCCATTTGATGAAGAAACCTCAAATAAATAATTTCTCTCTGACGTACTGTTAAGCCTGCCAATATTCTTTGGACAAGAGTGCTTACCCTTAGCTGTTCTTCCTTGTCCTCGATTATATTTTCATTCACAGAAAAGGCCATATCGAAATCTTCTACCTTTTCTATTTTAGTATGTTTCTGATTTACTTTTATAGAATTTATACAAGAGTTTCGCATTGCAGTAAAAAGGAAAGGCCTTAGGGTGGTAGGGTCCTTTACCATATCCGGCCTTGTGTAAAGTTTTACAAATAAATCCTGTATTATATCGCGTACCTGCTCTTCAGTAATCTTAAAACTTATGCCATAAGAATACAACATCTTATAACTTGTCCGGTATATTTCAGAAAAAGCATCAGTATCACCATCTATGAATAAAATCCACAGATCCGAAATTCCCTTTTTGTCAACCCGAATTTGACTCATTAATATTATAATTAGCGGCCTTCACTGGCAAAGATAGGAATATAAAATTCATTTCCTTTTGTTAAATAATACAAAAATAATATCCTCAATTACTTTATATTGGAATAGAGACACTTGACTTAAATACAAAAGAAGCATGAGTTCAGCTACTCATGCTTCTTTATCTATAAAGTATAATATATCACTTATTTCCTTGTAATCTTAACAACATATCCTCCGCCCGAGGCCATCGATATGAATAGTTTCCTATCAGCAGGAATATCAATAATTTCTTTTTTGTAATCCTTGGCTACACGATCAGCGTTTATTCCATCCTTGAATACCTCACCCTGAAAATTACCTTCACCCAGGAATGATAAATCCAGTTCCAAATTACGGGCATCCCAGTTGGTCATAGAACCCACATACCATGTATTTCCATTCATACGGGCAATAGATACAAACTTACCAACTTCGCCGTTTAAGGAAACAGTATTGTCCCATATTGTAGGTACAGTGGCTATAAACTCAGTACATTCAGGTTCAGCCATATAGTTTGACGGACTATCGCATAACATATTCAACGGCGATTCGAAGATAATATACTCTGCTAACTGACGGCAACGTGTTCCCTGACTCATTGCTTCATTATAGACACTCCTATAGTTACCTTTAGTAGCATTACGCATCGAACCTTGAGTGTAATCCATCGGACCCGCAAGCTGGCGGGTAAACGGAATGGTAACATCATATGTAACCTGGTCAAGCTCTGCATTCCATTTCATTTGCTCTAGTCCGTTAACACCTTCAAAGTTGATAACATTAGGATAAGTACGCTGCAATCCTGTTGGCTTGTATGTTCCGTGATAATCTATCAGCATTTTATATTTAGCTCCTATTTCGGCACCACGACGATGAAAATCAACAACTACCTGATCGTCCCTATCCATAAAGTCCACTTTAAAACCTTTGATTCCCATTTCACTATAATGCTTACAAACAGCTTCCATATCGCGGTCGAAAGCATGAAATCCCGCCCAGAGAATAAGACCTACATTTTTAGATTTTCCATAAGCGACTAACTCAGGCAGATTGATTTCGGGTACAACCTGGAACAGATCTGCCTTTTTATTTACTGCCCAACCTTCATCCAGAATAACATATTCGATTCCATATTTAGATGCAAAATCGATGTAATATTTATATGTTTCGTTGTTTACACCTGTTTTGAAATCAACATTGTACAGATTCCAATCATTCCACCATTCCCATGCTACTTTACCCGGTTTCACCCAAGAATAATCACCCTGTGACGGGGTCGCCAATTTATATACCATATCACTATCGGCCAGTTCAGCATCCTTTGCCGATACAATAAGTACACGCCAAGGGAAATTGGTAGCTCCGTCAAACTTGGCAAGGAAATTTTCACGGGATTTGACCAACATCTGTAAGTTATTATGACCACCTTGCTCTACATTTTTAGGATAAGAAGCGAAAACACCTTTAAGGCTATTTGCTTTATCTCCCGGATATAGAAACATACCGGGATAATTCATCAGGTCAGCCTCCACAATACTTATTTTTTTACCATTTGCTCCTTCTACAACTAATGGGGAAATACCTAGACGTTTCTTATTCCATTCGGATAGAAGATTGTAAAAATATGGTTGTTCAAATGAATTGGAAAGCTGATCCTCCAGAGAACGTGTCTCCGGTTTGTTTGCATAGTTAATAAATGCTTTCCTATCGGCAGGAAAATTAAATTCAGCTTGTTCATTATTTACAATAAAAGGCTTCTTTGATGCAGAAACAAACCGATAGGCAATTCCGTCATTATATGCTCTGAAAACGATGTTATAATCACCTTTAAACTTCAATGTAAGTTCATTGTAATTATCTTTTACCTGTTTACGTTTATATATGACAGCATTTATCGTTTGATTTACGGTCTTTGTAGATGAACCCGATAGCTTCGCATCGATACCATATGATGAGCCATCATTCAAAGTCATAGATATAGAAGATTTATCAAGCATCAGGTCTCCGCTATGGGTGATGGAGTAATCTATCGTTTTTCCAACATTAATAGTTGCTTCAAGTTTTCCATCAGGAGCTTTCAATACAAATTGTTTCTGGGCCAATGCTGACAAAGAGCACAAGAGCATACAAAACAGAGAGAAAATAGTTAGAAAATTCTTCTTCATGGTTTTATTTTAAATTAATATTTTTTGGATTCTTTTGCTAAAATAACTCTTTTTAAGATCAGATTAATAACTATATCCTGTTTTCTTTACTATTTCATTGATATTAGATACAGGTATCAGTGTAAAGCCCCAGTTGTATTCCTTATTTGCCGGAATGCTATATTCAGGTTCCGGCCTTGCACCCCAACTATTATATCCGGCTACGCCATACTGTTTCATATCTACACAGACCTCCACAAAGTTTCGTGGTGTAATATCGTATTCATGTGTTTGCTTTCTGAGTACATTTTTAGCCTCTTCCGGATTCTTATTTGCAATTTCATCAGGAGACATGTTACGCCATTGGTAGTCGGCATCAGATTCCTGACAATCAAAATCCTCTACTGAATTTCTCAAGGCATTAAATCCAATAGTACTTTTTGCTTCTATCAAAAGACCTTTACCATTCGCTGTATTTAATGAAACCCAACGGGTGTCGGTATGATGCCCGTTCTCCTGAGGACGTACATACGGATAATACATATCTTCAGCAGTAGTTTTAAATAGTCCTACCAAAGTTCCTTTATGCCTGTCGAGGTAATTTTCTTCAGGGCCACGACCTAAATATTGCACATTATTCATCTCCGCAGGCAGACGGAAACGCACACCGATACGAGGGACTTCCAGCATGGCAGCCTCTCTGGCTTGCTTCTCATTACTATCTGCTTGTGTAGCTTCTTTAGCTTCGGCAGTTAGTTCGGCCTTATTTTCTTTCGCTGTGGTTGATGTAAATCTCACTGCTGCATTCACAATACCTGATGGATAGATTCTATAATCAACGATATAATCATTACCGGCTGCAAGCTTATACACAACAGAAAGCAAAGCGATATCTCCATTCATGACTGCGGTAGCTTTCGATATTTTAAAGTCCTTACTCGATTGCTTCCATACCTGTAAACGCTTAGGAGCACCATTACCATAGTCGTTATCGGTAGGCCCTCTCCAGAAATTAGGTTGTATACCAAATCCTTCTGAGAAATATTCCGTACCATCTACCTTATAGGATGTAACAATGCCATTTTGTTTATCAAATACAAAATTCACTTTCGACGAAGATACAGACAATGTATTCCCCGATTCTGAAACGGAGAGTTTTGGACCGCTGGTATTTTTATAAGTCTGTTTTTCTCCTTTTACAGGCAGTTCAAACTGATCATAAGCAATAAGATGCCCAACAGGAATAAGAGGTTCCTGCTCCTTTGTTATTACTTCAAAGTTTACAAAATATTCTTTACCCGGCTTAGCCTTTAATTGCGATACAGGGATTGTAACAATAGCTGAATCCTGAGGAGTAATATGAAGCGGTAATATTGCTTCTTTTATTGAGACTCCATTCTCCAAAATTTTGTATTTAACAGTATATTTTGACAGATTGGAGAAATAGAAACGATTCTTTACTCTTATTTGCCCTTTACTTAGATCTTCTGCTTCAAAACCGACATTCTGATGCGTATACTTCACTTCTGCCATTGCAGGATGCGGACTCTGATCGGGATTTACAATACCATCGGCTACAAAGTTGCCATCTGATGCCTGATCTTTACCAAAATCGCCTCCATAAGCCCAGAAATATCTTCCATCTTTATCCTTAACCTTCACGGCATGATCAATCCACTCCCAAATATAACCACCTTGCAGATTTGGATATTTGTAAACTTGCTGCCACTGATCGTATAAGTTTCCGGTTGAGTTACCCATGGCATGCGAATACTCGGATGGAACATAAGGGCGGTTGTCTGCCTGTTCTGTTCTACGTCCGTTTTTGCCATAATACTCGAAAGACCTGGCAGAAGGATATTGTGGTACTACCATATCGGTATTCCACTCTTCCAGAGCTCTTTCATAGTTTACAGGACGTGCCATAAGATCCTTATCCAGTTCTTTAATGAGTGTATAAGCGTTATAAAAATTGAATCCGTTACCAGCTTCATTACCTAAAGACCAGATTGTTAAGGATGCATAATTCTTATTGCGTTCAAACATATTCCTTATCCGGCTCAAATGACTTTCAAGGAAATCCGGATTATGCCCGAGTGTTCCACGTTTTCGCCCATCGATATGTCCAACAGCACCCTTGCGCATATCATCCTGATAGATGGTATAATACATTCCGTGCGATTCTATATTGGCTTCATCATATACATAAATACCATATTCGTCACACATTTCATAGAATTTACGATCCTGAGGATAGTGACTCAAACGAACTGAATTGATATTATTCAACTTCATCAATTCAAAATTACGATGCATCTGCTCCGGTGTTATATAATGTCCGTCCTCCACCGTTTCATGTATATTGGTACCTTTCAGCTTGATCGGTTGTCCATTTACATAGAATAAACGAAGTGGTTTTTTATTGACTATATACTCACTGTTCTTAATTTCTATTTTACGGAATCCGACTTTAAACGGTACAACCTCAATAACTTTTCCATTATCCATAACACTCATAATAAGTTTATAGAGGTTAGGACGTTCGGATGTCCATGTTGCAACATCTTTAATCAGATAATCAAAGTTGGCTGTTATTACATCATTACCTTTCACAATCAGGTCTTTAGAATTGGAAGTGATTGTGTTCCCTTTTGAGTCAACAAGGTCATATTTTACTGTTATATTTTTATCAGTAGAATTTGCATTTTTCAGATCAATCCCCAATTTGAAGATTCCGTTTTTATAAGTATCATCCAACGTGGATACAACGCGGAAATCTTTTATCGCTGTTTTAGGCTGAGACCAAATAAATACATCGCGCTCGATACCGCTCACACGAAGAAAATCCTGACACTCGAGCCATGAACCTGTACTCCAACGAAATATTTTTAAAGTCAATACATTTTTACCGGCAGTCAGGTACGGATTAATAAGGAATTCGGCAGGATCTTTAGAATCCTCACTATAGCCCACTTCTTTACCATTCACATATACATACACTCCCGATTTGGCTCCGGCAAGATGTAAATAAATATCTCTGGACATCCAGTCGGCAGGTATATCTATATCGCGACGGTACACTCCTACAGGATTTTCTTCAGGCAGCAAAGGAGGTGTAGGATTATAAGTTGCGAATTCATATGGCTGATTTACATAAAAAGCCTCTCCATGGCCTTGCAGTTCCCAGTTTCCCGGCACTTTTATATCAGTCCAACCGCTAAGGCTCTTATTTGTATCCGTGATATCTGAGGGAAGATTTTTATATCCGTCTACAAAATAAAATTTCCAAGTTCCATTCAGCAGGTAATAATATTTACTGTTTGAATAATCAGAGTAAGACGAGGCTATCGATTGTGAAGCGTCTTTGACATTATCATAACTCATAAATGTCGTTCGGGGGGCCTCCTTATTTACAGCTACTACGCTCACATCTTTCCAGTATGGAAGTGCTTCCTGTGCATTTATTATTACAGAAGAGAATAATAATAAAGACAGGGTTATTTTTCTTAAAATGATATGCATTACTTAATGATAAAGGTGTTTGTACAGGAATAACGATTTAGTATTGATCAACAGACCAGAACCTGAAAAACAGGTTCCGCATCTGTCAACCAACTAAAGTAGTGATTTTTATAAAAGGGGGTTATTGCGCAAATTTCAAGCCTTGAAGCTTATTCCATCCTCCGCGTGTGAAATCAGGGATTTCGACAGGAGCCGAATTGTTATCTAGAGAGACTGCTGTCAATGGAATCAGACAACACCACTCAGCCAGGTCGTATACATCCATATCCAGAGGAAGACCTTTTTGCAGGCAGTAAATAAGACGGTAATCCATAATAAAGTCCATACCACCATGTCCTCCTACTTGTTTAGCTTGTTCTTCTATATCTTTTGCAATCGGATGTTTATATTTTTCCATTAATGCTTTACGTACATCTTCCGGAACAAAATCATGTGCAGTAAGGTTTTCATGGTTTTTAGTCAGAGCCGGATCCAGTTCTTCACTTCCTAAAGCATAGCCTTCGATAGGATATTTATTAGCAAATCCTTTAGTTCCTGTCAACTGGTACATACGGTTGTAAGGACGTGGTGAGTTCACATTATGTTCGATAAGGATAGATTTTCCTTTCTCTGTAGATATAAGTGTACTGGTATGTTCACCATTACGGAATTCTGTTACATCCTGACCTCTTTTCTCTTTCAGGTAATTGATACTTGAAATCTGTTTAGAATCTACACTTACCAGATAGTTGAGTTTATCACCACGATGTATGTTCATTGCCTGGCATACAGGTCCAAGTCCATGAGTAGGGTACAAATCCCCCCTATGCTTTTCGTTATAGTCCATACGCCAGTTGTTCCAGTATTCGTCCCAGTATGGCTGAAGGCCGTGTATATATGCTCCTTCTCCGTGTACTATTTCACCCAATAATCCTTGTTGTGTCATATTCAGTGTGGTTAGCTCGAAGAAATCATATACACAGTTCTCAAGTTGCATACAATGCTTGCGGGTTTGTTCCGAAGTATTAATCAATCCCCAGATTTCGTCCATGTTCATAGCTGAAGGAACTTCAATCGCTACATGTTTACCATCTTTCATGGCTTGTATTCCTATTGTGGCATGGCTCTTCCAGTCAGTAGCCACATAGATAAGGTCTACATTAGGCAAAGCTGTTACTTTACGCCATACAGAAGTATCTCCGTAAAATTCCTGAGCTTTTGGGAAACCTCTTCCTTCAAGCATTTTATTTACCTTTTCGGTATTCTTTTGTTCTACGTCACAAAGGGCTATTATTTCCACTCCCGGTATGTGAGTCATACGGTTTACAGCACCGGGGCCACGCATACCCAAACCGATAAAGGCGACACGTACAGTCGGTAGCGGATCGGTACGCAATTCCAAAACATCTGTCTGACCGGCCGGACGTTCCGGGGTCGGAGTCTTGATCACATAAGATTGTTCTTTTGGTTGCTGGCTATTGCAGCTAAATAAAAGCAAACAAACGGAAAATAAGGTAATGAGTTTTTTCATGAATATATAAAATTAGAATAATTACATATTAAGATCAGCAAGGTTATATTTCATTTCGCTATATACTATACAAGTAAAAAGTAATTTTGTACTCACTTTTTTACTTTTTTTTAGAATTTTCATCTTTTATTCTAAAAATCGGGCATTCAGAATAAGCATCTAAAGATAATAGTTTTTTTCTGTTTATATATTAATTAACACTTAAACATAAAGATATAATCTTTACATTTGTAATATATATGCTACAGGATGGAAAGAAAGAATTCATATGACCACCTATTCGATCTAATACGAAATGATGACACTGAGGCCTTTGACAGACTATACAGTTTGTTTTATCCATCGTTATGTGTATTTGCCAGCAGATATATTTCCGAATACAAAGCAATAGAAGATTGCGTACAGGATGTTTTCCTAAAGATATGGAGAGACAGGAAAACGATATTAATTAACACTTCCGTACGTTCATACTTATTCACCTCTATACGCAATCATTGCCTGAACCTCATTGAAAAAGAGAAAATAGAGCTGACATATGAGCAGTATATATTAAATACATACGACCCCTATACATCCAATGATCTCTATTCGATAGAGGAATTAGAAAACATTATAGAAAACGCCATACAAAAACTTCCGGAAAAGATACAACAGGTTTTCAGGATGAGCAGATTTGAACAAATGACATATAAAGAAATTGCTGAGAAACAAAATATATCAATAAAGACAGTCGAGTCATACATACATAAAGCACTCATAATGTTATCAATATCATTAAAAGACTATCTTCCCTTTATTACTTTTTTATTTTTTTTCAAAAAAATATGATATTTCCGTAGGGTGTCTGTCAAGTTAACTGTCTTAATATATGTAAACGGTTAAGAATACCATGGATAAAGAACGATTAGAAGAACTCATAAGTAAATTCCACAGCCAACAATTAGATTCTGAAGAAAAAGCAGAATTTGAATATTTACTGGAAACATTTGATGAAGCCAGGGAAATATTTCATGAGTGGAATTTTGTATTTCAAGCTTCTAAGGCAATATCCATAAGTAAAAACCTACCTGAAGTTCCGGTTTCTAAACCGAGAGTTACCCTTAGTAATGTACGTCGCTGGCTGGTCAATACAGCAGCAATTATCACAATACCTCTGATATTTGGTCTTACTTATCTACTTATCGAAAGAAGCCAGAATCCAATTACATACAATGAAGTAACAGCAACGAACGCCAAAGTAGTGAGCGTTATGTTATCTGACGGATCAAAGGTTTCTTTATACGCTGGTTCTACACTAACATATCCTGACCACTTTACAAAAGACGAACGTCTGATAAAGCTCGAAGGAGAAGCTACATTTGAAGTAAAATCAAATCCGAAGAATCCATTCTATGTGGAAACAACAGACGGAACCCGGGTAAAAGCATATGGGACAAAATTCTCTGTACGCAATTACTACAAGGAAAATACGATGTCTGTCTATTTGGAAAGAGGTATTGTTGATTTCACAACACCTCTCTTAAATCATGTAGTAACAATGAAGCCGGATACAAAGCTTTTATTTGATAAAACGGACAAGAAGTATACAATCCTGAATAGTACGCCAAACGAATATGATGCATACGAACAGGGAATCTTATTATTTGTCAATAAACCACTGGCCGAAATTGTTCAAAAGCTTAACAACATATATCAGGTAGATATCATCATACAGGATGAAAGCCTGAAAGAATACAATTTCACCGCAACGATCAAGGATGAATCTATATATCAGGTTTTAAATATGTTGTCTTTGAGTTCCCCTCAATTACAATGGAAAGAACAAGATCAAAAAATAATACTTACAAAGAAGAAACTTAAATCTAAATGAGCTATTAACCAAATTAAATACATATATGGAATAAACATGTTTTATCACCTTTTTAACAGAAGCTTAATATAAAGAAAATGATTCTGTAAAAATAAGACCATTCTTTTGTAAACATTTTTAAACATTAGAATTTATGAAAAAATACTACCACTTATCAGTAAGGGGGTTAGATTGTATTACCCCATTCAGAACCTTATTAAAGAAAAATAACCTTAAAAAAAGTATGCTATGACATTGAAAGATTTTATTGTGAGAGGTAAATGCAAATACCTCTTGTTATTGGGATTGGTACTGATGTCCTTTACAGTACAGTCGAAACGAATAGACATAATTTCATTGAATAAGTCGGAAACATCTATCCGGTCTATTTTACATGAAATAGAGAAATCCACATCCTACCGTTTCATGTACAATGACAAGCTAGTGAATACAAATAAAATTGTATCAGTAAACGTAAAGGATAAACCTGTAACCGAGGTATTGAATAGTCTTTTTGAAGATTCAAATATCACTTACACTGTAGTAGACAACCAGATTATCTTATCTGCTGCATCAGTAAAAGAAGCCAGACAGACAAACCCAGTTAAGGGAACAGTTAAAGATCAGTCAGGTATCGAATTACCGGGAGTTAGTATTGTTGTGAAAGGAACTATCAATGGAACAGTTACAGACTCTGAAGGTAACTATAGTATAAATGTTCCTGAAAATGGCACTTTGGTTTTCAGTTATGTAGGCTTCTTTTCGCAAGAAATAAAAGTTGGGAATCAAAGAACATTGGATGTCACGTTGAAAGAAGATACACAAGCCCTTGATGAGGTAGTAGTTGTAGGTTATACGACTCAGAAAAAAGCCGACCTGACAGGTGCAGTATCATCAGTAAAAATGGCCAGCCTGAACGACATGTCTGTTAGTGGTATCAACAGCGCACTACAAGGTCGTATGTCCGGTGTTACCGTACTACAAAGTAGTGGTGCTCCGGGTTCGGGAACTTCTATCCGCATCCGTGGTATGGGTACATTCGGCAACAACGAGCCTCTCTATGTTATTGATGGTATGCCTGCTGATAATATGAACGATATCAACCCTGGTGACATCGAACGCATCGACGTACTGAAAGATGCTGCTTCTGCTGCAATATACGGTTCTCGTGCTGCAAACGGAGTTGTTATCATTCAGACAAAAAAAGGAGCAAAATCCGATAAGGTAAATATCGCATTCAATACACACCATGGTTTCTCAATGGCTCAGAAAAAGATAGACCTTCTTAATGCCACACAGCGCAATACTATCCATCTGGAAGCCTATGACAATGCTATAAAATATGATGGCTATGATAAGACTGCTCCTGATTATTATACATCAGACTATGCAAAGGTATCAAGAACGAACTGGCAGGATGAAATCTTCTCCAGCGCAGCTTATCAGGCAAATTATGATTTATCCCTCTCCGGAGGTTCCGATAAATTTAAATATAATATTATGGGAGCTCATTTAAAACAAGACGGGCTTCTTAAAAACTCAAGTTTCAACCGTACAACTTTACGTATCAATACTGAACTGGAAGTAATAAAAAACTTAAAAGTAGGTGAAAACCTGATGATTACTCATTCAAAGCAAAAGATTGTACCGGAAATGGGTGCTAATGGTTCTATTGCCCCTGCACTTCAGTTCGACCCGTCCGTACCAGTTTACGAAGACAAAGCTAAAGGCATCTATAGTGGTAGCGGTGAACTAGGGGCAGACTTACGTAATCCGGTTGCTGTTTTGGACAGGTCAGACCGTGCCCGTACCCGCGATCGCATATTCGGAAATGTGTATGCAGAATATAACTTCCTGAATGATTTCACTATCAAAACAGACTTAGGATATGACTGGTCCGATTGGGGTGAAAAATGGTTTGTAACCAGAGTTCCTGAAGCCGGACGTGCTTCTAATACAAATGAATTGACTGAAAGAGGTTGGAAAGATACTAAATGGATTACTACAACCACATTAAAATATGACAAGACATTCGGACTTAGCAAGTTAATGTTATTGGGAGGTACTTCTTATGAAGCATTTAACTCTGAATTTACAAATGCGCGTGGTACAGGCTTTATCTCCGAAGATAAATCGCAACGTTACCTGTCTGCTGCTACCAGTATAGCATGGATGCAAGGAGGCAGGGAAGAATGGGCTATGAACTCTTATTTTGCACGACTTGACTATTCATTCGGAGACAGGTATCTATTATCTGCAAGTTTCCGTGCAGATGGATCATCCAAATTCGAAAAAGGTAATCGTTGGGGCTACTTCCCTTCAGTTTCGGGAGGATGGCGTATATCTGAAGAACCTTTCTTCCAAAGCGTTAAAGAATCGGCTATTCAGAATCTGAAACTTAGAGCAAGTTGGGGAAAACTCGGTAATCAGGATATGGGAAGTAATTACCCGACAAGAGTACTTATAGCAAATACGACTGATGATGATGGTTATAACACTGTATTTGGTAGTACAGAGACTGTTGGGTTTGGTAGATATGAAGCTACAATAGCAAACCCTGATCTTAAATGGGAGGTAACAACTCAAACCGACTTAGGATTAGATATCAGCTTCTTAAATAAATTTGACTTTGGATTCGACTATTTTACCAAGAAATCATCTGATGTATTATTAGAAATACCAGTTCCTTCATTAGCAGGTATCGACGGTGGAATGATGGTAAATGCAGCAGAAGTACGCAACCGTGGCTTTGATATGAACCTGTCTTATAATACTAGGGTTAACGACTTTAATATAAGTGCATATGGTAACTTCAGTAGCGTTAAGAATGAAGTTCTTTCTATGGGAACAGGTAGCCGCAACATGTTTACCAGCTCATATCGTAGTACCAATATCACAAGAACAAGAGTAGGTGAACCGATAGCTCACTTCTATGGATATAAAAACGGCGGTGTATTCAAATCACAGGAAGAGATTGATGCTTATGTAAATGATAAGGGCGAAAAAATTCAACCTGCTGCAAAAGTAGGAGACCTTAAGTTCCTTGACCTGGATAACAATGGAAAAATAGATTCTGGCGACCAGACAAATATTGGTAGTGGATTCCCCGATTTCACCTATGGATTTGGAACAGACCTAGAGTATAAAGGTTTCGATTTCAGTTTCTTCTTCCAGGGTGTTGCCGGATACGACATCTTCAATGCGCTGAAATATGAAGGTATGTTTGTTGATGCCCGTTACAACCAGTTTGCGGCAATACTTGATCGTTATCATCCTACAAACAACCCTGGCGGAAGCGGCCCTCGCGTTACAATTAAGGACACTAACAATAACCGCAGAATGTCTGACTACTATGTAGACAAAGGGGACTATCTGAGATTGAAAACACTTACCGTAGGATATACTTTCAATAGAAATGCTATTAAGAAATTAGGATTGCAAAAGCTAAGAGTTTATGCAACTGTACAAAACCTGTTAACGTTCACAAGCTACAAAGGATTCGATCCTGAACTGGGAGAAACTTATGCAAATGAACTTGACAATTATGGTGTTACAGAGATTGGTGTAGACAGAGGACAATTCCCTCAACCTAAGACTTTCATTATGGGTATAAACATTAACTTTTAAATTGAAGAAAACATGAAACTATATAAATTATTATTGCTCATACCATTTATCCTCGTCACTTCTTGTGATCTGGATAGGGAACCTTATGGTATTTCAAATTTCTGGAATACAGAAGCAGATGCTCAGTTAGGACTGGATGCAGCTTATGCTCCATTCTATGAAGAAGAAGGATACGGCCGCGGACATTGGTGGGTAGGTGCTGCCAGCGACGATATGGTAATCAACCGTAGCAAAGGTGATGATGAAGCATTGACAGAATTCAGAACAACAACAAATGCTTCCAGCGGACAATTCTCAAACTGGCAGCTAATGTATAAGGTTATCAGACGCTCTAACGATGTGATGAAATATACTCCTGCAATAGAAATGGCAGATAAGAATAAAGATGTAATACTTGGTGAAGCTAATTTCCTTTGTGCATTCGCTTATTTCCATCTGGCTAAAAGATATGGAGGGTTACCTTTCTATGATTACAATAAGCCGGAAGAAATAAATAAACCGCGCGAGACTAAAACCGAGACATATACACGTATCGAAGCTTACCTAAAAACAGCTATTTCTCACTTCGAAAAGCATGAACTCTGGACAAGGGAAAAAGGTGCCGAAGGCCGTCCTCAGTTAGGTGCCGCTTACGGGTTACTGGCAAAAGTATATGCTCATTGGGGAAAATATACTGAAGCTAAAGCTGCCGCTGAAAAAGTTATAAACTCGGGTAAATACTCACTGGATAAAACCAATAACAACGGTTATGCACACTTATTCTCTCCAGCCGGGGAAAAACACGAAGAAGCATTATTCAACTTAGTAAATGCACCAGTAAGAAATCAAGGTACTGTTACATCTGTTATTCTTCTTTCGGGTACCTTATCAGGAGGTACAGGATGGTATTACTTCGCCCCTACCAAGAGTCTGTTTGATGCATTTGAAAAACCGACAACAACTTCCGGAGGAGACCTTCGACGCGAAGTTACATTAAAAGGTGTAGGCGATGTAGTACATTATCTTGGAACTGCAACTACTCTTACCAGTGATAATATAAAAGATATGACTACCGGATATATGGGTACAAAATATTCGGCAGTGTATAATGACCTCTCAGGATGGAACTGGGAAGCCGGAGCAGATGTACCTTTGCTACGTTATGCAGATGTATTGCTCATCCATGCCGAAGCTGAAATATTCCTTGCTGGTGGTAGTGCTGCTAACCGTACAAAAGGTGTTCCTGCAGCAGCTACATCATTCAACGAAGTGAGAGTAAGAGCTTTCGGGGGAGATAACTCAAAAGCCATTGCTGCTCCTACATTCAATGATCTTGTAAATGAACGCCGTTGCGAATTGGCTTATGAAGACGAACGTCACTACGATCTTGTTCGTTGGGGACTGGCTAAAGAAGTATATGCTGCTGCAACAACAGCAACAGACCCAAGAGGTCCTCGCACATTCGATCCAGCCAAAGATGCACACTTCCCTATACCTCAGCGTGAGATAGAGAATACAGACTATTTATTAATTAACAACCCAAATGACGGATATTCTAATTTTAAATAAAATAGAATAAACATATTATCTATTATTTCGGAGAGGATTAGACCTCTCCGGAATATTAATCTGAAAACTGATGAAAAAAGTTCTGATCACTTTGGCCATCTTTGGAATACTCACAAGTTGCTCAAATACGCCAAAAAGTCCTATTGATTATGTAGATCCGTTTATAGGAACCGGATTTCATGGTCACACATATCCCGGAGCTACCACTCCCAATGGGGCAGTACAACTAAGCCCTGATACCCGTACCGGGGACTGGGATGCGTGTTCCGGTTATCATTACAGTGATTCTTCTATACTGGGTTTTTCCCATACACATCTTAGTGGCACAGGCTGTGCCGATCTGGGAGATGTACTCTTCCACCCTACAACCAAAGAAATAAAACCGGTTCAGAAAGGATATATTTTCGAACCGCTTGCTTTTTCTCACAAAGATGAAAAAGCCTCACCCGGATATTATTCCGTGGAATTCAAAAATGAAGGAATTAAGGCTGAACTTACAGCCACAACATATGCCGGTGTACACCGTTACACTTTCGAAGAAGGAAAGAATGAAGCCATAATTATAGATATGGCCCATGTACTGGCAGAAGAAGTGATAGACTCTCTTGTTATAAAACAATCTGGCAACAACGAAATTTCAGGAATGCGAAGGACACAGGGTTGGGTTACCAATCAATATGTATTCTTCGTAGCGCAGTTCTCCAAAGATTTTCATTCGTTTGATCTGGTGAATGACGGGACTATTTTGGATAAAGACACAAAACCAAAAAGCAATAATCAGCAGGCAATATTGAAATTTGGCGTTTCCGATGGTACGCCTGTTATCGTTAAAGTAGGTTTTTCTGTAGTCAGTGAAGAAAATGCCCGTAAAAACCTGAGCCATGATGTGGAAGACTTTGATTTCGATACCGTTCACAATCAGGCTAGAAACCTATGGGCCGAAGCACTTTCAGACATCGTAGTGGAAGGAGGCAGTGAAGATGACCTGAGAAACTTTTATACAGCCATATATCATTCTAAAGTAGTACCAAACATTATGAATGACGTAAACGGACAATTCCGTCGTCACAATATGACTATCGGCACCTTACCCGAAGGGAAAAAATATTACTCTACATTCTCTATCTGGGATACATTCCGTGCATGGAATCCGCTGATTACATTAACTGATACTGTATTGGTAAATAACATTATCAATTCTTATCTGGAAATGTACAATACTTCAGGAGGACTCCCTATCTGGCCTTTATCGGCTGGGGAAACCGAAACTATGATCGGATACCACTCTGTATCGGTAATTGCAGATGCATATATGAAAGGGATACGAGGCTTTGATATCAACAAAGCATATGAAGCAATGAAAGTCTCTTCTGATAATAATAAGAAAGGGGCGGACTATTATATCAAATATGGCTTTATTCCCTCCAACATCAAGAAAGAATCAGTTTCCTGCCTGCTCGAATATGCATATGATGATTGGTGCATAGCACAAGTAGCAAAAGAACTGGGCAAAGAAGATGATTATAAGCAGTATACAGAAAGAGCTTTGTCTTACATCAATGTATTTGATGGAAATACAAAATTCTTTCGAGGCAAACGTATGGATGGAAACTGGGATGGCCAATTCAATCCATTCGAACCGGGGAGAGCTTATACAGAAGCTACTGCATGGCAATACCGCTTCTTCGTGCCACATGATGTAAACGGATTAATTCAGTTATTTGGAGGGAGAGAGGAATTTACTGCCCAACTGGATAGTCTCTTCATAGTAGAATCCAAAGTAGACGGTCATATGTCGGATATTACAGGGCTTATCGGGCAATATGCACACGGAAACGAACCAAGCCACCATATGGCATATTTGTACAACTATCTGGGACAACCGTGGAAAACTCAGGCAATGACCCGCCGGTTACTATCCGAAATGTATCAGCCAACCCCTGAAGGCATTATCGGGAACGAAGATTGCGGCCAGATGTCGGCATGGTATATACTCAGTAGTATGGGTATTTATCCTGTTTGCCCCGGATCAAACGAGTTTGCTTTAACCACGCCTTTGTTTGAGAAAGTAACTGTAAAACTGGCTAATGGCAAAATATTAACTATTACAGCAAACAATCCACAGAAGAATGTTTATATCGATAAAGTATCATTGAATGGAAAAGATATCAGTGTAAATTATATTACATATCAGGATCTGATGCAGGGCGGTGAACTCAAATTCACACTAACTTCTACTCCCAATGAGGCACGCGGAATTGCAGTAGCGGATTATCCATATTCGATGACAACAGGTAAAGTTGTATCGATACCTTATACTACAAATGATCTCGACCTGTTTGTTGATAATATCACTGTAGATCTGAATTCTGTAACAGAGGATGCAAAAATTTATTATACGCTGGATGGCAAAGAACCAACTGATGAATCAACACTTTATACAGAACCAATAAAATTATCTGCCTCTACTACAATCAGAACAAGGGCATATAAAAACGGATTCACGCCAAGCCGCATATTCACTATACAGGCTACCAAGGCCATCTTCAAAAATCCTGTAAGGGCTCAGGCAAAAGAAAACGGTACAAACTTCCGCTACTATGAAGGGTATTACAGCTCGGTAGACCAGATTGAGAAAACACCCCTTGTTGAAAAAGGAATTATGCCCGAACCATCAATAAAAGATGCAAAACAGGCAGATCATTTTGCCTTTATATTTACAGGTGTTATATTTGTACCTGAGGACGGTATCTATGAGTTTATGACCAAGTCTGACGATGGCAGTGTCTTATATATTAACAATATAAAGATAGTAGACAATGACGGTTCACATGCAGCAATTTCTGCAACAGGCCGTATTGCCCTGAAAAAAGGCTACCATACATATAAGCTGGCATACTTTGAAGATTACGAAGGAGAAGATCTAAGCTGGGCCTGGAAAAAACCGATGTCTGATAATTTTGAAAACATTCCGCCATCTAATTTATTCATCAAATAAACACTATAAAATGAAAAAACTATTTTATTTTCTTGCTGCAGTATTATTGTTGACTTCATGTAATAGTAAGCCAATAGACCTGAATGTAATGAGTTTCAATATCCGTTACGATAATCCTGAAGACAGTCTGGATAACTGGCAATACCGGAAAGACATTGCCGCGCAAACAATAAAGAACCAGAATGCCGATATCGTAGGAGCGCAGGAGGTACTTGTTAATCAATTGAATGATTTAAAATCCCGTCTTCCAGAATATAATGCCATTGGTGTAGGCCGCATTGATGGTGTTGATAAAGGTGAATATAGTGTTATATTGTACAAGAAAGATAGATTTAATGAAATTGAGTCCGGTAATTTCTGGTTAAGTGAAACACCGGAGGTTGTTGGCTCGCTCGGCTGGGACGGGGCTTGTGAGCGTATTGCCACATGGGCTGTATTAGAAGATACAAGCAGCAAGAAGCAATTCTTCTTTATAAACACACATCTCGATCATGTGGGTAAAGTAGCACGCCAGGAAGGAGTAACTCTTTTACTGGACAGAGCAACAACACTTAGCAAAGGATTGCCAATCATTATGACCGGTGACTTTAATGCGACTCCCGATTCTGATGTAATAAAACATGTTACCGACACATCCAATCCTGAGCATTTGATCCACTCTAAAGATATAGCTGTGGAAAAAAGCGGCACGGAATGGACATTCCACGGTTTTGGAAGGGTACCTATGGAGAGACGCGAATTTATCGATTATGTTTTTGTAAGCAAAGATATTAAAGTCTTAAAACATAGTGTTCTTCCTGAGAAATCTGACGATAAATTTATCTCAGACCATTCTGTTGTAGTTGCCCAAATAGAGATACAGTAAATTACAGGTTGTTACCCTCTTTGTCATTGACTACACTTCGTTTCGTCGAAAGTTGTTTCTGAATGTAATGAAGAATCCCGACCCCTCCGGACACGAGATGTTTCACTCCGTTCAACATGACAAAAAACAATCTCAAACAAAATAGGATATGAAAAATCTTATAAATAGAATATACCATTTCATTTTAATGGTAGGGCTGTTATTTGCCCCAGCTATTATAAATGCCCAGCAACGGATACTCATCCATTCGCATAACGATTATGAGCAAAGAGTGCCTTTCTATCAGGCCTATGCTCAGCAAGTAGCCTCCATAGAAGCAGATATCTATACCACCGGAAAAGCGGATGAACTGAAAGTTGCCCATGATCTCAAAGATGTAAATGCAGCTCCTACTCTGGACGATGCTTATATCACTCCATTGGTAAACCTCTTTAAGCAAAATGATGGAAAACCATGGAAAAATTCGGATAAGACACTTATACTACTTGTCGATCTGAAAACTCCGGCAAACCCTACATTAGATATACTCGTTTCCAAGCTGAAAGTATATCCTGATGTTTTCGACCCTACAGTAAACCCGTATGCTGTGAAAGTTATAATATCGGGAAACCGCCCGCCGGAAAAAGACTATTCAAAATACCCTTCATTCATATCTTTTGATGGCTATAAAACAAGTTATACACTGGAAGAACTGGAAAAGATAGAAATGATAAGCCTCAATTTCCGTGATTATTCTGTGTGGAATGGTAAGGGAACTATGATAAAAGCGGAGTTTGACAAGGTAATAGAAGCAATAAATAAAGTACATTCCTTAGGCAAGCCAATCCGTTTCTGGGGCACTCCTGATGGTGTTACTGCTTGGAATACATTCCATACAATTGGGGTAGACTTTATCAATACCGACCGTCCTGAAGCTTGTGCCGATTATTTCTCACATTTCGACAATAAGAATTATCAGATAGGACAGAATGAAGATGTATCTGACGATGTAGCAAGAGCCAAAAGACTGGATAGGACAACTGTCGGCTTTCAGGGATTCAATAATAAACTATTGCAATTGTCGAAGGGTATAGAGGTATATACGCCAACCTACAAAAATGATGGTAGTAACAAACCAGTAAAAAATATTATATTCCTGATTGGTGATGGAACAGGATTGGCTCAGTTGCAGGCCGGCGCCACCGTTAATAATGCGAATTACAGGAATGGTAATGGGTTGACCATCTTCAATATGAAATATGTTGGCCTGCAAAATACCAGTTCGAAAGATGCCTACACAACAGACTCCGCTGCGGGTGGAAGTGCCCTGGCAACCGGAGAATTGCACAACAACCGCCATATAAGCATGAGTGAAGATGGCATACCTTATCCTTCGATGACAGATGTAGCATATGATGCGGGGTATGCATGTGGTGTGGTGACTCTGGGCAATGTAGCTGATGCCACTCCTGCAGCATACTACGGGCATTCTGTAGAAAGGGACAACTCCGATGAGATCACATCATATTTGCTGGATGGAAAATTAACCTTGCTGAATGGTGCCGGAATGTCTGTTTTCACCAAAAGGAATGATAATAAGGATATACTAGACGAATTGAAAAATCAATACAGAATAAGTACTTCTATTGAGGATATTAATACAGATAACAAAAAAGTGATCTGTATTGATGAACGCATGGATCTGGCTGCTTCGGAAGAAACATTATCGATGCTTGCTGATGCTACTTCTCAGGCCATTCAGAAGTTGACTACTACAAACGACAAAGGATTCTTTCTGATGGTGGAAGGTGCTAAGATAGATTATGCAGGGCATGCAAACTCATTTCCGGGTTCTGTAATGGAAACCTTAAGTTTCGATCTGGCAGTAAAAGCGGCTCTTGAATTTGCTGACAGCAATGGTGAAACGCTAGTTGTAGTAACAGGCGACCACGAAACAGGCGGGCTCACACTAGTAGATGGAAATGTAGAGAAAGGACATCTTACGGCACGTTATATGACTGACGACCATACACCGTTGATGCTGCCTGTATTTGCATATGGCCCCGGTTCTGCCGAGTTTATGGGTGTGTATAAGAATACACAGATTTTCCATAAGATGAAAAAGATTTTAGGATTGTAAATCAATCATACCATCTTTGTCATGCTGAGGCACGAAGCATCTCGACCCTGAAACGTTTTAGTCAAAGAGGCACGAGATTCTTCACTTCGTTCAGAATGACAAAGGGAAGATTAAAATAAACTTCCAACAAAAAAGCAGATTTAGGTAGGGCGTAGTGAATTAGCTGACAGAGCGTTCGTTACGCTCTGTTTTGCTTTATATGGCTACCTATGAAAAACCATATTTCGGCAGAGTAAAGCAAGAGATACGTTACTATCCCGTTACTTGTGGTAGAGCGAAAAAACTTTTCTACACGGTTCTTATTCAGCGTATTGCGTAAATTTGCATACCGTTTTATAACTCAATGATAACTAATTTTGTAACCAGAAAAAACATTGAGTTATGAGGTCAACATTCAAGGTCTTATTTTATGTGAAGAAAGGCAGCGAGAAACCCAACGGAAACCTGCCTTTGATGTGCCGACTGACAGTGGACGGTGAAGTTAAGCAGTTCAGTTGCAAGATGGATGTTCCGCTCCGCCTGTGGGATGTAAAGAACAACCGGGCATCGGGTAAGAGTGCGGAAGCGCAGAAAATCAATCTTGCCATCGACCGTATCCGTGTGGACGTAAACCGCCGTTATCAGGAACTGATACAGACAGACGGCTATGTTACCGCCGAAAAACTGAAAAATGCCTATCTCGGTATCGGGGTAAAGCAGGAAACCCTGCTAAAATTGTTCGAGCAACACAATGCCGAATTTGAAAAGAAGGTGGGGTACAGCAGGGCAAAAGGTACATTCTCCCGCTACCGTACCGTCTGCAAACACATCAGGGAATTCCTGCCCTTTACCTACCACCGGGAGGATATACCGCTAAGGGAACTTAGCCTTAGTTTTATCAACGACTTCGAGTATTTCCTGCGGACAGAGAAAGGATGCCGTACCAATACCGTGTGGGGATATATGATTGTGTTAAAGCACATCATATCCATAGCGAGGAACACAGGGCTGTTGCCGTTCAATCCCTTTGCCGGATATATCAACAGCCCCGAACACGTGGACAGGGGCTACCTTACGGAGGAAGAAATCCAAACGCTGATAGAGGCTCCGATGAA
>JAITVV010000009.1 GCA_031285625.1 Prevotella sp.
AAAGGTACTTTCAATCTGACAGAGACCGGTGATACCTTTATCGATATGGAAGACTGGGGTAAAGGGATTATCTTTATCAATGGGAAGAATATCGGCCGCTACTGGCATGTAGGGCCACAGCAGACACTTTATATCCCGGGAGTGTGGCTAAAGAAAGGAGAGAATGAGATCGTTATTTTCGAACAACTGAATGATAAAATACATTCTGAAGTCAAAACTGTAAAAGTACCTGTATTGACTAAGTTGAAAGTTTCCCAATAATATGTTACCAAATCGCAACCTGCTGTAGTATTTACATACAAAAGAAATAAATAGGTCTACGACTTTAAAAAGGGTGAGTATCTCACCCTTTTATTGTTTCCGTAACAGAAGCTGGTATCATGTGTCTAGAGAAAATACTCTGTAGTGTTTCCAACTCTTCTTTATAAATGGTCTTTTTCCGTTGAGCGAAATATAAAGTGTTTTCCAGAGGAGTGTATCCTTCCCATACTAATTGGATATTTCCTTTATCCAGTTGTTTTTGACACAGGAAATCAGGTATAATGGCAAATCCTTCCTTGCCTGATATACAGCGGATAATAGAACTCATATTAGGTACTATATAATTTGGCTTAAAGTCAGGTCTTTTTTTGAAATTATGAATCCAGAAATTTCTCAGGTGTTCCATATCACCTGTTGTTCCGAACCATGTCTGTTTGTTTAGCCAGCTTTCTGCTTCTGCAGGGATTTTATCTTGCATTATTACCTGTAGTTCTGATATATTACTTTTTGCTCCTGCTACCAAAACTATTCTCTCTTTAGAAAATGGGATGTATTGTATATTAAGTGATTCATCCTTTTGTGGAGATATGACAAAGTCAAGCAAACCTTTATCCAGATCACTTAACATATCCTGATAAACTCCAAACTTGGAGATCAGGTTGAATGGTAATTCGCTAATATAAGGTTCCAGAACATACTGAAAGGTTTCGAAGCATAAACCTATACTGATACTTGACTTACCACAATCTGCATTCCTGTAAAAATGTTTTTCAGCTTCCTCGAGCTTTTTCACTCCCTCCACAATGGAGTTGTAGAGCATATTGCCATATTCGGTAGGAAGCATCTTTCGGGTACCCCTGTCGAATAACTTGTTACCAATATGTGCTTCCAGAGAATTTAGGTGCAGGCTAACTCCCGGCTGTGAAATAAACAGCTGGTTGGCTGCAGAAGTTAGGGAGCCTGTTTCATAAATTGCTTTGAAGGTTCTGAACCATTCTAGGTTGACCATTGTTTATTTATTATAATTATGATGCAAATATATAATTTATATTATTTTATTTATTAATATAAAGTGATTATTTTTGTGCCATTAATAATTAATAAGATTTATATGAAAAAGATTTTTGTAATAAATGGGGCGCCTAAATTTGCTCATTCAGGTGGAGAGTTTAATAAGACATTGTCTGCTTGGACTATGACTTATTTTCAGAATAAAGGTTATGAAATAAAATATACTGATATAAATAATGATTATGATCCGGCAGAAGAGGTCAAGAAATTTGTGTGGGCAGATATGATTATTTATCATACCCCGATCTGGTGGTTTCAGATACCGAATGATTTCAAGAAATATATAGATGTTGTATTTACCGAAGGACATCAAAATGGTATTTATTTCAGTGATGGAAGACGTTCGGCAAACCCTACCCGTAATTATGGTACAGGTGGCCTATTACAAGGACGTAAATATATGTTGACTACTACATGGAATGCACCGATAGAGGCTTTTACCCTGGAGGATGAGTTTTTTAAACAACATAGTGTGGATGATGGGGCTATGTTTGGTTTTCATCGGATGAATGCTTTTGTTGGGTTAGAACCTGTTGAAAGTTTCCATTTCTATGATGTGATGAAAAATCCTAATATAGAACAATCGGAAGAACATTATCTGGGGCATTTGAATAAAATTACTCAATCTATATAGTATATGTAGGTGGTAATAAAAAGGGTTGGTACTTATGCACCAACCCTTTTTATTATTATATAGAATACTAATTAATATTCGCGTCTTCTGAAACCACCGTTTCCACCTCTGTTGTTGTCAAAGTTTCTGCGAGGGCGGTCTCCACCTTCTGTACGAGGACGAGCTTCAGATACTGAAATAGTTCTTCCGTCATATTCAGCACCATTAAGTTCTTCAATGGCTTTTTGTCCGGCTGCATTGTCTTCTAGTTCAACAAAACCATAACCTTTTGAACGGCCAGTAGCTCTGTCCATAATAACTTTTGCTGAAGTGATTTCACCGTACTCGTTGAATAAATCCTTCAAATCATTGTCGTTGATGCTGTAGCTCAACCCTGCAATAAAAATGTTCATTGTAAAAAAATAAAATTGTAAAAAATTAAATACTTTGCAGAAGAAGTAAATAATAATAGAAAGCTAAAAGATACTAAACAAGAAAGGTTACCAAGAAGGGAAAATGACTTGAGAAGAAATTTAAACTATATATATAAGAACTCTAATGCGGTAACAAATGTAAAAATAAAATTCAGTTATTTAATGTTTTAACTGATTATTTTTTAGTTATGTTCTATATTTTAAGGATTTGTTACAAAAAATTGATATAAAAGGCTAAGGGTTGAGCTTTTTGTAATTAAGGATAACATTTATTACCGCATCTTTATCTTTCCCAATCTGCTCTTTCAGTGTATCAATATTTGAGAATTTTTCATCGGGACGCACAAAATCAATAAACTCGGTCGTTAAGCTTTTATTATAAAGGTCTCCGTCGAAATCGAATAGATTGACCTCTACGCTTATATTGTCTCCATTATGTAGGGTAGGGCGTTTCCCTATGTAAAGCATACCGTCATATTTCTTATTATCTACATGTACATAAACAGCATATACACCGAAGGCTGGAATCACTTTATATGTTTCCCATACCTGAATATTGGCTGTCGGAAATCCGATTGTACGTCCGACTTTAAACCCTTCAACAATTTTTCCCGAAATAGTATAATTATATGATAGAAGTTTAGCCGCTTTTCTAATGTGTCCTTCTGCGAGTAGTTTGCGTATACGCGATGAACTGACATGGTCTGCTCCTGGTAATGGAAGAGCTTCTATAACATTCATATCTATCTCACGTCCGTATTGTTCATAATCACGGAATCCGTCTTCCCTGTTGTGCCCAAACCGATGATCATATCCAATAACTAAAGTATTGACCGATAACTTATCTTTTAAGATACGTTGCATAAATTGCCAGGCTGATAGTTCTGATATCTCTTTAGTGAAATCAAGAGATACACAATAGTCGATGCCTGTTGTGGCTAGTCTCTCAATTTTTTCATCATAGCCGCATAACAATGCGGGTTGATAATCTTTTTGCAGTACTTTTCTGGGGTGTACGGGAAATGTTATAACAGCAGAAGGTAATCCGGCTTTTTCGGCTTCTTGCTTTACCTGATCTATCAGGAAACGATGTCCTGTATGCACTCCATCAAAGAAACCTATAGTAGCAACTAGGGACGGATGCTCTATTTTATGTTCTCTGTCTATTAACTGCATAATATTTTACTTTTATAGTAATCCTCTATCAGTAAACACTTTTCTTAGGTCTTCGGTTTGATTGGCCTGATATGTTTCAAAGCCTAGCTCGCTTCCGATTTCTATATTTGCTTTTCCATCATCCAGAAAAAGAGTTTCGGAAGGTACCATACCTGAGTCGGCTATTATGAAATCAAATATCTCCCTGTCAGGCTTTGCACAACCTATTTCGAATGATAAATAGCATTTGTCGAAATATGCCTGAATAGGCAGGCCTTCAGGGGAAAAATCTTTTGTAGAAGCCCATTTGAGTACAGATGGGTTTGTATTACTTAATAAGTATACATTATATTTTTTACGGAGTTCCTTCAATAATTCGAATTTATATGGAGGAATCCCTACCAGAAAACCTAACCATCCGTGATCTATGTCTTCAGCTGATATATTTTCATTTCCTGCCAATCTACGGAATTCTTTATAGAAGTTTTCAGGATCTATTTTACCTTCTTCATATTCCAGGAATATTCCTTCCTGACGAAATTCTCCTAAATATTCTTCAATATTAGGGAATCCAATAGCTGTAAAACGGTCTAACGCTTCCTGTTTATTAAGGGTTACGATAACCCCTCCTAGATCAAAAAGGATGTTCTTTATCTGAGACATACAATATAATTTTACTTATCAATGCAACATATCGGTCAGAGACCTTATTTATGTGCGAAGTTAGCTAATTATTCTTTAAGAGCTACTGTTTTCAAATTTGTATTCGTATTTTTGTTTGATTATAAATATATATCAGAGTGCTTTATAAAACCAGAGGCTTAGTCTTAAGTACGATTAACTATAATGATAAATACCTTCTTGCCCAGATTTTTACAGAATCATATGGGCGGGTAACTTATATGGTCTCCAAGGCTAAAGGTAGAGGTTCGAAAGTGCCTAAATCATTATTTTCGCCATTAGCTATTCTGGATATGGAAGTAGAGCACCAGGCATCCAGAGATATTCAGCGTATTCGCGAAGCCCGGCCAGATATGTACTTATATGATATGGCAGGTAACCTGGGTAAAACATCAATGGCATTCTTTTTATCAGAGTTTCTTACCCGTGTATTAAGGGATGCGGACGATAGTAAATTACTTTTTGAATTTCTTTACCAGTCTGTGCAAATATTGGAAATGACAGATAACAGCATTTCTAATTACCATCTGGTTTTTATGCTTAAACTCAGCCATTTTATGGGATTTTATCCTAATCTTGAGGAGTATAGAGAGGGTAACCTGTTTGATATGATAAATGGTGAATTTGTTACATACCAGCCATTACATAACCATTACCTCAATAGGTATGATAGCAAGGCATTGTCTATGCTGGCACGTATATCATACGAAAATATGCATCACTTTGTTTTTTCCAGACAGGACAGAATTAATATAATAAACAGGATTTTGGAGTATTACCGTTTGCATCTGCATGATTTCCCTGCATTGAAATCTCTGGATGTATTACATGAATTATTTTAACAGATATGACATTAGAAACTGTAAAAGAATCGTATAAAAGTTTAATTGAAAAAGAGAAAATAAAACTGTCTAAGCTTAAGACGTCGATATTCCAAATCGGAACTTTGCGATTGGTTATTGTAATAGCTTGTTTTATTCTTTGCTGGATTATGTGGAGCCATACATTGGTTGTATTAGTTATAATTGGTATTTCTATTGTACTTTTTCTTTTCCTGATGAAATACCACAATAGATTATTTTTGAGAAAAAGATATTGTGAATTATTAATTCAGAATTCAGAAAATGAATTAAAGGGGATCGATTATGATTTTTCTTCCTTCGACGGAGCTCCTGAGTTAGCTGACGCTAATCATAGTTATAGTGTAGACTTGGATATGTTTGGTAGTCATTCTTTATTCCAATCCATGAACCGGACTGTAACATCTTTTGGAAAAGACAGATTAGCTAATACTTTACTGGAACCTTTTGAAAAAAAGGCAGATATTCAGGCACAGCAGGAAGCTATAAAAGAATTAGCCGGGAAGCCCGAATTATTGCATCATTTCAGAGCCATTGGGCAGATGACCGAAACGGATGACCTGAATATTCATTTCTTCTCTCAGCAGTTTATGCAAACGAAACTCCTTTCCATTAGTTTTTGGCGATATTTTATTTATATTGCACCGCTTGTATTTGTGTTGTGTATTGTTTTATCTATTATTAATATACTGCCTGTATCTGTTCTTGGTCTATGCTGGACACTTTTCTTTCTTTTGAGCCTGGCACCATTGAAAGATATACGTTCCAAGATGAATCTGTTTGAAAAGAAGATCGATGTACTGCAGACTTATTCCAAGTTATTTAAGATTATTGAGAATGAAGAGTTCGAATCGGTTTTATTGAAGAAGATGCAAGGTAAGGTGAAAGACGTACAATCAGCCTCTTTGGCTATACACCAGTTGAAATCATATAGCGATAATCTCGATCAGTCATCAACTGTATTAGGACTACTTATTCTGAATCCAATTTTTTTCTGGAATGTTATATTTTCCATAAAAATTGAGAAATGGATAATGTCTCATAAAGATAATATTTCAAGCTGGCTCAAGGTCTTGGCAAAATTCGATAGTTTGGTTTCATTGAGTGTGTTCACGTACAATCATCCCGATTATACTTATCCAGAGGTTTCAGAATCATATATATTGGATGGTAAAGATTTAGGACATCCTATGCTGAACAGAAATGTATGTGTACGTAATGATGTAACTATCGGTAAACATCCTTTCTTCCTTGTAGTCACTGGTGCTAATATGGCGGGCAAAAGTACATATCTGCGGACAGTAGGTATAAATCTGGTGTTAGCATGTGCCGGCGTACCCGTTTGTGCTACTTCACTAACGTTTTATCCGTTCCAGTTGGTAACGAACTTACGTACATCAGATTCTTTGGCGGATAATGAGTCTTATTTCTTTGCTGAATTGAAGCGCCTGAAAATGATTATAGATCGCTTGCAATCAGGGGAACAGCTTTTCATTATCCTGGATGAAATACTGAAAGGGACTAACTCTGAAGATAAACAAAAAGGTTCTATTGCATTGATGAAGCAACTGGTTTCGCTCGATGGTAACGGAATTATTGCTACACATGATCTTGTATTGGGTAATCTGGAAAAAGAATTTCCTGATGCAATCAAAAACTATAGGTTTGAAGCGGATATCAAGGACGAGCATTTATCCTTTACTTACAAGATAAGGGAAGGTGTTGCACAAAATATGAATGCCAGTTTCCTGATGAAGAAAATGGGGATAACCGGATTGTAAATACTAATGTGCCAATGGTGCTAAGCGAATAGTTTTTCTTTAAATTTATCTTATATAAGAAGCGCTCTATCATGTAAAGAAGAAAAGGTAACAGATAAAAACAGTAGAAAAGCTGTCACTTTTGTCACCTTTTTTCACTTAGCAAGTTAGCATCTGCTTTGTTATATATGAACTAATTAATGTATTTTTGTAACCAAACATCAACTTATGGAAGACCTTTTACACTATATATGGAAGTTCAGGCTTTTTCAGAAAGAATTAAAAACTACAGATGGGCAATCCATCGAAGTAATTGATGTAGGCTTACCGAATACAAATGAAGGTCCGGATTTCTTTAATGCTAAAATAAAAATAGGGGATAAAGTTTGGGCGGGAAATGTCGAGATACACAGCGCATCGGATGAATGGGTCAGGCATAAGCATCATACAAATAAAAATTATAATTCGGTTATACTGCATGTGGTAGAAAAAGCTAATTGTGAGGTGTTTAACGAATTAGGACAATCTGTTTTACAGTGTGAGATCTCTTATCCTGAGCATATTAGAGACAATTATAGTTTTCTCATTCATTCCAATACGGATATTCCTTGTTGCAATTATATCAGTTCTATGCCTTCAATTCATCTGAATTCATGGATGAACACATTATTGATAGAACGGCTGGAAAGAAAGTCAAACCATATACAGACTTTGTTAGACCGTTTTAATAATTCATGGGAAGATGTGTTTTATATATTACTTTCCCGGAATTTCGGATTTGGTCTTAATTCTGATTCTTTCGAACGCTTGGCACTAAGTCTTCCTCTGAAATATATTCAAAAGCAGGGTGATAATCTGATACAGATAGAAGCCCTGCTGTTTGGGCAATCCGGTATGTTGGATAATATAAAAGTTGAGGACGACTATTTTACTCTACTTAAGAAAGAATATGAGTTTCTTAAAAATAAATACGAACTCAAACCGTTAGATTCATATATATTCAAAAGTTTGAGATCACGGCCTACAGCTTTTCCCCAGATACGGATAGCTCAATTGGCGGCACTATTGCATAGTTCACATGGTTTATTCTCAAGAGTTACAGGTTGTGAGGATTTGGGACGTATCCGGCTCATGTTTCATGTAAATGCCTCCGAATACTGGCAAACGCATTATGCTTTTGGGGTAACATCAGAGCGAAAATCAAAATATCTGGGTGATGCGTCACTTGATATTATACTGATCAATACGGTAGCTCCGATTTTGTTTATATATGGAAGAAGTATTGATAGCGAAATGCATTGCGAACGGGCTCTTAAATTTTTAGAAGTATTGAAACCCGAACAAAATAGTATTACTAAACGTTTTGCCAAGTTGAAAATGCCATTGAACAGTGCAGCTGATTCCCAGGCAATAATTCAATTGAAGCGTGAATATTGTGAACTACATAAGTGTTTGTTTTGTAGAATTGGACACCAGTTACTTATAGAAAAATTTTAATGAAATGAAGTATATAGATCTCTTTAATCATCTGAAAAAGATAGAAAATTATATGGACAGTGAGATTGAGATAAACGACAATCTTGTGATACGTAATTTTACATTTGAGTCTAACTATCGTTTTATTCTACCGGGTGGCTTGGGAAACAATGATGACTATGAGTTTATTCCTAGTGTGCCGCAAGATTATGAGCCGGACGTAATTCAACAAATGCTGAATAAGAAAGACTCGGAGATAATGGAGAATATAAAATTCCGTTATCATGTGATAATGCCAAAACGGGAAATGAAGGCAAAAGGCATTATTTTTATGTTCCACGGATTCAATGAGAAGTGTTGGCACAAATATTTTCCTTGGGCGGTACATGTTGCCGAAAAAACGGGAAAATCAATCGTGATGTTTCCTATAGCATTTCATATGAATCGTGCTCCGGCTATATGGAGTAGTACCAGGGAGATGTACCGTGTCAGCGAACAGCGTAAAGAACGCCACCCTGATGTTATTTGTTCCAGTTTATCAAATGTAGCTATAAGCACACGATTGCATAACAAGCCTCAACGGTTTATCTGGTCGGGACTGCAAACATATTATGATGTAATTGACTTTGTAGAACATTTTAAGGAGGGGTTACATCCTTTTATCGATAGGGATGCATCGATCGACTTTTTCTCTTACTCTATCGGTACATTTTTAGGGGAAATACTAATGATGAGTAATAAAGACGGCCATTTCGATAACTCAAAATATGCTACATTCTGTGGGGGAGCGGTATTTAACCGTCTATCTCCGGTTTCTAAATTTATATTAGACAGCGAGGCCAATGTTAGTTTATATTCATTTGTTGTAGAGCATCTCGAAAGTCATATGAAAAGAGATGAGGTACTCAGGCACTATATGCATACTCACCCCGAAGGCAACAACTTCAGAAGTATGTTAAACTATAGGTCATTAACGAAGGATAGAGAAAACCGGTTCAAGGAAATGTGTAACCAGTTTTATGCTATTACCTTGGCTAAAGATGAAGTTGTTCCGACCTATGAGGTTATCAATACGTTACAAGGCTCATCCAGAGATATCCCTATTCGTATCGAAGAGCTTGATTATCCTTATAAATATATTCATGAAGATCCATTCCCGGCATTAGCAAAAATTGCAGATGAGGTCGATGAACAATTCAGATTCACTTTTGATAAAATCAGTGATTTTCTTTCTTCCTGATTTATATAGATAAAAAACGCTATAGCTGTAATTAAAATAAAATTATTTATGCGTTTCATGACATTATTTTTTTATTTCATATTTTAAAGTCGTCTCAACTTTATATTTTACCACAGAGTAATAAAAGGAGTCATAGGGAGTTTTTAATATGTTATAATTGAAAGTCATATTTCAAGACATAAATGTCTATTTTTGAATTCATTATATATACTCCGTAGTACTCTGTAACTACATGGTTAAAAGTCAAGATAAGTTTTTTAGTTAATAGATAAGTAATTCCATAAACATCTATAGAAATTAGTTGTTTTATTGTACAAGAAAGTAAGCCGTAATGAAGATTGACAAAACAAATGCAGTCCGTTTACTAGATAAAGAAAAAATTGAATATAAACTTATACCATATCAGGTTGACGAATCGGATCTTAGTGCAGTCCATGTGGCAGAGCAATTGAATGAACCAGTCGAACAGGTATTCAAAACTTTGGTGCTAAAAGGTGATAAGTCTGGTTATTTTGTTTGTATTATACCCGGAGCAGAAGAACTAGACCTGAAAGCTGCTGCAAAAGTTTCGGGGAATAAAAGTTGCGATATGGTACCAATGAAAGACCTACTTAATATTACGGGCTATATAAGAGGAGCCTGTTCTCCTATCGGTATGAAAAAGCAGTTTCCTACTTATATAGATGATTCATATAAGAATTTCGACTATATATATGTGAGTGCAGGAAAGAGAGGATTGCAGATTCAACTTAATCCTAAAGATTTAATGGGGATTGTAAATATTGAGCCTGCAATATTAGTGAAATTGTAATTTGTACATTCCATATTTGGGTATGTGCTTTTATTGGTAAAATAAAATGTCGAATAGCTATGTTTAATGACGTCTTTTTAACATCTTTATTAGTAAAAAAGGAAAATATAATAATAATAACACATACCTTTGTATAGGGATCAACTAGAACACCCCATCAATTAAGAAAACAAGTCCTAAATAATTATTATACAGAAATGGCCAAAATAAAAGGAACTGTAGTTGTAAACGAGGAGCGCTGCAAAGGCTGCAACCTCTGTGTAGTTTCATGTCCTTGTGACGTTTTGGAATTACAGCCCCGAAATGTTAATAACAGAGGCTATCACTATGTTTACATGAAAAATCCTGATTCTTGTATAGGTTGCGCTAATTGCGGATATGTATGTCCTGACGGATGCCTCACAATCTATAAGAAAAAATTTGAATAAACACTAACGAATCATTATGGCATTTTGTCAAATAGGTTCGTTTTTAAATTAAATCAAAAAGTAATAAAATAGGTCTGCGACCTTAATCAAAAGCTTATGTCAGAAGAAATAGTTTTAATGAAAGGCAATGAGGCTATTGCCCATGCTGCTATAAGATATGGTGCAGATGGATACTTCGGCTATCCTATTACACCTCAATCGGAAATAATGGAAACATTAATGGTTGAGGCTCCCTGGAAAACAACAGGTATGGTTGTTCTTCAGGCTGAAAGTGAAATCGCATCAATAAATATGGTATATGGCGGAGCCGGATGTGGTAAAGCCGTGATGACATCTTCGTCGAGCCCCGGTATGAGCCTTATGCTTGAAGGAGTGTCTTATCTGGCAGGTGCAGAATTACCTTGCCTTATGGTAAATGTAATGCGTGGTGGTCCCGGACTGGGAACAATACAGCCATCCCAGGCAGATTACTTTCAAACTGTAAAGGGTGGAGGACATGGTGACTATAATTTAATAACATTAGCTCCTGCTTCAGTACAAGAGATGGTTGATTTTGTAGCACTAGGTTTCGACCTTGCTTTCAAATATCAAACTCCGGCAATGATACTTACCGACGGCGTTATCGGGCAGATGATGGAGAAGGTAAAGCTACCTGCATTCAAACGCAGAAGAACCGAAAAAGAAATACGCGAACAATGTCCATGGGCTACATTAGGTAAGCCAGCTGATCGTAAACCGAATATAATCACGTCTCTCGAACTTGATCCTTACAAAATGGAGATAAACAATCTTCGTTTCCAGGCTAAATATAAGTTGATTGAAAAAGAACTCTGTATGCATCAGGAAGTAAATTGCGAAGATGCAGACTATATTCTGGTCGCATTTGGATCTGCAGCACGTATTTGCCAAAAAGCTATGGAAATAGCACGTGCGCAAGGCATAAAAGTCGGTCTTATTCGTCCGATTACTTTGTGGCCTTTCCCATCCAAAGAAATTGATAAATATTCAACTAAGGTTAAAGGAATACTTACAGTGGAAATGAATGCCGGACAAATGGTAGAAGATGTTCGTTTAGCTGTAAATGGAAAAGTAAAAGTGGAGCATTACGGACGTTTGGGCGGAATAGTTCCAACCCCGAGTGAGGTAGTGGATGCTTTACAGAATAAATTCGATTGCTGAAGGGCTGTCGATTGTTCAAAAAGAGTTTATTAATAGGTCTATGACCTTTAAAGTTTAAACATTATGAGTACAAATATTATAGATCCGGCAAACTTAGTATATGCTAAGCCTGTATTGATGAATGATACAGATATGCACTATTGTCCGGGCTGTTCACATGGAGTTGTCCATAAATTGATTGCCGAAGTAATTGAAGAAATGGGACTACGTGAAAGTACAATCGGTATAGCACCGGTTGGTTGTGCTGTATTTGCTTACAGTTATTTAGATATAGATTGGCAGGAAGCTGCGCATGGACGTGCTCCAGCATTAGCTACAGCTGTTAAACGTCTTAACCCTGAGAAAATGGTATTTACCTATCAGGGAGACGGAGACTTGGCTGCTATCGGTACAGGAGAAACTATTCATGCAGCTAATAGAGGTGAAAATATAGCCATTATCTTTATTAATAATGGTATTTATGGTATGACTGGAGGACAGATGGCTCCAACTACATTGAGTCAGATGAAAACTTCAACATCTCCTAACGGACGTGATGTTCATGAGAGTGGTTATCCGCTAAAAATTCTTGATTTGCTTGCTCAACTGAATGGGGTATGTCTGGCTACACGCCAGAGTGTGCATACAGCAGCATCAGTTAAGAAGGCAAAGCGAATGATACGTAAGGCATTTGAGAACTCAATGGAAAATAAAGGAACATCGATAGTCGAAATCGTTTCTACATGTAATGCCGGTTGGAAAATGACTCCGGAGGCAGCCAATGAATGGATGGTAGAAAATATGTTCCCGGCATATCCACTGGGTGATTTGAAGAATCTTTAAAAATAGGTTTTAATACAAGAAAGTTATAAAATAGGTCTGCGACCTTAAACCGAAGAGCATGACACAGGAAATAATAATAGCAGGTTTTGGAGGACAAGGAGTATTGTCGATGGGTAAGATATTAGCTTATTCCGGATTGATGGAAGATAAAGAAGTATCGTGGTTCCCTTCATATGGCCCAGAACAACGTGGAGGTACTGCAAATGTAACTGTTATATTGAGCGATAATCCTATCAGTTCGCCGATAGTAAACGAATATGATATAGCCATTATACTTAATCAGCCTTCATTAGAAAAGTTTGAGTCATCTGTAAAACCTGGTGGTGTATTGATTTATGATCCCAGTGGCTTCCAGCATCCACCTACACGAAAAGATATCTATGTATACCAGATAGAAGCAGTGGATACTGCGGCTTTGATGAAGAATAATAAAGCCTTTAATATGATTGTTTTAGGAGGACTTCTTAAAGTGAGCCCTATGGTTAAACTTGAAAATGTTATGCTAGGATTGAAAAAGTCCCTTCCTGAACGTCATCACGGATTATTGCCTATGAATGAGCAAGCTATATTGAAGGGTATGGAAGTTGTAAAAGAGATCCAGAAACCAAGCTGACTTCGAAATCAAATATAAATAAAAAAGGATAACCAATCGGTTATCCTTTTTTACGTTATATAATATTTAATTTTCTTAGTATGCCCATTTCAAATATACGGCGCCCCAGGTGAACCCACCTCCAAACGCAGTTAAAATAAGATTATCGCCCTTTTTCAATTGCGACTCCCATTCGTATAAGCAAACAGGAATTGTACCAGCACTGGTATTTCCATACTTCTGAATATTCACCATTACCTTATCCGGAGAAAGTCCCATGCGGTTACCTACCGCTTCGATAATGCGGATATTTGCCTGGTGAGGAACCAGCCAGTCAACAGTATCGTTTGTGAGGTGATTGCGTTCCATTATTTCTACGGATACATCAGCCATTTTAGAAACGGCATGTTTAAATACAACTTGCCCCTCCTGATAAACATAATGCATATCTTTATCTACAGTTTCATGTGAAGCAGGATGAATAGAGCCTCCACCGTACATATGCAGGTGAGTTGTAAATGCTCCATCTACATGTAGTATCGAGTCCATCACTCCCTCTTCCTCTTCCGTTGGTTCCAACATTACAGCTCCTGCGGCATCGCCGAACAGAGGGCATGTTGTGCGGTCTTTATAGTTGGTAATTGAGGTCATTTTATCTCCTGCAGCAACTATTACTTTCTTGTATTTGCCCGATTTGATAAAATTTGACCCTATTTCCAGTGCATAAATAAAACCGGAACATGCAGCCTGTATATCAAATCCCAAAGCATTCTTGATTCCACACTTATCAGCGGTCAATGCAGCTGTGGATGGAAATATATAGTCAGGAGTTGTTGTTGCAAAAATAATTACTTCTACATCTTCGGGTTTTGTATTAGTTTTTTCTAACACTATTTTTACAGCCTCAGCTCCCATATCAGATGTGCCTTTATCCTTAGCTAATACATGTCGCTCCTTGATACCTACGCGAGTCATAATCCACTCATCGGTAGTATCAACTATTTTGGCCATATCATCATTTGTTAGAATGTCTTCTGGTATGTATGCACCAACACCGGTAATTGCAGCTCGAATCATTATTTTTTTGGTTTTGTGAGTATTAATAAAAAAAATGCCCTAATATTTAGGGCTAAAGATTCAGTTCAAATATATTAAACCGCAGCTCCTTTTTCTATTGCTAATTTTCCTCTGTAATATCCACATTCAGGACATACTGTATGGAATACATGCCAAGAACCGCAGTTAGAGCATACAGCCAATGTTGGAGCTACTGCTTTATCGTGAGTTCTTCTTTTAGCTGTTCTAGACTTTGACTGTTTTCGTTTCGGATGTGCCATTTTACTGTTTTATTTAGTTATTTTTATTTATCTCAATTAGAAAAATCAAGTTTTCTATTTTATGTATTTACTATTCTTCGTCTGGAGAGACATCTTTTAAAGCATCCCAGCGAGGGTCGGAAAAAGAAGATGAATCGTCATCTTCAAGTGCTATGTCATCTATGTCATCGTCAGAATCATCATCTGAACTTTTTACCTTATGTTTATTTAACTTAGAAGACATTGCTTTATTGCATGTGCCCGGAGGATGTATTTTTTTTGTTGGTAGGCTAAGAACTATAAATTCATATAGAAACCAAGCAATATTGATCTCTCCGTCTTCTTCAGGGATGATGACTATTTCGTCACTCTCTTCAGAGTATTCAGCTCCAAATTTTACTATAAGCTTGTTCTTTGTGTCCACTTCCATCGCAATATCATCCAGACACCTGTCACATGGAACATGTACAGTACCGTTAATATCGAAATTAAGTTCGAAAGTAACACTTGTCTTTTTCAGTGATACTACTGCTTTCAGACTACCCTTTTTTACGTCGGCCGTACCGTCATCAATAAGGGCAAAATACTTATTGTCCAAGTCGTACTTGAACTCATGTTTTCCTTCTGATAAACTTCTCAAAGGAATATTGTATAAGCTAAACTTTCCCACGTACTGTATTTATAACTCAAAAGAACGGCGCAAAGGTATAAAGTTTTTTTTGAATAAATAAATATTTTAAGTTTTATCTTGAAACAAAGTAATATGCTAAACTTTTTTGTGAAAAAATATTTAACAGTATTTTTATGTACCTTTAAGTCACTGTTCTGAAGTCAATCTTTATATAATATTTTCGGTATGGCAAGTTCTAATAATAGAAATTTAAGTGCTTTTGATATAGAATTAACTATACAGAAAAGAAATTCTATCTTTTCAATGTTATTTTGTGTTCCACTCGTTTTCATAGCTTTATTTCTAAGAGATATGCCTTATTCTAACTATATGATGTGGGCTTTGGCTACTCCGGTCGTTATGGTATTTGGAAAACAATTTTTTATTATAGCTTTTAGAAAAATCAGATATTTTACAGTGAATATGGATACTTTAGTTGCATTGAGTACAGGTACAGCCTATGTTGTGAGTGTATTTAATACTATATATCCTTCATTTTGGACAAACCGGGGAATGGATGCTTATGTATATTTTGAAGTATCGGCTATTGTAGTTGCATTTGTTTTGTTAGGAAGGTATCTTGAAGAAAAAGCTAAAAGTAATACTATGTTGGCTATAAAGAAACTGATCGGATTACAGCCGCGTGTAGCCAGAGTTGTAAGAAATAGTGAGGTTATAGAAATTCCCATAAGAGATATCGAAATTGGCGATGAGGTGATTGTAAGGCCAGGAGAGCATATTCCGTTTGATGGTAAAATATCTAAAGGCAGCACCTTTATTAATGAAAGCATGATAAGTGGAGAGCCACTTCCGGTAGAGAAGGGGGAAGGAAAAAGGGTATATGCCGGAACGATAAATGAAGTTAATAGCTTCCACTTTATTGTCAGAAAGATTGGGCGGGATAGTTTATTGGGGCAGGTTGTTAAAATGATACAGGAGGCTCAGTCTGATAAGAGGCAGGTTCAAAAGACAGTCGATAAAATATCGAAAGTATTTATTCCTGTTATAGGTATTGTAGCTGTTATAACTTTTTTTGTATGGTATACTCTTGCTGAAAATGATGGTTTTATACATGGAGCTATGTCTTCTGTAGCTGTTCTTATTATGGCCTGTCCTTGTGCATTAGGGTTAGCTACTCCAACTGCGATAATGGCTGGAATAGATAAGGGGGCCGGAAAAGGTGTATTGATAAAAGGTTCTGAGGCGCTCATAAATGCAGCAGAATTATCGTCGGTAGTATTAGATAAAACCGGAACTATAACAGAAGGAGTCTCAAAAGTGACACACATGCAGTGGATTGCTCGTGAGACTCCGGAGCTCAAAGGAATATTGTATGGAATCGAATCTTACTCAGAACACCCACTGGCAGAGGCTGTAAAGGTATATTTAAGGGATGAGATGCGGGTTAAGCCAGACATGAAAGTATCATCTTTATCAGGAAGTGGATTGATGGGAGAAACTCATTTTGAAAGATACTATGTGGGAACCACAAAATTATTGGAAGAGCAGAATATCATGTTAACAGAAGAGCAAAAAAAATGGATCGAGAGGGAAACTGATAATTCAAATACAATTGTTCTTTTTGCCAGCCAGTCATCCTTACTGGCTATTATATCTATTGCAGACAAAGTTAAGCATACATCTCTGAAAGCTATTGATGAAATGATATCTTCAAATTTAGATTTGTATATGCTTACCGGTGATAGTAAACGTTCTGGCGATCTGATCGCAAAGCAAGTTGGAATAGCTATGGAAAGGGTCGAGGCTGGGGCTTCTCCTGTGGATAAAGCTCTATTTGTAAAAAAGTTGCAAGCCAATGGCGAGGTCGTTGCTATGACCGGAGATGGGATAAATGATGCCGGAGCACTAGCGGCCGCAGATGTAAGTATTGCGATGGGGCAGGGGAGCGATATAGCTATGGAAGTTGCACAGGTGACTATTGCTTCTTCCGATCTGAATAAATTACTCGAATTGATTGATTTATCTAAGCAGGCGGTGAGGACTATCAAACAAAATCTATTCTGGGCATTTATCTTCAATATAATAGGTATCCTTGTAGTAGCTGGTATTATATTTCCATTTAGTGGTATTCAACTAAGTCCTGTTGTTGCTGAACTTGTGATTGTTCTCAGTACTACAAGTGTCGTTATCAATAGTTTTATATTGAGATATAAAAAGAAAAACGCTGTATGAATTTCATACAGCGTTTTTTATAATCATTTTCGACTAAAGTTAGCCAATAGTAACCAGCGCAACCCCTTCTAATACAGAGTCTCCTTTAGCTACATGTATTCCTGTAACTTTTCCGTCCTGAGTTGCCTGTATAGCATTTTCCATTTTCATCGCTTCAAGCATAACTACAGTCTGTCCTTTCTTCACTTCGTCGCCTTCGTTAACCAATACGTCGATGATAATACCAGGAAGAGGAGATTTTACACTGCCTGCACCGCCACCACCTGCTGGTTTTGTAGGAGCAGAAGCTGTTACCTTTGGTGCCGAGGCTGCAGCCGCAGGAGCTTTTGCTGCCGGACGTGTAACCAGAGTAACCTCTTCTTCGTTGTTTACCAGTTCTACTTTGTAATTGGTTCCGTTTACTGCTACTTCAGCAAGATCGTTATCCATCTTATTTACGGCAACTATATATTCCTGACCGTTTATTCTATATATGAACTGTTTCATAATAATTATTCAAATTTATTTTCTTGTTGGCATTTGAAGCATCGCATTTCCTTTGTCAGCCCAAGGCAAATAATCTTTTGAGACATGTTTGATCGTCAAAACATTGCTCTCAACATCATGTTGGTGTTGGGTATCATATATAGCCATGGCTATAGCTGCTAATACTTCTGTCGGTATATGTTGATCACTCATATTATTTAATTTTAGAGAGATTATAGAGGCAGGTTATCGTGTTTTTTAGCAGGATTAACTTGCTTTTTAGTTCTTAGCTGTTCCAAAGCACGGATAACACGGAAACGAGTGTTACGTGGTTCGATAACATCATCAATATAACCATAACGAGCAGCATTGAAAGGATTGCAGAATAGTTTGTTATATTCTTCTTTCTTAGCAGCAAGAGCTTCAGCCGGATTGGCAGAATCTTTGATTTCTTTAGCATAAAGCACTTCAGCAGCACCATCAGCACCCATTACTGCAATTTCAGCAGTTGGCCATGCATAGTTGATGTCTCCACGAAGTTGTTTGCAACTCATTACAATGTGAGAACCTCCGTAAGATTTACGCAGAGTTACAGTTACTTTAGGTACTGTAGCTTCACCATAAGCATAAAGAAGTTTTGCTCCATGAGTAATAACACCACCATATTCCTGTCCCGTTCCAGGTAGGAATCCAGGTACATCTACCAGTGTTACTAATGGAATATTGAACGCATCGCAGAAACGTACAAAACGGGCAGCTTTGCGTGACGCATTGATGTCTAGTACACCAGCAAGATATTTAGGCTGGTTTGCAACAACACCTACAGATTGTCCGTTCATGCGGGCAAAACCGATAATGATGTTTTTCGCATAATTTCCATGTACTTCAAGGAACTCTCCATTATCTACCACTGCTCCGATAACATCAAACATATCATATGGTTTGTTTGGATTATCAGGGATGATTTCATTTAGGGAATCTTCCATTCTCGCAATTGGGTCAGTACACTCTTTGCGAGGCGCTTCTTCCATATTATTCTGAGGAAGGAAGCTATATAAATGGCGGATAAGAGCCAGACCATCATCTTCATTTGCTACAGAGAAGTGGGCAACACCTGATTTGGTAGTGTGTACACTTGCACCTCCCAACTCTTCCTGGGTTACATCTTCACCTGTTACTGTTTTTACCACTTTAGGACCAGTAAGGAACATATAAGATGTACCTTCAGTCATAAGGGTAAAGTCAGTCAATGCCGGAGAATAAACTGCACCACCGGCACAAGGTCCGAAGATACCGGATATTTGAGGTATTACCCCTGATGCAAGGATATTACGTTGGAATATCTCAGCATATCCTGCTAAAGCATTTACACCTTCCTGGATACGTGCACCACCTGAATCGTTGATGCCGATTACCGGAGCGCCTACTTTCATAGCCATATCCATTACTTTGCATATCTTCAATGCCATAGTTTCGGAAAGTGATCCGCCGATAACTGTAAAGTCTTGTGCGAAAATATAGACTAAGCGTCCATCGATAGTACCACAACCTGTAACAACACCATCACCAAGGAACTTTTGTTTGTCCATTCCAAAGTTTGTACTACGATGTTCAACGAACATGTCGAATTCTTCGAAACTACCTTCATCAACTAAGATAGCGATGCGTTCGCGTGCTGTGTATTTGCCTTTTGCATGCTGAGCTTCAATTCTTTTCTCCCCTCCACCAAGGCGAGCTTTTGCACGAAGTTCTATCAGCTCTTTTACTTTTTCAAGTTGGCCCATGTTTTAATATTTTAGATTCTAATAAATTTTTGATCTATAATGCAAAAATGACTCTACTTCATTTGATTTAATGAGTAAAGTCATGTGCTTGCTATTTTATTTTTTTGGTACTTCACAAAGTTCTGTAAGGACGCTGCCTGTAGATTTTGGGTGAAGGAATGCGATATCTAATCCTTCTGCTCCTCGGCGTGGTGCTTTATCGATAAGTTGAACACCTTTAGCTTCTACTTCGGCAAGAGCATTAGCTACACCATCCTGAACACACCATGCAATATGATGGATTCCTTCTCCTCTTTTCTCGATAAATTTAGCGATTGTGCTGTCTGGGCTTGTTGGCTCAAGTAGCTCAATTTTTGTTTGTCCAACCTTAAAGAATGCTGTTTTTACTTTTTGGTCTTCAACAACTTCTACACTATAGCATTTTAGACCTAAAACGCCTTCATAATAAGGTAGTTGTTCTTCTATGCTTTTTACAGCAATACCTAAATGTTCAATGTGTGAAATATCCATGATTTATCTGAATAAAAAGTTATTATTTAGTTCGGCGCAAAGGTACTATTAAATTATAAGACAAAGAAATTAAAATAATAAAAAAACTTATTTTGTGCACAAAACTTTTGAAAGTGTGCAGTATTGGAAATATGCTATCAGAATGATCTATATTTCAGAAATGAAGTATATGATGTTTGTATTAATAACCAATTTTAATGATTGTTAGTAAAATATTTATACTCCATCTTTAAATACATGTATTTTTATATTTTTATTATGTTAAAATGAAGAATTAGGAGAACAAAGTGCTTTTTAGGCGCGTTATAAATAATGTCCATTGAAGTCTCATCTTTTAAAGTAGTAGTCCTATGAAGTTAAAAGTCACTTTAAAAGTCGGGGATATTTTATATAGAGTAGACCCCAGAAAATTGTCAATAAAGGTATTTCGAATCACTCCCGATGAAGAGGTAAATTATACTACGACTACGTATGAGAATTTCTCTTTACCATGTGAGAAAAGAAGGTTTCAGTTGCCATTTGACAAATTCCCATTTGAGTTTAAAGGTCTTTTATATTTTCTAAAAGAAGAAGAGGCTAATGATTATATTAAAACTCAAATAGGGATGTAAATGTTTGCGTTGCGGTTACAATTGTTACTAACAATTTTATTTTTGGAATAATAAAGGCTATCATAAATTGAAGTGAACCCTAAAAGTTAGACAAACTTTTAGGGTTTATTTTATGTATAAAAAGAAACGTAACAAATTTAGTATTGCAGATCGCGAACGAGCGGTTCTGCTGGTTTTAAATGAAGGTCATAGCTATAGCTCTGTAGCCCGGATGCTGTCTACAAGCGATCGTTTAATTAGCCGTTAGGTATCCAGTTACAAACGACATGGAGTATCGGGGTTATCTTTAAGAAATCATATTCATTATAATAGCGATTTTAAACTATCTCTGGTTAAAGATATGTTAGCAAATCATTTATCTTTGCATCAAATATCAACAAAATATCGCATAACAGATACTCTCATCTTAAAGTGGAAAAAAGAGTATGAAAGGTTTGGAGTATCAGCATTGTATGAAGAAAAGCCACGAGGCAGACCTGTTAAGATGAAAAAGCAAAAGAAGCCTACCCAAAAACAAAAAATCTCATCAGATCCTTATCAGGAACTACTCGATGAAAATCTTCGTCTTCGCATAGAAAACGAGTACCTAAAAAAGTTGCAAGCCTTAACACAGAAAGACAAAGGGCGCAAGCCATCCAGGAGTTAAGGCATACTTTTCCTCTTTCAACAATATTGGAAGTGGCAGGGATGGCTAGAAGTACATTTTATTATCACAAAAAACGATTTAATAGAGCAGATAAATATTCTCAAGAAAAGAAAATCCTTTCAGCTATTTTCCATAAGAATAAAGGGAGGTATGGTTACAGAAGGATTACCGCTGCAATACGTAATCAGGGATATACAATAAATCATAAGACGGTTTATAAGCTCATGGCAGAACTGGAACTTAAATCTTTAGTCAGGAAGAAAAGATACCGTTCTTATAAAGGGGAAGTTGGAAGAATTGTTCCTAATATATTGGAACGTAACTTTAAAACAGACAGACCCAATAAAAAATGGGCTACCGATGTAACTGAATTTTCATTATTTGGAGTAAAACTATATTTATCTCCTATAATTGACTTATATAATGGAGATTGTCAGTTTCAATATCGCTGATCATCCAACCTTAGAACAAACCATCGATATGATCGAAAAAGCATTTATGAAAATACCTGATAATAGCAATCTGGTTTTACATTCTGATCAAGGATGGCAGTATCAGCACCAAAATTATCAATATCGCCTTAGAAAGAAAGGTGTTATACAAAGTATGCCCAGAAAAGGGAATTGTTTAGATAATGCTGTTATTGAAAATTTCTTTGGACATTTGAAATCTGAACTGTTATATTTGCAGAAGTTTGATTCAATTGAACACTTCAAAAAAGAGCTTCAAGAATATATCTATTATTATAACAATGACAGAATCAAACTGTCGTTAAATGGAATGAGCCCGGTTAAATACCGAACTCATTCTAAATATTAAATATTTAATCTGTCCAACTTTTAGGGGCTAGTTCACGACGAGATAGCCTTTTTATTTTACAAATTTTATTCATAAGAATAATTATTTCATTTATTTTATTGGATAATCCAAAATAATCTATTTACTTTGTATTTCAAAGTAGAATATGATGGATGCAAATTTGGATGATATAAAACACATACGTTCCATGATGGAGCGTTCAAGTAAATTCTTATCAATAAGTGGGATGTCGGGTGTCCTTGCCGGAACTTTTGCCATTATTGGTGCTATATTAGCCCATTTTGTTTTAGAGGGAAAACTCTCTTTCACACATTCATTGCTATACGATCTTATTTTGATAGCGGTAGTTGTTTTAGTTAGTGCAATCTCTGTGGGTTTGGCTTTCTCTGTTCGTAAAGCCAGGAAGAGTAATTCGAAGCTATGGATGCCGGTGACATTACAGATCGCTAAAGATTTCAGTGTGCCATTGGTTGTGGGCGGGCTATTATGTATTATTCTTATTACTAAGAATATATCTTTTATGGTTGCTCCTTGTATGTTAATATTCTATGGTTTGGGGCTTATTGCTGCAGGTTCACGTACTTTTCGCGATGTAAAGATATTAGGTGCATGTGAAATCGTGTTAGGGCTTGCTGCTGCAGTAGTCGTTGGTTATGATCTTATATTCTGGGGAGTTGGTTTTGGTGTTTTACATGTTGTGTATGGCATTCTGATCTATTACAAATATGACATGAAGTCGGAAAATAACGGTTGATTATGAAGGATATTATATCAGGATTGAATAAGATCTTCGACAGCCGTGTACGTTTGGGAATAATGTCGGTGCTGATCGTAAATGATAGTGTAGATTTCAATACCATGAAAGAATTGCTTGATGTCACCGATGGTAATCTGGCCAGTCATCTTAAGGCATTGGAGAAAGAGTCTGTCATAGAAGTGAAGAAGCAATTTTTGGGCCGTAAACCGAATACTTCATATAAGGTGACACTTCTGGGTGAAAAACTCTTTAAAGAACATATTGATGCACTTGAAAAACTACTTAATCCCTTGTCTTAAATTTTTTTATTTATACACTTTGAATTTCAAAGAACTTTTATTTAATATATTTAATTCAAACATTTATGAAAACAAACTTTGGTACCGGTGTAGATATGATTTTTGTGAAAGTCATAGTGGTTGCGGTTTTGGTCGTTGTTATGCTATTACCTATAAATCTTATAAAGTCGTTGGTTGAAGAACGTGAGGGTAACGAGAAAGCCGTGCAGGACGAGATAAGTCAGAAATGGGGTGGAAGACAAAAAGTATCGGGACCCGTATTGGTGTTACCGTATCAGACAGGAATGGATAAGAATCAGAATCCTATTATTAGTTATGCATATTTTTTTCCGGATGAATTTAAGGTAGATGGTGATGTAAATACAGAAGAGCGCTCACGTACACTTTTTAAGACATTAGTTTATCAGTCGAGTCTCCATGTAAGCGGAAAGTTTTCCTTACCTGATTATGCTAAATTGAATATCAGACAGGAACAGGTACATTGGGATGATGCTTTTGTGCTGATTGGAGTTTCATACTTGCAGGGAATAAAAAATAAAGTTGTATTCAATGTCAATGGTAAGCCGCAATCTGTGCAGCCCGGAGTAAAAAATAACAGTTTTATCGAATCTGGTCTTACTGTGAATATGCCGGTTGATCCAACGACTCTTAGTTATGATTTCAATTTTGATCTGGCGTTGAATGGAAGTGAGGGGCTTTACTTTACACCTGTAGGTAAGGAGAGTAATATTCATCTTAAATCTGCGTGGAAGACAGTATCATTTGATGGCAATTTCTTACCATCGGATCGCACTATTGGCAATGAAGGTTTTGATGCCAAATGGGATGTTTTCGATTATAACCGAAACTATGTGCAAATGTGGGTGGGTGATAACGAAGTGATAAAATCATCAACTTTAGGTGTAGATATGAAATTCCCGGTTGAGAAATACCAGATGACAATGAGATCTGTAAAATATGCTATCATGTTTATTGTACTAACATTTGTTGTATTCTTTTTAGTCGAACTCTTGAGCCGCAAACGTATCCATCCTGTACAATATTTACTGGTAAGTTGTGCTTTAGTTATTTTCTATACATTACTATTAGCCTTATCAGAACAACTTGATTTTCATCTTTCATATCTGATATCGGCATTTGCTACAACGGCTCTCATTACAGCCTATTCCACTACTATGTTTAAGAATATAAAGCAAACAGCCATGATGGGAGTATTTCTTTCCGGTTTGTACATCTATTTATATATCATTCTTCAGCAAGAAAGCTTATCCTTGTTATTTGGTGCAATAGGATTGTTTGTTGCTCTGGCTACCGTAATGTTTGTTTTACGTAAGGTAAACTGGTACAAAGATGAAGAAGATGTCGATAAGCCCGAAATGATAGAAATAAATCAAGACGACAATGATATTCCACCTGTATATATACCAAAAGATGATAATGTAAATTAAGTTTAGTTTTTATTTCATTAAAGCGTGAATAACATATCTTGCGTTATTCACGCTTTTACTTTTTATATAATTTATTATCTTTGCTAAATTGAATGTAATTGATCTAATACCATAAAAATGCAATCAAAACAGTTTGTGCTTATTTCTTTCCTCCTGATACTTGCAACAGCTTGTGTGAATAAAAATACTGAAAAAGAAAACTTTATAAATGAGAATATAGAATTTGCTTCTACGCAGACAGATAAAATGTTGCAGGCAGTGGGAGAACCAACAGGGAAGAACTATCCGCGTACGATGAAAGACAACGGAGAACTAGTGGTTACAAATATGTATGACTGGACTCCCGGCTTTTTCCCCGGATCGTTATGGTATTTGTATGAACTTACAGGGGATACCAAGTGGAGGGATGTTGCTGAAAAGTGGACCCTTTCTTTAGAGCCTCTCAAAACATTTACTGATCACCATGATCTGGGTTTTATGATGTATTGTAGTTATGGTAATGCCGAACGTTTGGCTTCAAAACCTGAATATAAAGATATTTTGATTGAGAGCGCAAACTCTTTATCCACTCGTTTTAGTGATAAGACAGATGCTATTAAGTCGTGGAATAACTTTTCTACATGGGATGATAGTTTCAAATCTTCATATCCGGTAATTATAGATAATATGATGAATCTGGAGATGTTATTTTATGCATCTAAAGTAACGGGTAATAAGAAATATTATGATATTGCAGTAAAACACTCTGATACAACTATGAAAAATCAATTCAGGGATGATTATACAACATATCATGTCGTTTCGTATGATACGATTTCAGGTAAAGCTGTAAATAAGGCTACGGCTCAGGGATTTAGCGATAATTCTACATGGGCCAGGGGGCAAGCTTGGGCTATTTATGGATTTACGATGGTGTATCGTGAGACTAAAGATCGAAAATATCTGGATGTTGCCACAAAAGCAGCAGATATATACTTGAAGAATTTAGCGGAAGACCTGGTTCCTGTATGGGACTTTAATGTTGGGGAGGAAGGTTATCTTCCGGGTAGCAGATCATATGCTGTAGGGTTTCAGGAAAAATTGAAGGATACCTCTGCAGCTGCAATTGTTTGCTCGGCTTTGTTTGAACTGGGTGAACTCTCGGGTAATAAATCTTATACCGATAATGCTATAAAAATGCTTCAGAGCCTTGCTTCTCCTGCATATAGGGCTGCATTAGGTACGAATGCAAATTTTATTTTGATGCATTGTGTGGGCAGTATACCTCATAAGTTTGAGATAGATAAGCCTTTGGTATATGCCGATTATTACTTTCTGGAGGCCCTGACCAGATATAAGAAATTGATTTCAGAATAATATTTTGCAAACAAAAAAGCCTATCTTATCAGATAGTCAGATAGGCCTATATATAGTCACTAATTACGATTTAGTATGAAGGCTGTAAGCCTCTTTCGAAAGACTCCGTTATAGTCGCTTCTACAATCTTATCTTTATCAATGTTCAACTCCTGAGCAATCTCGCTTCGTAGATCGTATTGAACATAAATTAAAGAATCTTCAGTAATAAGTCTCTTTAATCCACGGGAGTCATCTAATGTAGCATAATTCTTGTCCAGCATTTTAAACTTACCTTTCAATGGATCCGAGTGATCTGTATAATAATAGTAAGTTTTGTCATTTTTAAATTCATAGCTGGTATGTGATGGTACAACATGTTTTTGTATATATTCGTCCACTTTTTTCTTTAGTACCGGATCTGGAACCGAAACATCTATTTTTGTCTCCATATATATCCAATGCCCTTCAACATTTCTCGTAGAGAGACTATCATCACCATCGCATGATAGCATCAAGAATCCCAATGAGAGGATTGAGACAAATATATATGTTAAAAATTTCGCTTTCACAGCTTTAATATTAATATTATTTTGCAAATGTACATATATTAAACGTAAAATTAGCTAAAATGTTATGTCATTTTTAAGAAAAAATCGGATAAAAAAGTTTTTTTCATCCGATTCATCCACAATCAATGTAAAATCCAATCTTTTATCTAAAAAACAACCTAAAAAAGATATTCTATTATGACCTCAATCAAAATAAAAATAGTTATGATAACTATGATAATCATGTCCGTTTATTGTTATGGAGTTAATATCATATGACTTATTTAAAGGATCCTCAATTATAACCTTTTTGTTACGAGGATATCGGACAACTATCTCAAACATTTCCATGCTCCATGGATCTGAATTACTATACCACCGGGGATTAACTGTAAGTAATGAGTCGGTCAGCATATAGTTTAATTTTAAAGATTCTGCCTTTCTTTTAGCGGCAATATCATTATCCGCAAAATGCTTCTTATGAATATCTACCATATAATTTGTCAAAGTAGTATCTTCCTGCATTCTTACTATAGGCAGTAGACTTATCTCCCTCCCTTTTTCGCTCTTTCCCTTATAGATAAGGGCCGGATTATTAGGTTGATGTTCTGCATCTAAATAGTCTTTTCCTATTCTTACAAATAAAGAATCTGAAGTATTATTTATTGAAAAAGATTCAACAACTTCTGCATGAGCCCTATGCGATCTTCCTGTTTTTACACCAATATTTCCAATATAGATTACTGAACCTAACCAAAATACTAAGCCAATAATAAGGCTGACCATAGTCTGGGTTGTGAAAGGAGAACGCCTTAATATTTTTATCATTAAAGCCAGTAATCCGATAAAAGGTAATAGAGATGCTATTACAATAGCTATTTTGAAATTAATGGAATTAAATCCGGTCAATATAAGATAATTATTCAGACCAAAAAGTTCTGTATCGAAGTGTAGCCATAAAAATGAAGCAATAATTCCTACTATAGCCATAAATAAGCCGATAGCAATAAGACCAACAATTACATTAATAAATACTGTAACTAAAGTACTTAATGCACTGCCTCTATATTTTTTAGAAGTCTGCATACGATCTTCAATATTCATTATTGAGGGATCTGAACCTGTCATCGATATTTTTTGAGTAAATGTTTTGGCCGCAGGCATTACAATCCATAAAATGGTATATATCAACACGACAAACATGCAAGAAGGGGCTTTATAACCAACAGTGAACAGTAAAAGAAATATACCGGCAAATAGTAAACGAATGACTGTCGGATCAATTCTGAAATAATGGCTTAATCCGCTACAAACTCCTCCAATAACTTTATTCTCAGTATCCCGATACAATCTTTTCTTAAAATAGCCTTGAGAATCATTCTCCATATTTGCACTATATCTTTTATCAGCTCTTCCATCCCCATTTATACCAGGTTCTATGGAATCATCAAAATCTTTGGGATTACCCATAACTTTTATTATCTCCTGAGCTTCAATTTCGGATACAACTCCATCAGTAGAAGGAACTCTTACCTGCAGTAATTCACTCAATCGAGACTCAATATCTGATATGATTTCGTCCCCTTCCGGATTTGTAGCAAAATGCTTTCTTAAAGCCTGCAAATAGTTATTCAGTATGCGATAGGCATCCTCATCGAGATTAAATGCTAATCCCCCTATACTTACTCTAACAGTTGGTTTCATCGCATTAGTATTTTATTTGTTTCTTATATTATCTATTACCCTAACCAAATCTGACCATACCGCATCCAGTTCTTCCAATACGGCCTTTCCTTTTTCTGTGATAGCATAATACTTACGTGGAGGTCCTTGTGTTGACTCCTCCCAGCGATAACTCAGTAATCCCTGATTCTTCTGACGGGTTAATAGAGGATATAAAGTACCTTCTACTACAATCATTTCCGAATCTTTCAATTCATTGATTATATTAGAGACATAAGCATCTTCCTTTGACAAAATGCTGAGGATACAATATTCTAGTATTCCTTTGCGCATTTGGGCTTTTATATTGTCTACATTTATAGTTTCCATATTCAATCTTTATTTGTGACGTGATGTAAATTTTCTAATATTCTCGGCTGTAGGAGCATAACCTCTGACTTCTAATTTTTGAGCCACAGTCAATGCTCTAGGCATTACCAGCCAAAGAACAATATATACCAACAGAGCTGTTCCATACAGGAAAGTCATTACTGCAAAAAGGATCCTGACAATGGTTACATCTATACCAAGATACAGAGCCAGTCCACTACAAACTCCTGCTACCATTTTTTCGTCCACATCTCTATACATTCTTTTATCGCCCTTTGTATAATCTTTATCATAATTATAATCAGATCCGGATTCCTGAGAAGAAGTGTTTACTTCTACCTCACCCAAATGATCAATTACTGTTTGTACCTGTTTCATATCTACTACTTGATTTGAGTATTTAAGTTCTTTTTGTAATATCTCTGCCACACGGGCCTCTACATCCTCCATCACTTCCCGAGCCTCTTGTTTGTCAGGAATAGTTTCTTCAAAACGTCTCAGATATTCTTTCAGTCTGAAATATGCATCATCTTCCACTGTGAAATTGATACCTCCTATACTTACTTCTATAACCTTTTTCATATTTTCGATTTCTTTAAACAATTCATAACCTATTATTATCCTATACCATGTTGTTTGTATTGCAAATATATAAATAAATATTAGTACTGTGCAATACATAGTACTGTATTGTAAAGCGAGTTTTTTATTTAAGTAATTGTTTATTAGATAGTTGATACTTATTTTTATTTCTATATTTAACTTTAATTAACCATTTTGATTGAAGATACTTAATAATTATGTGCGAAAAATGTGATGGAGATAAGACGATAATCTTTATAAATTGAAAAAAATAAAAAGTAATTTCGCAAGATTAGACAAAAAGAAAATGAGGAAACAATCATATATTTGTTTACTAATATCTTCTAATATGAAACCGGAGAATACTATAATAGATAAAATAGTTTGTCAAAGTTGCGGTATGCCTATGATGGCTGTTGAACATTTTGGTACTAATAATGATAAGAGCCAAAATAAGGAATATTGTTGCTTTTGTTTTCAGAATGGTGAGTATACGGACAATTTCAATTTTGAGGAATTTCTTGATGATTCTTTGAAATTCTATGAGGAAGATAAGGCTGGTGAATATACTCTCTCTAAAGATGAGGTTAATCTTAAGGCTAGAATCAAATTGTCTGAATTGAGACGTTGGCATTCTCATCAGAAAACACACTTAGAGTATTATAAATCAATAAACAAGGTTATCGATTATATAAACAATAATTTATCTACAAATCTAAATTTATCAGACTTAGCAAATGTGGCTAACATTTCAGACTTTCACTTCCACAGAATATTCAAAGCTGTACTGAATGAGAGCCCCGGCGATTATATACAACGTTTACGATTAGAAAAAGCAGCCTTTAAGCTGCAAACAACAAAACTATCATTAGAAACTATTGCTGAATACATTGGGTATCAAAGTTCTCAGGCATTATCTAAAGCTTTTAAGAAACGATATAATATCACTCCGTCTATGTACCGTAAGCGCCCTGATGACCTGACGGCGCCTATTGAGCAACCAATAGAAGACCTTTATCTCAAACCTGAAATAAGAGAGATAGGAGCAAGGGATGTTCTATATCTGCAGATTACAGATCCATATACAACTGCTGATGCATTTCTCAATACATGGGATAAACTGGCTAATCTTATTGGTATAGATATTAATCCAAATGATGAATATGAGTTCTATTGCATGAGCAGAGATATCTCAACAATCACACATCCTGAAAATTATCGTGTGTATGCTTGTGTAGGTACAAATAAAGATATCAAACCACAGGGTAAGCTTGGAAAACAAACAATAGAAGGTGGGCTGTACGCTGTTTTTATTCATAAAGGACCATATAAAGAACTGAGAACAACATATTGTAACATCTACCGTTATTGGATACCTAAGAGTGACTATGAACTAAGAGATAATATTTCATTTGAAAAATATCTGAATAGCCCGCTTGTAGTTGGTAACGATGAATTGTTGACCGAAGTCTATATACCTGTCAGAAAGATTTGAAATGTCCTATGTATATTTTCTGGGATACCTGAATATAATGGAAGCTATAGCTGCAAACCCTATCAGGAACGGATAGTACAAAAATGGAACTATCCCCATAGGATTTACCTTTGCCAGGCCTGCTGCGATAAGTAATTGAGCTCCATAAGGTATAAGTCCCTGTACAAAACAGGAAAATGTATCCAGTAAACTAGCCACCCTACGGCCGTCAAGATTAAATTTATCACTAATATTCTTAGCTATAGGGCCGCTTATAATCAAGGCAATCGTATTATTGGCAGTGCATAGATTTGTGAAAGATACCAAGCCGGCAATTGAAAATTCAGCTGAACGTTTTGACCTTATATTGCGGGTCATCTTTTCTATCAACCAATCGATACCACCATTGAAACGGATCAATTCGAACATGCCGCCAGCCATCAATGAGACGATAATAAGTTCTCCCATATCAACAACAATCCCATTGCTCATAGCTTTGGTCCAGTCCCATATACCAAAACCACCTGTGAAAAGACCTATTATACCTGATAAAATAATTCCAAGAGCTAAGACGGCCATCACATTCACTCCGGCTAAAGCAACAACCAATACAGCCATGTATGGAACAACTTTGAGCCATTCTACCTGATCTGCTGTAATATGAGTTCCTCCAGTCAATTCCAATCCCTGATAAATATAAATACCTAACACTATAAGCACTACTGGGAAAACAATACGTATATTCACCTTAAACTTGTCCTGCATTTTGCATCCTTGTGTACGCGTGGCTACAATAGTTGTATCTGATATGAAGGAAAGATTATCACCAAACATTGCACCTCCCACTACAATACCTAGCATCAGGGGAAGGTCAATTCCCGCTTGCGACGATACTCCTACCGCGATGGGGGCAAGGGCGGCAATGGTTCCGGTGGAAGTACCCATCGACATGGATATAAAGCATGCAGCGATAAATATACTCGCAAGAATTGTCTTTTGTGGCAATAAGAATAACATCATATTTACTGTGGCATCAACAGCTCCCATTGCTTTGGCCGTTCCAGCAAAAGCACCTGCCAGGATAAATATAACTACCATCAGCATGATAGTCTCATTGGCAGCGCCCCGGCAAAATTGTGTAACCCTATTCGAGAATTTACCTCCTTTTGAATATAGAATAGCAACAAATGACGCTGTCATAAATGCTACGGAAATAGGCATCTGGTACAGATCTCCTGTAAATATAAACGTTAGAAAATAAAGCAGGAAGAAAACCGCTAAAGGCATTAATGCCCAGCCTTTAGAATGATACCATTTTTTATACCGACTCATTATTGACCATAAATTGATAACCGCGTACAAAGGTAAAAATAATCTATAGAATGTCATCACGGGGATCTTTCAGAATTAGATAGATATTTTATTTATAAAAATGTAACATCACTATTCTTTTTTCGTTATTAAATTATATATGGTATGAAATTGTTTTTTAATAAATAATTACAGTATCACTTTTTATATAAACACTACAGAAGAACACTCGTCTGAGACAGATGGGTGTTCTTGTTTTTATATACTAAATCTATCAAGTCGGTACTCATGATTAATTTTTTTATATCTTTGCTGCATCTATTCATAAAGGATAAATACAATGACACAACAACCCTTGCTCAGGACGCAATATGTAGTTTGCATATTCATCCTCTCGTTTTTATTTGTTTCATGTGGGTTATTTGATAAAGAACTTAGACAAGATCAACATATTGCTGCTTTTAGGCATCAGATAGGTCGTGTGGCTGATAGTCTGGATACTCCTGCCGAAAGAATAAAAGCGCTGAAAACAATTATAAAGAACATCGGGGAAGATAATGATCTTATTACTTTACGAAAAAAAAATAAGTTGTTGATAGAAGGAAATTATTCTCTTAGCAATGAGTATTTTAATGTGGGTAATTATGCAAAAGCTATAGAATATACTAATGTTGCTATAAAGCTAGACTCCACAGATGCCAGTGGATATTTTAATCGGGGAAGTTTATACCAGTCTATGGCAGAAGATAGTCTTGCATTAGTTGATTATACCCAAGCTATTAGCTTGAATAATAATTATGCCGATGCATATTATAATCGAGGCATAATATATGAAAAGTCATGTGACTATAAGCAGGCCTTATCTGACTATAACAAAGCAATTAAAGAACAACCGGCAAATATAGCCGATATTTATAATAACAGAGGAAATATATATTTAGCCTTGAAAGATACAAGTAAAGCACTGAATGATTACTCCAGGGTTTTGGATATAGATACTACAAATATCAATGCTTATACTAACAGGATCAGTTTATATATAAAACAAAAGGAACTAAATAAGGCTTTGATAGACTGTAATAAAGCATTGGATATTGATTCTACATATGTAAGGCTATATCATCAAAGAGCAACTATATACGAACAAAAGAAAATGTATGATCTGGCTATCGATGATTATGAAAAGGTGCTGGAGTTAGACTCACATGATTATTACAAGACTAAAAGGAAGACATCTGAAACCATAAAAAAATTACGGACATTGGTAAAGAAAGCCCGGTAATTCCTTAATTATTTATAACAATAATGCCCTGTTATGGTGTAGCTGAACAGGCAGTCCTGCAATACTTGCCCCTGGCCTATATTGTGTACAATTAAAGGTCTTTTTTTGTCAGAAGACATGAGGCCGGTCACTATTCCAACATGAGTGATTCCACCACCCAGATCCCATGTGACGATATCGCCGGGAAGGTATTCTTCCCCTTTGTTTGAGATCTTCTTTACTGTTCCAAAACGCGAAAAGAAAGTAGCCTGATTAGGTACCCTGCGATGATCTATATTCTTATCGGTGGATTTCATTCCCCATTTTTTCGGGTATTTGCTGAAGTTGGCTCTCATGTCTTCGTGTATTTTCTTCTGCAAATCTATTCCCAATTTTCTGTAAGCTCTGATAATTACATCTGTACATACGCCCTTGTCAGCAGGTACATCTCCGTTAGGATATGATATGGAATAATACCGGGGATCATAAGTTACTTTATCTTTAGTCAATTCAATTGCTGCTGCAGATAGCCTTTTATAAAAGTCTGCTTCCTGTGCCAGGATTGTAATAGTTGGGAAAAGGAGTAAAAATATAGTTAGGGCTTTCTTCATTTTTATATATTCTAGTGTAGTTTAAATTCAGTTATTGTATACATCCATGTTTTCTAATCCTGCTAAAAAAGTATGAACTGCTGTGACCCATTTTTTCTTGTCTTTATTTAAATATGACTCATGATCCGAATTAGGGAGTAATACCAGTTGCTTGTCTTCACTGGCTAATTGGTCAAATATTAGTTGAGTTTCATCTGGCGGAATGTATTTGTCGTTTTGTCCACACATAAGTAATACCGGCACATGTATCTTTTGGGCATATTCCTGAGGGTTGCAATCAAAACCATTGAATCCATTGATAGCTCCTATCCAAAATGTGAATAATGAGGATGCCGGCCAATGGGGTATGTTCAGCATGTCGAGTCGCTTATTTATAGTCCCTTGAAATGTGCCATAAGAGGCTTCCACAATCAGACCCTTTAATACCATATTATAATCGTGCTGCGCTTTTAATATTGCCGCGCCTCCCATCGAAAATCCTAGTAATATTATTTTATCTTCTTTCAGCTCATTTATTGCATAATCGTATGCTGATTTTACATTCTCCGATTCCAATGAACCTATTGTTGTCTGAACACCGTACGAACTACCGGCACCCATAAAGTCGACAAGTAAAACATCATAGCCCATTTTAAGTAATAGTGCCGCCTCCCTTCGCATTGAAGATTTTTCTTCCATGTATCCGTGGAAAGCGATGACCAGTCCTTGCTTAATAGTATCTGTATGCAAAAGCCAGGCTCCTAACTGCTCATCATTACCAGCTGGAATAAAGTGATTTTCATATGGTGTTTGGGGGTATCCTTTTACTTTAGGCCTACTTATTTTTGCTCCGAATACAGCTATTTCAACCGATTCAACAAAGTTTGGCTCATAACCAAGTCTTAAGGGATTCTTCGTTTCGGCAAAATGAGTAAGGCTATAAGCTTGTATAATAATTACAATGTTTATCAGGATAAATATTGTAATTATTGTACCAAGAGTTATTTTTAATAACTTCTTTCGTTTTTTTGTCATTTATCAGTAGGTCGTAGTTTTGTTGAATATAAAATTCTATTTGTAGAATACCGGAGCAAAATATGGTCTGTTTTCCCATTTTCCATTAAATGGATTAATTTCGCGCATAATTCCTCCTTCGATACCGAACTTCTCAGTGATCTTTAGCTCTAATGTGCCTCCATAATATGTTTGGGGATACATGCCAGACATATATGAGCCTATATCACGATGTTTGCTATGTGGAGAATATTGTCCGTATGCATTGATGCGTATACGGTCATTCAATATAAATTTGGCAGAACCGCCTACACCTGCGTCATTATATTGATTTCCATAGAGTGCATATTTTGCAGCATAAGGACCACCTGATATAATAAGCCAGTCGGCAGGCTGGTAATTAAACTGCATGTTTACTGTTCTGGCTGCTCCAACTATTGGATAAGTAGCCTGACTGGACGAAGACGAAATCCAGGCTCTTTCTGAAATGGCCATTCCTGAATAATATCTGTAATCGTTGGCAAACGGGTATTTTGTAGCTGTATTGCTTTCAACCGGAGGACCGAGATATACGTTTAAAGGAGGCATGTTTAGATCAACTGATTTTGCGTCCTCTTTTTGAAGAGGTTGGTAGAGATCATATTTACTAGAAGCAGTTTTGTTATTTGAAACATCAATGTTCAAATAATTTTCCAGCTTCTCATCTAACTTTAGCGTACCTTTTTTTAGGGCAGGGAGGCTATCTTTTGGCGTTTCAGTTTGGCTATAGGCCATCGTTGAAACTGCAAACAGTAATATAAAGACTAGATTTTTCATGATTTCCCGTTTTTAATTACTACAACTGTAAAGCTACTAAAATATTATTAAAAAAGGTATTTATTCAGCAGAAAAATAAACCATATTTTAAGTTTTATATCAGAAAATATTAGTGTTGCCAGAAAGTAAAAAAGGTGACAAAAGTAACAGTTTTTACAACTTTTTTAATTGTAACTTTTTCATGCCTGAAATTATTAAGCTCTTTATATATAGATAAATCTGAATTAAAATTATTCTCTGTGATCTTATGGTTTTATTTATGTAATATCTATTAATATATTTATAGATTTGTATGATTTTTCTTATTTTGTAAATATATATGTATCCGCTATCTTTGTATTGTAAAAAGAAAACAAATAAGCAGTATTAACTGTTAAACAAGAACTATTACAAAATATAGAGGAAAGGATATTTTTTATGAAAACAACATTAATTCGTGCATCATCAAGAGGACATGCATACCATGGATGGTTGGATACTCATCATACATTTAGTTTTGCAAACTATTACGATCCGAATCGTATACATTTTGGAGCATTAAGGGTAATAAATGATGATATAGTACTTGGAGGTGAAGGCTTTGGCACTCACCCACATGATAATATGGAGATTATTTCCATACCATTGTATGGAGATCTGGAACATAAAGACAGTATGGGACATACTGAAGTTATCAGAGCCGGTGAGGTTCAGGTAATGAGTGCCGGTACAGGAATAACTCATAGTGAGTACAATTCTAACGAGGATAAGCCTGTCAATTTCTTCCAGATATGGGTCTTTCCTGATCAGAAAGATGTTGAGCCACGTTACGACCAACGGGGATTTGATTTCTTACACAACAAGAACCAACTTATTCAGATTGTTGGACCTAAGGATGATCCTTCGAATACTGCATTATGGATACATCAGGATGCATGGTTTAGTGCCGGTACCTTTGATAAAGGGCAGGAAATCACTTATCAGATAAAAAAGAAAGGAAATGGTGTATTTGCTATGGTTGTTGAAGGAGGATTTACAATTGAAGGTCAAAAATTACATCATAGAGACGGATTGGGTATATGGGATGCAGATAGTATAAAAATAACTGCTGATTCTGAAAATGCTCGTATCTTATTGATGGATGTACCAATGGAATTTTAAATAACAAATAGATAAGAGTCAGGAGAGAATCCGGAGCATACTGCTTCGGATTTTTTTATATACTTTTAGCTCTAAAGTTATCGTTTAGTTTTTTTATCTTACTCATCTGTATTTTTGCATCATGACAATATATTAGAATGTACTTATTTGTTTCTGCTTCAGCGAGAAACCGTTCCTTTTCATGCAGTGATGTAAGCGCGCATACGTCATATGCAGAGATCCATTCCAAAGGTACATGAGCACTTGTAGGGATAAGGTCTCCCGGAAAAGTATATGTTGCAGTATCATTTTTTATATATGATACCAGTTGACCTACACTATGCCCATCAAAGAGGCGAAGTTCAAAGCCTTCATATAGTTGTATATCATTCTCTACAAAATGGAGAAGCCCCGCATCATAAACGGGCTGTATGTTTTCCGTAAATAATGAGTCTTTTTCCAATTGGTTGGGATTTAAGTGATTATCCCATTGTTCCCGGCTGAGCCAGTAGCGCGCATTTGGAAATGTCGGAACTGTTTCATTATCTATATTTTTGTATGTGGCATATCCGCAATGGTCGAAATGCAGGTGGGTTAATACAACATCTGTAATATCAGTGGCTTTATAACCTGATTTTTCTATTTCATCAATGATATTAATTAGCCCATGAGGCTGGTAATAACTCACTTTATCCGGATGTTTGTTACCTATACCTGTGTCGACCAATATTTTCCTGTCTTCAGAAATGGCCAGAATGCACCGCATAACTAATGGACATAAGTTTTGCTCATTACTCGGGTATTTTCTTTGCCAGGCGCGCTTAGGTATGGCACCAAACATGGCGCCGCCATCAGCCATAATATATCCGGTTTCTATAATCTTTATTTCAAACATGACGCTAATATACAAAAAAGAAGAGACGATTTCCCAATCATCTCTTCCTCCTTAACACTAATATAAAACTAACATATACTATGATAAAACAGGTAAAAAATCAACTAAACAATCTATCTAACACACTATGAAAAAAGTAAATCATACCTGTTTTAAATTTAAACGTTAAACACATTGCGTTTGTTCATAATATTTTGAATATATTTTTTTGATATAGGCATAAATCATATTTATTCATTTAAAACAGATACTTTTTTAACTATTATCTTTTAAAATATTACTTTTGTATTCGTCATTATTGTATTAAACGGTAATGCATTTTTTACATTTTGTCATATTATAAATAATCTTTTCCTGTTGGGAAACAAAATATTATTTACTTAAACATCGCTTGATATAATAATGTTTATTGTATAATTACTGAAAAAACTATGTTAATAGCAAAAAAACTGAAAGAAGATAATATTGCAGAATACCTGTTGTATATGTGGCAGGTGGAAGACCTTATCAGAGCAAATGGACTGGATATAGATAAGATCGAAGAGCAGATAATTTCCCGTTTTGATCAACCCGATAATATAAAAAAAGATATAAAGGAGTGGTATGAGAACCTGATTGATATGATGAGGCGTGAAAATATTATCACTCAAGGGCATTTGATTATCAACGGGAATGTAATATCAGAGTTGACAGAATTACACAACCGGTTGTTGAAATCGCCAAAGGAAGCTGATTATTCTGAAATATATTATAAGACATTACCTTTTATTGTAGAGCTACGCTCCAAATCTCCTGACAAAAATATACCGGAACTGGAAACTTGTTTTGGTGCACTTTATGGCTATTTGCTGATGCGCCTGCAAATGAGAGAGATTTCAGGAGAAACACAAGCTGCTTTGTCGCAGATAAGTTCATTTCTGCGTGTACTTTCTCAGAAATATAAAGAAGATAGGGAGGGAAAATTAGATCTTTAGTCTGGCTTCTTTTCTTTGTTCAAAGCCATCAGGGGCTTTATAAAGAAGCAAACCATACCTACTGATATGATTGCTGCTCCGGCAATGAGAAAAATATTACTGATGCCTATCCTGTCTGTTATTGTACCTACAAATATTAGCCCGAAAGGCACAGGTAATAAAGCGATTGTATCTACTAGTGAAAATACACGCCCAAGCATGTTAGGGTCAATATTTGTTTGCAGCAAGGACATAATCGGACTGTTGAATATAGGTACGGAGATTCCCATAATAAATACAAGAACTGCAAAGAAATAGAATTGGTGCATCGTTAATATTCCAGCTAGGAAATAGCAGAATCCCATCACGATAAGCCCTCCATTGATCAGGTTTACCCGTCCCTTGTTTTTTCCCCAGATACCCATAATTCCACCACCGAGGAGCATTCCTATTCCAAATGAAACTTCTACAATACCTAGTTCGAATGCTGATCTGCCGAAATAACCGGAAGTCATGAGCGGAAATAAAGCATCGACAGGTACAAAGAAGAAAACAGCTATCAGCCAGGCTATCACCAAAGAAAATAATCCTTTATTGGAGTATATTGCATTGAAAGCCTCCTTTAGGTCCCGTATAATATTTTTATCATCTGATTTAGGTTTCACTTTGGGGATTTTGACAAAAGCAAGGGTAGAGCATGCCCATATGGCTCCTGCAACATCTATTAGTACTATTACATCCATTTCCAGTAATTCGCAACATAGTGCGCCCAATGCTGGTCCGGCTATGCTTGATATGGAATATAATACCTGATTGATTCCTGCAATGCGTGTCAATTGGCTCTCGGGAGCAAGCAAAGGTATGGATGCCTGCATGGAGGGGAAGTGAAATGCCGAACCTATAGAACGAATAGCCAGTAGAAAATAGATATGCCATATTTCAACCAGATCGAAATAGAATAATGCACCCATTAACAAGGTAAAAAATGCAATTCCTAAGTCTGAAAAGATCATGATCTTTTTTCTGTCCCATCGGTCTACCCATACACCAATAAAGGCTCCCAGTACAATTTGTGGCAAAATGCCCGCAATACTGGCCATAGCTAAAGTGCTGGCAGAGCCAGTCTGTATGGTGATCCACCAGATGATTGCAAATTGCACAATAGCGCTGGACAATAGAGATAATGCTTGTCCTGTCCAGATAATAAAGAGAGTCTTTTTCCACATTTTCATCGCCTGCAAAGGTAGATTTTTGTTTGCAGGTGAACAATATAAGAAGGCTTATGTATTTGTTAATCTTTGTGCTTCTTTTCCCAGATGCGCCTGCGAATAAGGGTGTCGCTAATGAGTAGAAGAAGGGCAACACATGCTATGGATACGATAAACGGATCGAAGTGCATAGAGGGTATCTCAAAGGTGAGGCTCGTCTCTATCGGTTTTACTTCAGGCTTTAACGGAATACCCATATACCAGTATATAAGGGCAGGGATACCCAGCATACCGGCAATGGCACCAATAATACTAATTGCTGATATTATTTTGTGCTTGCGTTCTTTCTTTGCAGCTACTATATGTACTTGTTGCATCAATCGGCTCTCAAAAGCAGTTGATGGCTCATCGAATTTCATTTCCTGAAATAAACTCCGGAGTTTGTCTTTTTCTTCCATATTCATTGTTGTATGAGTTTATTTATTTCAAAGTTCATAAATTTTCTTATTCTGTGCAACTTTACTTTCACATTAGCTATGGAGTTCCCTGTTATCTGACTGATATCCTGCACACTGTGATTATTCATATAGAACATGGTAATAAGCAGGGCATCATCAGGTGGCATCTTTTTCAGAACTGAGTCCAGATGCTTTAGTTTATCTTCCGTACTCACCTCATCTATTGTATCGGATATGTCATTGTCCGCAATATTTGAAAAATGATCTTCTATGGCAGTAAATTCATGCTTGCGTTTGCGCAGTTCCGATATTGTTGTATTATATGTTATACGATACAGCCAGGTGGCAAATCCCGACTCTTCACGGAACTTATCCAAAGCCTGAAATGCTTTTATAAATACCTCCTGCACAATATCTTCGGCATCGGCATGAGAGAAAACAATCTTACGGACAATGGTAAATACCATTCTCTCGTATCGGCGGACAATGTGCACAAAGGCATCGGTATGACCGTTTTTGATCTGCTTTATATAATAGATATCGTCAAAATCTGCCATACTCGTATGACGCAACAGGGTTGGATAGGTTACAAAAATAGATGTAAATTATTTCAGTAAAAATTTTTATAGCTAATTTGTAACCTTTGCAAAAGCACTGCGTCAAAATGAGCAAAGAGACAAAAAACGAAATGTATAACTAAAAAATTAAAGA
>JAITVV010000025.1 GCA_031285625.1 Prevotella sp.
AGAGAAGTTAAGCCCGGTCGTGCCGATGGTACTGCGTAAAAGTGGGAGAGTAGGTTACCGCCGTTTTAAAGAAGAGTCCCTCTTAGTATTACACTAAGAGGGACTTGTTTGTTTTAAGATTAGAAATTTATAGGATCTTCAACAGTACGGGAATATTGTACCAGATCCTGTATTGTTACAGACGGATTTGGATTATTTAATATATATTGTACATAAAATCCTCTGAGATAACCATGAGCTAATTCGCTATATCCTGTTGGAGCCTGGCTGTTTAGGTTCAGTTTTTTTATATCGGTTTGTTCAGTATTTATATATAGCTTATATCCAAGTTCCAGATCAGATAATGGTCTGCACCATCTGACATTAAGATAATGATACGTTTCAAATTCCTTGGTATCTACATAATCATGAATGATAGCTGCTCCAAATAATCCGTTCGGATTTTGCACGGCAAAGTATGCTGCGTAGAAAAGATGATATACATCCCCCCATTTACCATCATGACAACCTCCAATTGGTCCTATACCATTACACCATATTCCATCACCATTTAACCTTGCTCCTCCAGGCATCATGTTAAATCCATATATATTTGTATTTTCAGGGTGATTGAACCAGTATACTTTATATGGACCACCATCTCCCTGATCTATATTAAATGCCAATGGATTATCTCCTTCTTTAGTACCTAAGGCAAAGCGAACATCGCGCTCATTCAAAGTGGTGTGCGGTCCGTCATGAGAGGTGTTGAATGGACACATGGCAAACAACTGCCGGTAATCTTCGGGCGAAGGGAGTTTCCATCCATCAATTTTATTACTATATTCATTGCTGATATAGCAATGTTTATTCATATAATCAATGCTTGGATAGCTATAATACCTGCCATAATATTTCTCGAAGTCATTGATGTCTGCCAACTGATAATATTTTGGATCAATGTTTATACATCCAGCATATTTGTTCAATAACTCTTGAGTAATAGAAACATTATTTTCAAATCCGTTCCCAGCATCAATAATATGATAAAAATTTTGATCTATCCAATAATATTCCCCTATTAGAACGGCATTATAATCTCCCAATAGTATATCTCCCTGAGCATTATAAAATTTCAGCTTTTGGCTTTTAGGCAACTCACCCTCTTTTTGATTTATATATAAGAAAGCAATTTCTGTACAATTGGAATTTAATAATTGAAACTTGATTTCTTTTTGTTCAGTAACGTAACCTTCAGGAGGTGAGATTTCTTTCACAATATATTCTCCTATGGGTAGATTGGTAATATTTAAAGTGCCGTTTGCTAACGTATATGTTCCAATAATATTATTTTGAATATCCGTTAAGCTATATTGGCCTCCATTTATAAATGAACCATCATAAATATTCTTAGAGGAGATTGAGATACATGCAGGACTATTATTGCTGTTATCACTGTCACTACATCCCTGTAATCCGGTGAAAAATAGTATACAAATGTATACGAAAAATTTTGTCTTCATTTCTTTCAAATTTTAGCAAGTATGCTAGTTTTGAGAAATGTTAAGGTAGACTGGGCGATGGATGTACTACAACATCCTATGTATATAAAACATATAACCTTTCTTTTTTGTTTTGTCAAGTGGTAAAAATAATACCAGTCATAAAAGAAAAAGTTGTATGAGAATAAAGCGGATTCCATATCCAAAAAAGATGTATCTTTGTCTGTTTTAAAAATATACACTATGCCGAAAATTTCAATAATTACGCCAACTTATAATTCGGAAAATACTTTGCATGGTACTGTTGAAGCCTTGCTGAGACAAACATTTTCTGACTTCGAATATATTATTATTGATGGTGTCTCCAAAGATAAAACTCTGGATAAGATAAAAAGTTATATTCCTGCATTCGAAGAGAAAGGTGTAACTGTGCGAATAGTGAGTGAGCCTGACAACGGAGTTTATGATGCTATGAACAAAGGAATCTCATTTGCACAAGGAGAGTTGATCGGGATAAATAATTCTGATGATTGGTATGAGGATAATGCATTGGAGGCTATGTGGCAGAAATTTGCAGATAGTAAAGTCGATAAAGGTAACTCTATGATATATGGTATAGAGCGCGTATGGAAAGATGATAAAATTTTTAACGTGCAACGTCGTGGGGCATCTTTTATTTCCGAAAGCGTATTGCCACATTCTACTTTTTTTGTATCCAAAGCTGTTTATGAAAAGCACGGAGCTTTTGATTTATCTGTTAAGGTTCTTGCTGATTATGATTTTATATGTCGTTGTGTAAGCCAGGGCGTAAAATTGGAAGAAGTTGATGTTGTAATTTCTAACTTCCGCTTGGGAGGAATTTCTTCTTCATATTTTGACTTTTATGAAGACTATTATAAGATTCAGCATAAATATGGATTTATTTCTGATAAAAAGTATAGAGAATATAGGACTTTATTGAAACTAAAAAAAATGATAAACAAGGTGAAAAAAAGATGGTGAAAAGGCTGGTTAATAAAACAAAAAGGCTAAGGCAACAGCTTTAATATACCTTGTTTATATCGATAAAATTTTGTATATTTGTTAGATTTTAATATGCAAAACAACAGGCGATTAACTGCCTATAAAACAGCAAAATATAAATATGACTGAGAACCAAAAAATTGCGAGCGAATCTTATTCCGCGCAGAATATTCAAGTGCTTGAAGGTCTTGAAGCTGTAAGGAAAAGACCAGCGATGTACATCGGTGATATAAGCGAAAAAGGGTTACATCATCTTGTTTATGAAGTTGTAGATAACTCTATTGATGAAGCATTAGCCGGATATTGTGACACTATTGAAGTAACAATTCTGGAAGATAATTCAATAACAGTAAAAGACAATGGTCGTGGTATCCCTGTAGATATAATGGAAAAAGAGAAGAAATCAGCTCTTGAAGTTGTATTAACAGTGTTACATGCCGGAGGTAAATTCGATAAAGGTACTTATAAAGTATCGGGAGGTCTGCATGGAGTAGGGGTGTCTTGTGTGAACGCATTATCTACTCATCTTCGTGCCGAAGTCCATAAACAAGGATATGTGTATGTTCAGGAATACTCTTGTGGAAAACCTTTGACAGGTGTAGAAAAAGTAGGTGAAGCAAAAGATAGTGGTACGATTATTACATTCAAACCGGATGATACTATTTTTACAGTTACTGAATATAAATATGATACATTAGCTTCACGCCTTCGCGAACTGGCATTCCTAAATGCCGGGGTACGTCTTACTTTGACTGATATGCGTCAGAAAAAAGATGACGGATCATATAAATCAGATACATTTTTCTCAGAAAAAGGTCTTGAAGAATTTGTTCGTTATATAGATGCTTCGAAAGAGGCTCTTATTGATGATGTTATTCATATTGTTACTGAAAAACAAGGTGTTCCTGTGGAAGTGGCAATGACATATAATACATCATATAATGAAAATGTATATTCATATGTAAATAATATCCATACCATAGAAGGTGGTACACACTTAACCGGATTTAGACGAGCATTGTCCCGTACATTGAAAAAGTACGCAGATGATTCGAAAATGCTGGAAAAAGTAAAAGTGGAAATTAGTGGAGATGACTTTCGTGAGGGTCTTACAGCTGTGGTTTCAATTAAAGTTTCTGAACCTCAATTTGAAGGACAGACAAAAACGAAACTGGGTAACAATGAAGTTATTGGTGCGGTTGATCAGGCAGTAGGCGAAGCATTAGGACATTATCTGGAAGAACATCCGAAGGAAGCTAAGATAATAGTTGAGAAGGTTATACTGGCTGCCACAGCCCGTGCTGCTGCACGTAAAGCACGTGAAATGGTACAACGTAAGTCTCCGTTAACAGGTGGTGGACTTCCGGGAAAACTGGCTGACTGTTCAAGTAAAGATGCTTCTAGTTGTGAAATCTTTCTTGTCGAAGGGGATTCTGCAGGTGGTACAGCTAAACAAGGACGTGACCGGGCATTTCAGGCTATTCTTCCATTGAGAGGTAAAATTCTGAATGTGGAAAAAGCAATGCCTCACAAAGTATTTGAGAGTGATGAGATAAAGAATATATATACAGCCTTAGGTGTAACTATAGGAACAGAGGAAGATTCTAAAGAGTTGAATTTAGAAAAATTGCGTTATCATAAAGTGGTGATAATGACTGATGCCGATGTGGATGGAAGCCACATTGCCACATTGATCCTTACATTCTTCTTCCGCCATATGAAGGCTCTGTTAGAGAAGGGGTATATATATATTGCTACTCCACCTCTATACTTATTACGTAAAGGAAAAACAGAAGAATATTGCTGGGATGACAGGCAACGTCGGGCATTTATTGATAAATACGGTGATGGCGATGAAAATGCAGTTCACACCCAACGTTACAAAGGTCTGGGAGAAATGAATGCTACTCAGCTTTGGGATACAACCATGAATCCGGAGCACCGTACATTGCGTCAGGTAACAATAGAAAATGCAGCGGAAGCCGATCATATATTCTCTATGCTAATGGGTGAAGATGTAGCCCCTCGTCGTGAGTTTATTGAAGAAAATGCGACTTATGCCAAGATAGATGCGTAAGCAATAAGAAATATATTATAGGATGAAAATCTTTCGGTTATAATACCGAAAGATTTTTTTTATCTTTATCATTCTCAAAAAACTACATCTGATGAACAAACACGTCATTTCTTTGTTTTTACTCTTTTTCCTTTTTATATCCTTAAATGCGCAAGATAAAAGAGATTATACTCAGAAAATAAACAATTATATGCATTCTCTTGATGGTGGTTTTCAATATAAACTGATGCCAGGAGAAAAGATTTGTCGTGTGTTTTTTTATGGAACTAAGGGCAATACATTAAGTAATCTTAATGTTATGTTTGATAATAGGCCGATGTATTATGACAAGCAATCTCAATCATATATAATAAATGGTATTTGCCGGACTGACAGAAAACTGGAAGTTACTGTAAATGGAGTATACCATAGTTTTAATATAATGCGATTATTTAAAAAGTACACTGACTTTTATCATTTGGGATCTTATTATGCGCAGAAGAAAGACTTTCTAGCATCCTTGTATCCTAAGCAATATAAACTGGGGGATACTATTCCTGTGAGAGTTTCGTACGATTTTGATGGAAAAGTGGATTTGGAACTCTCTTTTAAAAAGTATGGGGAGAATTTTACAAGGAAAGAATATTTGGCAACAATTGAGCCTGATGTAAATGGTGTTTATACCTATGATTTTGTTCTTAGAGATGATTATATCTCTATGGTGGATAACTATAGCTTTTATATTAATTTTACTCTACATCGTAAGAATGATAAATATGGCTCAATGTTAGCATATTCATGTGTTAGCAGCAAATTTGAATTACTAGCAAATACTGATAAAAAAGAATATTTTACAGACGACTCTCCTGCAATTATTTTAAAGCTGACCGAAATTGATAGTATATCTTCCACACCGAAATTGAATTTACAGCTCAAAACAAAGAAAGTGAGACAAGCGGCCGATTCTGTATTTATTCCTAACATATTGTGGGAGAAGACTCTGGATGTAGATGTTAACAAAGAGTATAACATTTCTTTACCTGCAAAACTGTTTCCTCAGGCAAATGCCGATTATGCACTAAATGTAAAGAGAGAAGATATGTTTGATCCATACTCTTCAGAGGTAGATTTTTATTATCAGAATATGCCTGAGGGTTTGAGATTAACGATAGATGCTGATCACAAATTAGTAGCTGAATATCTCAACCCAGCTCATAGTATATCTTCGCCAGCTGTATTAACAGCTTATGGTATAGACGAAAAGTATATCACAAAGGAATATGTACCATTATACAAAGAAAATCTAATTTTGCCAGCTTCAGTGGAAATCCCTCCAACAGTAACATATCTTAGGGTTGAAACAGATAAAGTGGCTGATTCAATTCAGGTGAATACAGACTATTGTCCTATTGTTTATTCTAAATCAATAAAGAATGATTCAGTGAGGATAGCCATAAATAGCCCTCTGAAAAATCCTTATTGGTATACATTATGGAAAAGGGGGCGAAAAGATAAAATTGTGAGTGAGGGTTTTTCAAGGGATAGTGTGATCTATATCAACAAGGGTAAATCTGATGATAAGTATGCATTGCGCCTGATGTATCTCGATGGAGGCAGATGGTGGGAGGTGGAAGTGGTACCGGAGGCAGATTATTTCCATGTAAGGCCTAGGTTAATTGATTTGATGAATAGTCTCCCTCATAGTTTCAGTCGGAGATATACTTCAAAAAATCCGTATAAAGAAGAACTGGACAGGTTAATGTGGACAGATTTACCAATCATTTCCGATTCCATGGTACATAATAACTCTTTCTTTGAAGATAATAAACGGTTGCCAATAAAAGAAAACACTAGTCTTAGGCTGACTCTGAGTGGAGCATGGGACTATATACCTGAATACATTGTACTAAAAGAAAAAGGCAAATCGAATAATGATAATCTAATTTATCGCTGTATGGGTAGGTTATCTGATCTGCCCGTAAAAGATGAAAATGCTGTTTATGACATTTATGTACTCTGTGAGAATAATGCATATTATCATAGAGAAGTAAGAGTAAAAGGGAAGACAATGAATTGCTATACAATAGATCCGGATGCTGTGTTATTCGATATTGATTTTAAAATCAGGGAAAAACTTAAAGCTTCTCCATATAGAAGTTCTGTCAGAATATATGTTGTCAATGGAAAAGATGAACCTGTTATTGGTGCTACAGTTATTTTGAAAGGTAGTACTCAAGGTGCTGTCAGTGATTGGAATGGGGTCGCTAAATTAGATATACCTTTAGGATATACAGGTGATATAGAAATTTTATTTATAGGAACTAAAACACAACATATAAGATATTCTGGCCAACCGGAAATACGTGTTGTGCTTGAAGATGCCTCTCCACAAATATTGTATTGATTTGGGTACGGATAGTCATAAAATATTTCATCATCTCTTTTTGTCAAGGAAAATCCTTCTTAAACTATTTATTACTTTTGCTGTTCAATCTTATTAGACAATTTAGATTTAGAAATGAAAAAATATTATTTACCTTCAATAGATCAACAAACAAATACAGTCATACTTGCCAACGGGGAATTTCCTGCACATCCTTTGGCTTTATCTATACTCAATAACTGTGAATGGCTTATATGCTGCGACGGTGCCATTAATAATCTGGTAAATGTAAAGAAAGAACCCGATGCTATTGTCGGAGATTGTGATTCTCTTTCGGAAGAAAACCAGATACGATATGCAAATATAATACACCGGATCTCCGAACAGGAAACAAATGATCTGACAAAAGCGGTTTTGTATTGCATCCGGCATGGCCGAAGGAAAATCACGATACTGGGGGCTACCGGAAAAAGAGAAGATCATACAATAGCCAACGTGAGTCTGCTATGTGAGTATATGAATGATGCCGATGTGGAGATGATTACCGATTACGGTATATTTATAAGTATAGATTCAGATTCAATATTTGAAAGCGAACCAAAACAACAGGTTTCCCTATTCTGTATAGATAGATGTACAGTTACCTCTCACAATTTGGTTTACCCCATTACCAACCAGGTGTTTACTAATTGGTGGCAGGCTACACTAAATGAGTCTATAGATAACGAATTTCGTATAGATACAAACGGGCGTATGATTGTTTACAGGGCGTTCTAAATGTTATGAGCTGAGAGAAAACTCAAAACTTATCCCTGCTCCTTAGCCTTATATGCCATTGCGTAGAAACGGATCTGCTTGATCATAGAGACAAGTCCGTTAGAGCGGGTGGGAGAAAGGTTTTCTTTCAATCCTATTTTTTCTATGAAGTAAAGATCTGTATTGATAATTTCATCCGGAGTTCGGTCAGACAATACCTTAATTAACAGTGCGATAATTCCTTTTACAATAACAGCATCACTTTCTGCATGGAAAACAATCTTACCGTCTGTATATTCAGCTTGTAACCATACACGGCTCTGGCAGCCAACAATCAGATTATCCTCTGTTTTATATTTATCATCAAGTTTTCCAAGTGAATTTCCCAATTCTATAAGCAATGCATAACGATCCATCCAATCGTCAAACATTGAAAACTCTTCTATTATCTCATCCTGTACTTCATTTATTGTTGCCATCTTTCTCTTTATTTTTCCTTATATACTACTTCTAATACTGTTTGCCCAACAACTTTGAGTGTTTCTTTACTTATATTTCTCATATCATCTTTTTGTGTGTGCCATGAATGGAAGAACCCATAATCAGCACTCGCATCAAGATGAATGATATCAATACTTGGGATACGAAGATTTTTATTTACAGGAATATGGTCATCTGTTACACCTCCGCCTTCCTTGCCTATAAAGAATTTGCCGTAATTCAATTGACCTGCTGTGTTCCAAACTTTCTCAACTATATTGGCTGCATAATGCATTGAAGTACCTTCTTTATAAAAAGTAGCGCCTTCTGCTCCTACCATATCTAACAAAATTCCAAATTTAGCTTTATAATTAGGTACATGTGGATTTTTTGACCAATACTGAGAACCTAAGCACCATGAATCGTCATTGAAATTTTTATCCGCAAATGTGGGCACTCCATAATCTTCTGCATCAAAGAAAATTATATCCACTCCCACTTCAGGAGCTTTGCTTTGTAGTATACGCCCAACTTCCATTAGCACTCCTACACCACTGGCACCGTCGTTTGCACCAAGCAATGGCTTTCTGTGGTTGGCCGGATCGGGATCATGATCCGAATAGGGACGCGTATCCCAGTGCGCAAAAAGTAAAACACGGTTTTTCTTGTCCAGACCATAAGAAGCTATAATATTACGGGCATTCAACTTTGTTCCGTCATAAGCAGTAACTACCATCTTTTGCTCTTGTACTTCCGCACCGAAACGTTTCATTTCCGATACCAGATAGTCACCACATGCTATATGTTCTGGTGTATTAGGTACACGGGGCCCAAAAGCAACCTGTTTGTCTACATATGTATATGCACTATCAGCATTGAAATCGGGAGAAACTTTTTGATACGGCTCTGCTGTTGTCTTATTTTGAGTTGTTGTTTTACCGCAAGAGCAAGCAATGAGGGAAAATGCCATGCCTGTAATAAAAATATTCTTTATAGTCATCTTAATCCATTTAATATTTAGAATAGAGCATACAAAGATAGATATTAGTTGCGAGTTATATGTTAAGAGTAATGAGATTTTTAGAAAGCCATTATCTTAGTTTTACAGTTGCTACCTTATTACTGCACCCTTGCGTCTTATAATTACTGATCAATTATAGGTCTCTTCTTCTTCTTCTTTCTTTTGTAATAGAAAATAAAGAGGCCAAACAATAGTGCTATTATAAATAAATCCGGTTCGGACATTCGTTGTGTATCATCACTAAGGTCGAGAGACCTGTTGCCGGATAATGCCTCTTCCTGTTTCTTTTTTAATATGGCTTTTTGAGCTTCATTTTCTACAACAATATATGCAGTAAGAGGTGTCATAATACCCGACTTGAAACTGTTTTGTATCAATGTCAACCATTCTTGATCGGCTGTATCGGGATAAAGCACCTGCAGCATCCATTGTGCCTGCATCTGTAATCCTGATTCCCAGTCTTTCTTTTTTATATCCGTCTGAGTTATATCTGATGTTTTATTCCTGGTGTTGAGTATAACAGAAGGTTTATCGTCATCCGGAAGGTAAGCTGTCGGGTTAGCCGGATTAGGCCATGCCTTTACTGCATGTGTTGATATTGAATCTACATTGTTACTGATTACTTGTGCACCACCTGCAAATGTATGAGAGCGGATTGTATCATTCTGTACAGAATAGAACAGGTTACTTTCAGGGTAGGTAAATTGTAGATCTCCAAAATCATAGTTGAGAATAGCCTTATTTATGTCATCGCTGAAAACTACTATTACCGGATAGCTATTGTCTGTGCGGGTATATGAGCCAACAAGGATCTTTTTGATTGCCCGGTCTAAGAAAAATCCTCCTTGGAATTCTTTATTTAAAAGTTCTTTTTCCCAATCAGTATTCAGAGTAGTTTCTGATATATAAGTGTTCACATAAGATATTTTAGAATCTCTCTTGTCTGCTTCTGCCGGATTTTTATCTAAGAAGTTCTTTATCGCATTGGTGTATTTTGATTTATTTTTATAGATTGTATCTGAAGGTATTGTTGATCGTGAATTATTATAGTTATACCAACTAAAATTAGGATCATTCCAGTTTGCGGATGCATCTACAATAAAGTGATAATATGGCTTTCTTGAGACAGATTCAAGTTTTGCTTTATCTTCAGCTGAGATATAGGTTATATCTTCTGTTTTTATTGTTGAATTATAGCTTACCTGTTTCTGAATTTGTTCACTACCAAGATTTAAAGTATAACCGTCTATTGTAATTTGTACAGGATCTTTATGTATAAACTCAATGCCGGTAAATCGTGTCTCCTGCTTTTGGAAGGGAAATACTTTAAACTCTACTTTATTGCCTTGCAGATAACGTAGGAGTCCGGGATCGCGGTTTACACTCCTGATCTGATCAAATACCCATGTCGCTGCTCTTTTTTCAGCAAGGATACCCATCTCTTTTACATCTCCCACATATAGGTAATAATCGCTAATCCAGCATCCCACAGGCAGGTCTATATTTGTTTTATACTCGGCATTCCATAATTGGGTATCTCCGTTATGGATAGCCAGATCAACCCAGCTGACCCATTCCTTTTTTTCGGTGTTGTATTCACTATGATGTTTTATATCTGTTATCTTTATATCCACAGTATCGTTAGCGCGTCTTGATGTATTCCTATTATTATGATTATATCCTGAACCATTAAACAGATCTCTCATCATATCTTTTTTGCTTTCCGAAAGATTGAGGTTATCCAGTACCAGCCATTTGTAGTAGCTGGATAGGAATGGGGTTGATTTATAGAAAAACATATCTCCTCTTGCCCTGTAATCTATTGTATTCAACATTCTGTTTACTGAACTTGCACTCAGGCTGTATTCTTTTGTATAATCAGGGCTGTAAATATATTCTAGTGTTTTGTTCAGCATTATTTTGTCATACATATAGCTAACAGTTGTTGCAATAGGTAACACTAATAATCCGGCTATGGCAGTTAAATATATGATTCGTTTTTTGTACACACGTTTCAATGCATTGAAATCTTTTACCAGTTCGTTCAGGTGAAGCGGGAAAAGCATCATTGGTGTAAGCATGAGGAATCCTGCACCGAAGATGATAATGGCAATGACTGAGAACGGCAAGAATGGCAGCATAATGAGGAAGAAATACAATGTGTAAATAAAAGTGACACATCTTCCGCCAAACAGAAGAAGCCGTAATTTCTTATTCTTTGGTGATGGTAAGCATAGGAAGACAGTATTGACAACTGTGATAATATAAAACCATGGACTACTAAAATCACCAAACATATGGTTAAACATTATATCATTGACAAATAAGCCTATGATAGGTAGTATGAAGGCGATAGGTATATCCCATATCAGCTTAAAATCATAAAGTTTCTTTTTAGAGATAAGAATATATACGAAGCGTAAGAGAAAGAATAAAAATAAGGTTGTGATAACAATCATGAAGAATATAAATGCATCTTCGCCAAACGAGCTACCGTTCCACATTCTGGAAACAAGAATACCAAATGTGTAAAAAATTACAGGTATGGCAATGGCAGTGGCTAAGTTCTTCCACGCTACTTCGCTCTTTACATTGGGGGTAAGAATAACAACTGCTGCAAATAATGAATGAATGAGTGTTGGCATCAGGAAAGATCCTACATACATAAGTATATTTCCTGATATCATCCAGTCCGGGATGCTGGATGGTATTATATCACTTGAGTGATTGTAATAGCAGTATATATAGATGGTATAAACAAGAAATGAAACGATGCTATAAGTTAAATCGATGCGTTTCTTCCGTTTCATTTGTATAGCAGCATATGCCATATTGCATACAGCCAGTATGATTAAGGCAATGGCTAAACTATTCCAGAGGAAGATGCTTTGTTCGTCAAGAAGACTCTTTATAATCTTAAGTTCGTTCCACTCTAAGAATAGGAGAATAGCAATAGGTAAAGTATTGGTCAGGAATAACCATTTAGGATTGAGTAGCTTTCTCATGTGTGCGTTCTATTTTGTTAGTAATGTAGTTAAAAGTAATATATGCTAAAATCAAAAATGCGAGATAAACGAATATACCCTCTGCCTGATGTAGCCAGGACATTTCAGATAAGGAGAATAATGATGATTCGGTATTCATTATTATTACATATCCGGCAATCCGTGAAACGTTGGCAAGGATAGTTGTTATATATGCTAATACTAAGGCTGAAGGGATTGACAACCATTTCTTTGTCAGGCCTAATTTTATTATCAGATAAGAATACATAAGAAAACTAATCAGATAGAAGTTAAGCCCTGAACAAGACTTGTTGATAACCATATTCAGATATGGATGGAAATAGCCCGTTTCACTATTATATGTTGCGGTTGAACCAAATATAAATTCAATTATCTTATTAGTAGGAGCTAATAAGAAACGTAATGCATCTGTTTCTAAATATGGAAACGCCAACTTTAATGCTGTGAATATTGTTAAACAGATAAGAAATAATATTATATTTGTTTTCATAAAAAGAACTTTGAATTGCAAAGTAATGTTTTAAGTTTTGAATCTCCAAATGTTTTTAGAAAATTATTTCAATAGAGTTGAAATAGGTGACATAAGAAAAGAGGGTTTTGCTATTACTTTTGTTACTTTTGTTACTTTTTAGTAGATCATAATAAAAGATAGAGTCGATGATAGAAATAAATAAGGTACCATCACCTTGCTTTGTGATGGAAGAGGAACTGCTCAGAAAGAATCTTTCATTAATCAAATCGGTTAAAGAAAGGGCTGGGGTAAATATAATTTTGGCATTCAAGGCATTTGCAATGTGGAAATCGTTTCCTATTATCAGAGAATATATACCTTACTCCACAGCCAGTTCTGTTTATGAGGCACAATTAGCTTATGAAGAGATGGGTAGTCTGGCCCATACATTTTCTCCGGCATATACACCTGAGAATTTTCCTGTATTTATGAGATATAGCAGTCATATTACATTTAATTCTTTATCTCAATTTGACCGGTTCTATCCCGAAACACAAAAATATAGGAAGAAAGTATCTTGTGGATTACGCATCAATCCGGAATATTCTACAGTGGAGACTGATTTGTACAATCCGGCTACACCTGGTTCCAGACTTGGTATTACGGCAGATCAGATAGGTGATAAATTGCCGGAGGGAGTAGAAGGATTGCATTTTCATACACTGTGTGAATCTTCGTCTTATGATCTGGAAAAGACCTTGGACCAAATAGAGATCAAGTTTGGGCACTTGTTGCCTCAGGTCAAGTGGTTTAATATGGGAGGCGGGCACTTAATGACCCGCAAAGATTATGATGTGGAACATCTCGTTAGTTTATTGAAATCTTTTAAGGCAAAATATCCGAATCTCGAAATCATTATGGAGCCGGGGAGCGCTTTTGCATGGCAAACAGGAATACTTGTTTCAACTGTGGTAGATATTGTCGAAAACAGAGGTATAAAGACAGCTATACTCGATGTTTCTTTTGCCTGCCATATGCCCGATTGCTTGGAAATGCCTTATAAGCCTCATATTCGCGGGGCGTATCAGGAATCCGTGAAAGGTCTGCCAACCTATCGAATGGGAGGGAGTAGCTGTCTGAGTGGTGATTTTGTCGGAGAATGGTCTTTCGATGAGCCTTTGCTGGTAGGTGATAAGATTATATTTGAAGATATGATTCATTATACAATTGTAAAAACTACCATGTTTAATGGAATATCGCATCCGGCCATTGCTTTATGGAATAAATATGATCAGCTAGAGGTTTATCGTGAGTTTAATTATGAGGATTATAAAAGCCGGATGAGCTAAAGTGTTAAAATACAGTTTCTGCACAATAACGATAGTGAGATGGCGTTTCATACTTAGAACTAACTTATTACTGAAACCGCCTATGAAAAAAATCTCTACCCAGAAACTGTGCAGGAATTTTGAAGAAGAGAAGGTTGTCGCACCTTCTAAGAATACACTGGATTTTTTGAAACAATTTGCGCGTACATACTACGTTGAAAAATCGTTGCCAAAGCCATTGAATGAGCTTTGTGTGAATTAATTACATATACAATACAATTTTAAGAGCTGCTACATTTATAACCGAAGTTTAGTATTGTTATGTTAAGGTAAAAGATTAAGTTTATTATCTTTTGATGGTAAATAATAGTCTGGTAATCATGAGGATGTCTTCTTATGATTATTTGTGCTTTTTATAATGAACCTTAGCAATTTTAATAATTTATATACTATGAAAAAACTAGGAATTATATTAGTAGCGCTCATTTTCTGTGGCATAATGTATGCACAGGAAGGTCGAATGACTATTTCTCTGAATGGAGAATGGCAGTTTGACCAAACGCTAGAGGCTTTCCCTCCGGTAAAGTATACCCGGAAGATACCTGTGCCGGGATTAGTACATCTGGCTACTCCCCGTATCGACCAATACGAGAAATTTTTCAAGAAGCCTGATAATGTAGAGTTGGAAGAACAATTCAATTTCCTCAACAGAGACTACATACCCAAATATAACTGGTATAAAAAGATAATAGATATTCCTGCCGCAATGAGAGGGAGAGAGGCTTTTATCTCCATAAAGAAAAGCCAATATGTAACACAAGTATATGTAAATGGTATAGATATCGGTTCTTCGATGGAATGTTATACTCCTGTTGAATTTCCTATTTCGCATGCACTCAAATTTGGAGGAAAGAACGAGATAATTATAAAAGTAGGAGATCGCGCATGGCTTCCAAGTCAGGCTCCGGGTAGTATCGATAAAGAGAAAGTCCATTACTTGTCTGGTATATGGGACGATGTCGAAATTTCTTTTACAGGAAAGCAACGTGTGCATAAAGCCCTTCTGTTGCCATCGGTTGCAGAGGGAAAAGTGACTGCTAAAATTATGGTGAGAAGTCTTTATCCGCCTCAGATGCTTTATGCTGATCCTATGTGGGATAAATGTAAAGTGACAATAGATATTTATGAAAAAAAGTCAGGTATAAAAGTAGCCCGGCAAACTATCGAAGGCTCGGCCAAACGTGATAATAACACTGTATTGGTTACTGAAATTCCAATGACTGATATACATAAATGGACTCCCGACGATCCATTTCTTTATAAAGGCGTAATATCTATATTTGATGATCTGGATAGGTTGAGTGACACTAAAGAAATTTCATTTGGAATGCGTGATTTTGGCAAAAAAGGCAAACACTTTACCCTCAATGGTGAAAAGATATATCTTAGAGGAAGTAATATTACGCTTCAGCGATTCTTTGAAGATCCTGATTGTGGTAATCTCGCTTGGGATAAGGAATGGGTAACCAAACTAATGTCTGAATATCCGAAACAGGTGAATTGGAATGCCATGCGCATATGCGTGGGAATCGTTCCCGATTTCTGGTATGACATTGCTGACGAGGCAGGGATAATGCTTCAGAATGAATGGTTTTATTGGCAGAATCATGGGTGGAATGATCAGACAAGACAGGAATTTACTTCTTGGGTATGGAGTGATGGTAATCATCCTAGTATTGTGATATGGGATGCTATTAACGAAAACTGGGACGATTATATCGGTAATATCCTTGTTCCGGAATTGCAGGAATTGGATCCTACACGCCTTTGGGATACAGGATATATGACTGCAGATGAGATGAAGAATGACCAGATGGATGAGCCTCATCCTTACAGGGCGTTAACACTGATGCATTCTGATGAGTTGAATGAATATTTTACCAAGACTCCTTATGATTTAGGAAAACTGGATGAATGGAGAGGGTTCACACATCTTCTGGATGCAGGATCGCCCCAATTAGTGAATGAGTACGGCTGGATATGGTTATGGCGCGATGGTCGCCCATCTAAGCTAACAGTTAATAATTATAATTATTTTCTCGGTGAAAATGCAACTCCTGATCAGAGGAGAGAGCTACAAGCATACTGGCTTCAGCTGGAAACAGAATGGCTGCGGGTAGAACGATCACTGGCAGGTGTGCTCGCTTTTTGTCATCTGACTAATAATTATGGATTTACAGGAGACTGGTTTATTGATAATATTAGAGATCTAAGACCTGCGCCTGTATTCAAGTGGTTTAAGCATTGTTTTAGCCCTACTGCAGTGTTTATTAATGTAACAGATGAGCGTTATACAAAGCACATAGCACCTCACATACCGGGTTCACAATTGGTGTTTAACCTCATCGGAGTCAATGATCTCAATGCTTCTGTTGATGGAACTATAACATTAAAGTTGTATAATGATAAAGGGACGGAGGTTTATGCCAAATCGCAGCCAATTGTAATTTATGAATACGGAAAAGTTAATATTCCATACTTGCTGAATTTACCGGATATGCCGGGCGGTTATTTGTTGACTGCAGAATACCTTCAGGAGGGTAAGACTGATCCGGTTGTGAGTAGAAGGTATATAAAGGTTGTGAGTGAGGATACCGATTTTAAGTATTGTGAAATAAATCCATAATATCGGATAAATAATAGTTTTTGTTTTTGGGTGTTATAACCTTTTATTACTTTTGTTATAATAGTATAACTTATAACTCAAAAAGCGAATGAATCATAAAATAGCTCCCTCATTGTTATCTGCTGATTTTTTGAATCTGCAGGCGGATATTGAAATGATAAATAACAGTGAAGCAGATTGGTTTCATTGTGATGTAATGGATGGCTCATTTGTACCAAATATATCATTTGGTTTTCCCATTATAAAGCAAATAAGTAAAGTAGCTAAGAAACCGCTGGATGTACATCTGATGATCGTTAATCCTGATCAGTATATACCTGTAGTAAAAGATGCCGGAGCATATATGATGAATGTACATTATGAGGCTTGTGTTCATCTGAATCGGACTATTGCAGCTATCCACGATGCAGGAATGAAAGCTGCAGTAACTCTGAATCCACATACGCCTGTTTCTCTTCTTGAAGATATCCTTCAGGAATTGGATATGGTTTTATTGATGTCTGTCAATCCGGGATTTGGAGGTCAGAAATTTATAGAACGTACTTTGAATAAGGTTTCCAGCCTTAAAGACATGATTGTGAGAAGAGGTTTACATACACTTATTGAAGTAGATGGAGGAGTTAATCTGGAAACGGGCAAGCGCCTGGTGGATGCCGGAGCAGATGTCCTTGTTGCAGGAAATGCCGTATTCGCCGATGCTAATCCTACCGAAATGATCCATAAGTTGAAAAGCCTGGTATAACATATAAATGATAGTTGGGGATTATGCGAAACCCATTATCCAAGATACCTTTCCTCTTTCTGTTAATTCCTTTAATAGTAGGGATTTTATTACAATATTACTTTAAAATACAATATTTGAGTATAGTCGCTTTCTTTGCCGGAATTGTGACTATGTTCTTTTCATATTTTATACCTTCGCAGAAGCAATTTTCTTTGCGTTGGCTATTTGGACTAGGTGCTATTTTTGCTGTTGTTGGAGTCGGTTCTTTTACTACTACTCTAAAACAGCAGTCTTTAGAATTTATATTCTCCGGTGAAGATCAGGTTTATAAAGGTATTGTAACTGATACACCTCAGGAAAAGGCAAAGACTATAGCATACAGGGTTTATCTTCCAATTGAAGATCGGCTGGTTGTCTGTTATTTACAACAGGATTCATTAGCAGGTAGATTACTCCCCGGCGATGAGTTCTTATTTTATGGTAGGATTCAACCCTTTCAAAATATGGGCAATCCTGATGATTTTGATTATGTACGTTATATGCATAATCAAGGTTTTGTCGGGTCAGTTTATGTAGCATCTTCCTCATGGGAGGCGGTGGGTAAAGTTTCATCTTTATTGAAATTTAAAGCTTTGCGTTGCAGGCAGTCAATCCTGGAGTTTTATCAATCTTTAGGCTTTAATGAGGCCGAATATGGTATTCTTTCTGCATTAACGATCGGATATCAAGATGCTTTGACTGACGACCTTAAACAAGGTTTTCGTACAACAGGTACTGTACATGTATTATCAGTGAGTGGCTTACATGTGGGTATAATTTATTTAATGATCAGCTTTCTTTTAGGTTTTATCCGCAGGGAAACAAAGTATTATTGGTTAAAACCATGTCTGATTATTATCTTGCTTTGGATATATGCTTTTATTACTGGTCTGCCGCCTTCTGTAGTCAGGGCAAGCGCTATGCTAAGTATCCTTTGTATATCTGAGATATTTGGACGAAATAGTTTTTCTCTCCATGCGCTGTTTATTGCTGCTTTCCTTATGCTGCTTGTAAATCCATTTTTGCTGTTCGATATAGGATTCCAATTGAGTTTTGTCTCTGTACTCTCCATTTTGTACCTACAACCTAGAGCTTCCAGAATTATTAAGGTAGAAAACAAATGTATAAGGAATGTATGGCAATTATTTACGCTGTCACTTGTGGCTCAACTGGCAACATTCCCTATTTGTTTATATTATTTCGGAACATTTCCTACTTATTTCTTTATTACTAACCTTGTTATTGTTCCTTTGGTGTCATTGATAATGTATGCTGTAGGAGGTATTATTGTAGCATGGGTGTTTAGCCTTGTATTGCCGGACATAAACTTCTTCTTCCTTCCGGTAAAAGCTTTGCAGTTATTGGTACATTTGATGACCTCTCTGATTCGCTTCTTTGAGAATCTGCCATTCGCTTTGATACAGGAGGTAAAAATATCATTTACAGATTTATTATTGATATTTACTCTGATTATAGGTCTTCTGATTTTCTTTATTTATCGAAAATCCAAAGCATTAATTGTCGGATTTTTTGCTGTTGTATTACTCTTGGCTATTCATATTTACTCTAATTTGGAAGTTAAAGAGGATAGGATGATCGTGTACAACAGGCGGCAAAATACTGAGATCAGATTGAACTTAGGACATGATAATTATACTCTTGATTCTGTTTCATTGGAAAAGAAATATGAGTATCTGGATATCCATAATAAAAAGATACTTATTGTGTCTTCTGATATTTGGAAAAACAAAGAAGCAAATGATAAATATGAAATAGATAATCTGATACTGATTAAAGATAATAATCACTCTTTGTATTCTTTAACTCAACTCTTTTCTATAAAGAATGTTGTATTAGATGCTTCATTATCAAGCTATACTAGGCAACGATTATCTAAAGAATGTCAAAAACTCAATATTCCTTGCTATGATGTAACTAAAAGTGGTGCGTTTAGTTTGATTTTTTAGTATTTTTGTGGCTGCGTAAATTAATATTAAGTAACAGTAAGTATTTAATGACATACTTTTACTGTTTTACTTACCAAAGTAATAAATAGGTTTGAGACCTTAAGAGGATTTTTTAGTAAATGATATCAAAAATTATAGCTAGTCAGAAGATAACAGCAGTAGAAGAACTACTTGATCAGTATGACAAAATAGTGATCGTTACACATGTTTCACCTGATGGTGATGCTGTTGGTTCTTCCTTGGGATTGTACCATTATCTGAATGACCAGGGTAATAATGTAAATGTAATTGTCCCCAATTCATTTCCCGATTTTTTGAAATGGATGCCTGGAGCAAAAGATATTCTGAATTATGAAAAATATCCTGAATTTGCGCAGAAACTGATTGCTGAAGCAGAGCTTATTTTTTGCCTTGATTTTAATATACCTAAACGGTCACATCATCTGGGGCCTTTTATCGAGGCTGCAAAAGGCAAAAAGGTATTAATAGATCACCATCCTGAGCCTACTGAGTTTTGTGATGTAATGATTTCATATCCTCAGATTTCATCTACAAGTGAGCTGATATTCCGTCTGATCTGCCGTATGGGCGATTTTGAGGTTATGAGCTATGATAGTGCTACAGCATTATATACAGGTATGATGACTGATACAGGTGCTTTCACTTATAATTCTAATAATATAGAGATCTATTACATTATAGGTGAATTGTTGAAGAAAGGCATAGATAAAGACCAGATTTACTCCAATGTATATCATAACTATACAGAAGACCGCTATAGGATGCTGGGATTTACATTATCTGAAAAGATGAAGATTTATCCTGAATATAATTCGGCCCTGATATGGTTAACGAATGAGGAACAAAGCAGGTACAATGTAAAAAAAGGAGATACCGAAGGGTTTGCTAATCTTCCATTAAATATAAAAGGAATAATCTTCTCTGTTTTTATCCGTGAAGACAATGATTTTATAAAAATTTCGTTTCGTTCACAGGGAGACTTCCCAAGCAATAGATTTGCTGCCCAGTGCTATAATGGAGGAGGGCATTTAAATGCTGCGGGAGGAGAATTTTATGGTACGATGGATGAGGCTATTGCAATTTTTGAAAAGGCCTTACCCGAATTTGGAGATTTACTGAGGAAGAATTAATATACTTTACTAAATATAAATATTAAATGAGAAAAATTATAGGTGTCATATTTGCTTTCATAGGGATTGCAATCATTTTTTCAGCTTGTGGTAGTGAAACATATGCCGATAAATTGAAGAAGCAGGATAAAGTGATCAATCGATTTATAGATACGTCAGGTATAAAAGTAATCAATGCCTATCCTGAGAGCCGGGTGTTTAAAGATAAAGAGTATTTCAAAGATCCTAGCACCGGAGTCTATATCCATGTAATCGATTCGGGTAATAAAGATAAGATAACTAAAGGCAGCACGGTTTATATGCGCTTTTATGATAGCAAGTTGTTGATATCATATCCTGACTCATTGATTACCAACGACCTTCAAAATATTACAGAGTTTGCATATATGTATATGGACTATGGTAATTCAAGTTCTTACCGTCGTAGTAGTTATACTTCGGGCTATTTATCTAGTGAGTATTATATGTATATGTTCCTTTCTCCGGGTTGTGCATTGCCTTTAGACTATAACCTTGGGAATAATGCAGAGGTTAGTCTGATTGTTCCTTTCGATAATGGATCATATTTACAGTATAATTCGACATACGAACCTGTGTATTTCGGACGTTTGAAATATACATTCCGTCCTGATCAAATTGATACCGAATAATAAATATTATACATAATGACCTTAATTAAATCTATATCCGGAATCAGGGGTACCATGGGCGGCAAAGTCGGTGATGGTCTTAACCCTTTAGATACTGTGAAATTTGTATCTGCATATGCCTCTTTTATCAGAGACAGTAAAGAAAATAGTTCTAATAAAATCGTAGTAGGACGTGATGCCCGTATTTCAGGTAAAATGATGGAGCAGATCGTAACAGGTACTTTGATGGGAATGGGATTTGATGTTGTTAACATAGGTTTGGCAACTACTCCTACTACCGAAGTAGCTGTGGTTATGGAACAGGCTTGTGGAGGTATTATACTTACAGCCAGTCATAATCCTAAACAATGGAATGCACTGAAGCTTCTGAATGAAAAAGGTGAATTTCTGAATGCTGAAGAGGGTGAAACAGTTCTTCGAATAGCAGAATCAGAAGATTTCAGTTATGCTCATGTTGACCATATAGGGTCACTTACAGAAAAAGACTATACAGATAAACATATACAGGCTGTTCTTGATCTGAAATTGGTAGATGTCGATGCTATTAAAGCTGCAGATTTTGAGGTGTCTATCGATTGTGTAAATTCAGTAGGGGGGATTGTACTCCCTAAGTTGTTGAAAGCACTAGGAGTTAATAAAGTAAATGAGCTTTATTGCACACCTAATGGGGAATTTCCTCACAATCCCGAACCATTACCGGAACATCTTACAGATATATTTACAATGGTGAAAACCACTCCATCTGATGTGGGTTTTGTTGTAGATCCGGATGTTGACCGACTGGCAATTGTTTGCGAAAACGGGCAGTTTTTTGGTGAAGAATATACTTTGGTTGCTGTAGCTGATTATGTATTGAAACATACTCCGGGCAATACAGTCTCTAATCTGAGTTCGAGTCGTGCACTTCGTGATATCACCCGTAAATATGGTTGTGAATATAATGCTTCTGCAGTAGGTGAAGTAAATGTAACAACAAAAATGAAAGCTACCAATGCCGTTATCGGCGGAGAAGGAAATGGCGGGGTTATTTATCCTGCTAGCCACTATGGCCGTGATTCATTAGTGGGAATAGCGCTGTTTCTTTCTCATCTGGCTCATGAAAAGAAGAAAGTAAGTGAAATACGGGCCTCATATCCTGAATATTTTATAGCTAAGCAGAAAGTAGAATTAACACCTAGTATAGATGTAGATGCTATTCTGAAAGCTGTAAAAGAAAAATACAGACAATATGATGTAACTGACATCGATGGGGTGAAGATAGATTTCCCCGAAAAATGGGTACACCTTCGTAAATCCAATACCGAACCTATTATCCGTGTATATTCCGAGGCACATACAATGAAAGAAGCCGAAGATATCGGAGCAGAGGTAATGGCAGTAATTAAGCAACTGGCAAACTAGAAATATACTAAATAGAGAATAGCAGTTTTGTAAAGAACAGCTATTTTTTTATCTTTAAAATCAAATTTATCTTATATAAAGAGTAGATAGAAGCTAAAAGGTAACATGGAAAAGTAATCAAAAACTGTCACTTTTGTTACCTTTTGTATATAGTTGATAAATGAAAATAACATTACTAGACTTTATAAAAACGGGAAAATTTGGAACTGTGCAGGTCGGGCAAAGCCTTGAAAATATATTAGATACATTTCCTCTACCTGACGATATATGGGATGCTGATAATGATACTTATATATGGAGCTATAGCGTATTTGAATTTCATTTTATTTCCGGGCAATTAACCCTTTTATGGTGCGATAATCTTAGTTATCTGGAGAATCCTGACAAAAAGCAATTTGAATTAGATAAATGGTTGCTGGACGAACCTAATAATATGACTTTTTCTTATTTTTGTTCTTTGCTGGATAAAGAAGATATAAAATATAGCTTGAGAGGCTCTTTCTTTACATCAGAAGAACAGAAACTGCCGGATAATGTTATATTATCAGTAAATGGTGCAGATACAGAAATCTATTTTGAAGATACAGAAGAGAAAGCGACCTCTATTTCCGAATACAATTTGGTGGCAATAGGAGCTACACAATTTAAACCAAAGTATAAAGTATATCCTTTATGAAAGAATTAGTTTTTAACGGTTTTACTCCTCGAACATTTCAGTTTTTTAAAGACCTGGGAGAGAATAATTATAAAGAGTGGTTTGATGCGCATAAACAAGTATATGAAGACGAATTATTGAATCCTCTGAAAGCATTGGTATCCACATTATCGCCTGCTATGTATAATATCGATCAGGCTATGGAACTGAGACCACATCGATGCCTGTCGAGAATATACCGGGATACACGTTTTTCAAAAAATAAAGACCCATATAAGGATTTTATGTGGATGGCATTTCAGATACCTGTAACAAATGATGTTTGGAAAGATTATCCTGGATATTTTATGGATATAAGAGCCACTGAGTATACACTGGGCCTGGGGCTTTTCCAACCAAAGAAAAAAGTAATGGATGCGTTCAGAGATGAAATTGCTTATGATGCAGAGGAGTTTCAACGTGTTACTCAAGAAACAGTTCTAGACAGGGGGTATACCATTAATGGCGAAGAATACAAACGGCCGATTCCTAACGATTTGCCTGAATATTTTCAGCCTTGGATACAACGTAAAGGCATATGGGTAAGCAAAACGAAACCAATAGGAGATGAACTGTATTCAGCCGATTTTGCAAATACCATAAAAGAGGATTTTGTAGCTATGGAATGGTTGTATAACTTTATGAAAGAAGCTACAGAACTATAACAAGTATATATTTAATCATCAATATTATATAAATCATAAATAATACATTAATATCAATGAAAAAATTTAGAGCAGCTATTGTTGGATACGGGAATATTGGCCAGTATGTATTGGATGCAATTCTTACATCCCCTGATTTTGAAGTCGCAGGTATTGTGCGTCGTGATCCTACCAATGTACCTGATGAGTTGAAAAAATATCAGGTGGTAAAATCAGTAAAAGAACTTAAAGATGTGGATGTTGCTATACTGGCCACACCTACACGTAGTGTAGAAGAATATGCAAAGGAATGTCTTGCTGCAGGCATCAATACTGTGGATAGCTATGATATTCATGGTGGAATTGTAAATCTGCGCAAAGCACTGGATGGAGTAGCAAAAGCGAATAATACTGTATCAATTATTTCGGCAGGATGGGATCCGGGAACAGACTCAATGGTTCGCTCCATGTTGGAGTTTATGGCCCCTAAAGGAGTTACCTATACAAATTTTGGCCCTGGTATGAGTATGGGGCACACTGTTGCCGTAAAAGCTATAAAAGGAGTAAAGGCAGCATTATCGATGACTATTCCGTTGGGTACAAGTATTCATCGTCGTATGGTTTACGTAGAGGTTGAGGATGGACATAAGTTTGCAGATGTTGCTGCAGCTATCAAGGCTGACGATTATTTTGCTCACGATGAAACGCATGTAATGCAGGTTGATTGTGTGGATGATCTGAAAGATATGGGGCATGGAGTGAATATGGTTCGTAAAGGTGTCTCTGGTACAACACAAAATCAGCTTTTCGATTTCAATATGAAGATCAATAATCCTGCTCTTACAGCTCAGGTGCTGGTTGCCACAGCCCGTGCTACAATGAAGCAGAGACCGGGAGCATATACAATGATTGAAGTTCCTGTAATCGATTACATCTATGGTGATAAGGAGGCTCTGATAAAGAAACTGGTATAATTTTAATTGCCATACTGAATATCGGGCTTTTAGATTAATAGCCCGATTTTTTTTATATTTGACTATATAGCACAGCTTTAATTCGTACTATACAATAATTAACCCATGAAGATTCTAAAATATTTGATAGGTATTGTATTATTGATACTCACTATTTTCGTAATATTGGCGGCAATAGTCATTTACTCTTTCAAAAATGGTGACATGCCTGAAAAACCTTTTGATACTTCTCAGGTATTAGATAGCTTGGGGCTCAGTAATAAGAAATATTATGAATTTGGCGAATATCGTATATACCCTACAGAAAAGGCAGTTCTTGTATATCAGAATGAATATTCACCATGCTATATAGATACACTTATCAACTTTGATTCTACTACTCTTGTCTTCTATGGTAATACTTTCGGTTTCGAGGAGCATCTTGATGGACTAATTGATTATAATACACTAAAAGTTCTGGATTACAATATAGATAAGGATTATTCTTGGTCGATTTGTAAAGATAGGAATACCATATATAAGGGATTGTCCGGAGATAAAATCGATATATCTGGTTTCAAATGTATTAATGACTGGATTTATCTGGACAATGATGATGAAATCTATTACCTGACAACAACTGGTGATTTATCAAAAATGGATATTTATGATCAGAGGCCTCATATCCCTAGTTTAGAATATATTGGAGACGGATGTTTTTATAACAAAGATGGTTTGTATGAACTACAAAGGCAATATAACTATAAAGATGAAAGGAATATATGGTTCAATGCCGTACCTGTAAGGATAGAAGAGAGCAAAGGCAAAAATATAAAGCCACTTATTACTCCTCTCTATTTTACTTATGGTTCAAATGTTTATTTACGACAATCACGGTTAGGATGGGGTAAACAAAACTTCCAGAAGTTGGAAATAAATGGTACAAATCTGAAAGAATTTATTTTATCGGATTCTTATCACTTTTCATACATACTCACTGATGGAAAGAATTCGTATGTGTTTCCTGATAAAATTCAGAATAAGATAAATACTAATAGCATATCGGAATGGAAGCAATTATCACGCGATAATCAGCGTTTCACATATGATGAAAAAGCAAATATATTATATTACGCTTCAAATAATATACCTGATATTGGTAGGTCTATATCTGGAGCTTTGATTTGTATTGGGGACAAATTCTGGCTTATCAATTTCTCTGGTTATGATAATGAAAAAGGGAAAATGATCTCACTGGATAAAGTTATGATCGATCCCGGAAAAGGTTATGAAGAATTAGATATAAGTAATTATAAATATATTGATGCGGACTTATATCTGTATAAAGGTACTTTGTATGGAAATCTATGTACTCCGGCCAGTGAATCGACTGATTTAGTGTTAGCAAATTTTTATCCAATACAGCATAACTATATTTCCACCCAATACTTTACAGATGGTAAAGTATTGTATTATAATGATGAAATGTATCGTTATACCTTGCCGAGAGAGAGATCTATACCATCACATGTTATAAAAGATGTGGATTTTAACTCGTTGAAGGTGATCAGCAAAACGATGTTGATTGACAAGAATAATATTTATAACGGACTAACAATAATTCCTATAGATAGCTTGGGTGTAAAAGTTAAGGTTTATTGATTTGGATGATATGTGATTTACTTTATTCTTTGTACTTTTATGGAGAAATTGATAAACTATGATTTGTTTTCCTAATGCTAAAATTAATCTGGGCTTAAACATCGTTTCCAAGCGAAGTGATGGATATCATAATCTCGAAACTGTATTTTATCCGATAGCAATAAAAGATGTGTTGGAAATTATAGTTAAAGAAGAACAAAGCAAAGATACTTTTTCTGAAGCAGGCATAAAGATCGATTCCGATCCGGATAATAATCTTGTGATGAAAGCATTGAAGCTTATGCGGTCACACTATACTTTTCCCTTTGTAGAAGTGCACTTATTGAAAAAAATACCATTTGGCGCTGGATTGGGAGGCGGATCGTCAGATGCTTCATTTATGCTCAAATTATTAAATGATTCCTTCCATCTTGGAGCATCAGATGATGAGCTTGCTAAATTGGCTGTCCAACTTGGAGCAGATTGTCCTTTCTTTATATACAATCGTCCGGTATTTGCATCCGGTATAGGAGAGATATTCGAAGATATAGAGCTATCCTTGAAGGGATATTATTTTGTACTTATAAAACCGGATATTCATGTATCCACAAAAGATGCTTTTGCTAATATAAAACCACAATATCCTGAGGTTTCATTGAAGGAAATAATCAAGCGCCCTATTGCGGAGTGGAAAGGATTGATGGTGAATGACTTTGAGAAAAGTGTGTTTGCTAAATTTACGGAGATAGAAAAGGTGAAAGAATACCTATATGGTAGAGGTGCCTTATATGCTTCTATGTCAGGTTCTGGTTCCTCGGTTTTTGGGATCTTTGCAGAGGAAATCAATGATGTTGAAGGTGCATATTGGGGTAGCTTCTGATCATTATTTTTCTTTAGCTTTTTTATGACTAATATATCAGGCGATTAGGTATTACTTCTTTATTATTTCAAAATAAAGCCGTACCTTTGATAGCTATTATCTATTGAAAATCTGAAGTAAATGAAAAAGATCGCAATATATTTTATCCCAGTTATTTGCATATGTTTATTAGCAGGAGTTTTTCTGGCTAATAATAGTCATGGTGAAACCGAAACCAAAGTACCTTATGTGCTTTCAATGACCAAGTCGGTAGAAGTACCCGACAAGGTTGATTTTGCCGGGGAAGAAATCGTTCTAGACAGATATGATTTTCATGAACGGTACGATCGCGAAATCAATGGTTTTACATATCTTCATTCTACAACATTGCTTTTAGTGAAAAGAGCAAATCGTTATTTTCCGATTATCGAACCTATCCTAAAAGAAAATGGAATCCCTGATGATTTCAAATATCTTGCTGTGATAGAAAGTAGTCTCGATCATCGTGCTGTATCTTCTGCCGGAGCTGCCGGCCTGTGGCAATTTATGCCTAAGACTGCACCGAATTATGGTTTAGAAGTATCTTCAGAAGTTGATGAGCGCTACTCGATTGAGAAATCAACCGTTGCCGCTTGTAAATATTTCAGGGAAGCATACAGTAAATATGGTAGCTGGGCCAGCGTTGCCTTATCATATAATGCCGGACAAGGGCGTATAAGTGGTGAATTGGATAAGCAACAAGCTGAGGATAGCTTAGATCTGTGGCTAGTATCTGAAACTACTCGTTATTATTTCCGTATGCTGGCTATAAAACAGATATTTGAAAATCCGGCTAAGTTCGGATTTATTTTTACAGAGAAAGATTTATATAAACCAATAGAATTTACAAAGGTCGAAGTTACTCAGTCAATACCTGATCTGGCATCGTTTGCAAAAGAAAGAGGTCTGACTTATGCGCAATTAAAAGACTTTAATAGTTGGCTTAGAGACAGGAAATTGACTATCTCGGCTAAGAGTCAAAGTTCATATACACTTCTTATCCCTACACAGGAATCCCTTTATTACAAAAAAGGAGGGAAAATGAAGGTGCATAACAGGGCATGGATTTCTCGCGACTGAGAACTGAAATAAATAGGTCTGTTTGACCTTAAATGTTTGAAAAAAGGGACATTTGATTGAATGAAAACTACAGAAGAAGTAAAAGAGAAAATAAACGTTTACGGTGCGCGTGTTCATAATCTGAAAAATATTGATGTAGAAATTCCCAGAGACTCGCTTGTGGTGATCACAGGCCTTAGTGGGAGCGGAAAGTCATCCTTAGCTTTCGACACGATCTTTGCTGAGGGACAGCGTCGTTATATTGAGACATTTTCGGCATATGCCCGCAATTTTCTGGGAGGAATGGAGCGTCCCGATGTAGACAAAATAACAGGATTAAGTCCGGTTATTTCCATTGAGCAGAAAACGACAAACCGTAATCCCCGTTCAACAGTTGGAACCACTACCGAAATCTATGATTTTCTGCGTTTGCTCTATGCACGTGCAGGAGATGCTTATTCTTATCTTACTGGTGAGAAGATGGTAAAATATACGGAGGAGCAGATTCTGGAACTTATACTTGAGCGTTATATTGGAAAAAAGATATATCTATTAGCTCCTGTTGTCCGCAATCGTAAAGGGCACTATAAAGAATTGTTTGAGCAAATAAGTAAAAAAGGTTATCTGACTGTGCGTGTTGATGGCGCTATTCGTGAAATTATTCCCGGAATGCGACTTGACAGGTATAAGATGCATAGCGTTGAGGTCTTGATAGATAAGCTTGTTGTTTCAAATAAATTTGCAGATAACCTTAAGAATAGTTTGCGAACTGCCATGAAGCAGGGTGACGGGCTGATTATGATACAGGATGTGGATACAGATGAAGTACGGCATTTTAGCCGTCAGTTGATGTGTCCTACTACAGGTTTATCGTATAGTGAACCGGCTCCGCATACATTCTCATTTAATTCGCCCTATGGTGCCTGTCCCCGATGCAAAGGGTTGGGTGTAGTCAATAAAATTGACATGGCTAAAATTGTTCCAAAACCGCAATTGAGTATTTATGCGGGAGGAATTGCTCCTTTAGGTAAGTATAAAAATTCATTGTTCTTTTGGCAAATAGAAGCAATATGTGAGAAGCATGGTGTTACTATCAAGACTCCAATCAAGGATATTCCTGAAGAAGCCATGGATGAGATTATGTTTGGAACAGAAGAACGTTTGCAGATAAAGAACGAATCTTTAGGTAGTTCTAATTATGTTGTAGCTTTCGAAGGTGTTGCTAAATACATAGAAATGCAGCAGGATAGTGATTCTTCTGCTTCTGCTCAAAAATGGGCTGAACAGTTTATAAAAACGGATGTATGTCCTGATTGCAATGGGCAACGACTGAATAAAGAAGCATTACACTATAAGGTAAATGGTAAAAATATAGCTGAACTTGCCGAAATGGATATCCAACGCTTGTATGAATGGATACAGGATATGGATGTACATATTTCCGACAGGCAAAAACTCATTGCCGGCGAAATAAAAAAAGAAATCGTTTCCCGTCTTTCTTTTCTATTAGATGTAGGATTAAATTATCTGTCATTAAACAGACCTTCGGTGTCATTATCAGGTGGCGAGAGCCAACGTATCCGATTGGCCACCCAGATTGGTTCCCAGTTGGTGAATGTTCTCTATATTCTCGATGAACCCAGTATCGGCTTGCATCAACGTGACAACGACCGTTTGATAGATTCCTTAAAGAAACTACGTGATTCGGGCAATTCGGTTATTGTAGTAGAGCATGATAAAGATATTATGCTCGATGCAGACTATGTCGTAGATATGGGGCCTTATGCAGGACGCCGCGGAGGTAAAGTTGTGTTTGCGGGTACACCAAAGGAAATGCTTGCAGCTAATACAATGACGGCTGATTACTTAAATGGGAAACTTGAAATAGAGATCCCTAAAAAAAGAAGAAAAGGAAACGGTAAAAAAATCATATTAAAAGGTGCTAAAGGGCATAATCTGAAAGATGTGAGTGTGACTTTCCCTCTCAATACATTTATTTGTGTAACAGGTGTCTCCGGTAGTGGTAAATCCAGCCTTATTAATGGTACTTTACAGCCTATACTGAGTCAGCATCTCTATCGTTCTTTAACAGATCCATTACCTTATAAGGTGCTTGATGGTATAGAAAATGTAGATAAGGTAATTAGTGTAGACCAATCTCCGATAGGGCGTACTCCTCGTTCCAATCCGGCAACTTATACCAGTGTTTTTTCAGATATAAGAAATTTGTTTGTAAATCTTCCCGAGTCAAAGATCAGGGGTTATAAGCCGGGACGTTTTTCTTTCAATGTGAAAGGTGGTCGGTGTGAAGTTTGTGGAGGGAATGGCTATAAAACAATAGGAATGAATTTCTTACCGGATGTATATGTGCAATGCGAGGAATGTCATGGTAAAAGATATAACAGGGAGACTTTAGAAGTCCGTTTCAAGGGAAAATCGATTGCCGATGTATTGGATATGACAATCAATATGGCCGTCGAATTTTTTGAAAATGTTCCAAATATCTTACATAAGATAAAAGTATTACAGGAGGTCGGGCTGGGATATCTTAAACTGGGACAACCTTCCACAACTTTGTCAGGTGGGGAGTCGCAGCGGGTGAAGCTTGCATCCGAATTAGCCCGTATTGATACAGGCAATACCATCTACATATTAGATGAGCCCACAACCGGTCTGCATTTTGAAGATATAAGGGTGTTATTAGGTGTATTAAATAAGCTTGTAGACAGAGGAAACACGATAATTGTTATCGAACATAATCAGGATATTATAAAAAGCGCTGATTATATTATAGATATGGGGCCTGACGGTGGAGTAGGTGGTGGAACTGTTGTTGCAATGGGAAAGCCCGAAGATGTAGTTAAAATTGAGAATAGCTTTACTGCAGAATATTTGAGAAAAGAAATAAATTATTCATTTAAAAAAAAGTGATAATTTTTCAAAAAAAATAGATTACATCTATTGTTAATGTGTAAAAATTACTATCTTTGTGATATTAATAAGAGAAGAGTAAACTTTTTAGAGAAAATATTGGGAATCAAACGTAATATTTCCTTATTTCAATCAAAAAGTATAATATAATGAAACACAGAGCTGGTTCCTAAGATGCGAATGAACCAAGTTTTAGACTGCAACCAGTTCTATTGTGTAGTTTTGTAAAGTTTGTGTTAAGGTTGGGAAGTCTGCGAAGGTGATTTCGCGGACTTTCTTTTTTTTCTTCACTACAATTTCCTCAAGATTCATATTTAAAATTTCTATAGAGTGGTAATTGATGCCCTCTTTTTCCGTACCTTTGTGCCCGAATTAATACAGAAAGAATAATATGGCTCAATTGTCATTACTGGAAAAACTAGACGCCCTGAATATCCGTTTCGAAGAAATAGGGAAACTGATTACTGATCCTGCTGTGATTGGGGATATGAAGCGTTATATAAAGTTGAACAAAGAATATCACGATTTAGAAAAAATAAGCAATGCCCGGAAGGAGTATCAGCAATTACTAACAACAGTTGATGAAGCTAAAAGTATTCTTGATACAGAGAATGATGCCGAACTAAGGGAGATTGCAAAAGAAGAGCTTGATCTGGCCGTTAATCGTATTCCAGGTTTGGAAGAGGAGATTAAGTTATTATTGATCCCTTCCGATCCTGAAGATAGTAAAAATGCCATAGTTGAAATCAGAGGAGGTACAGGCGGTGATGAAGCTGCTATTTTTGCTGGAGACCTTTATCGTATGTATCTGAAATACTGTGAGTTTAAAGGTTGGAAAACAGAGCTTACCAGTCTCACGGAAGGTTCTTCCGGAGGATTTAAGGAAGTCATCTTTACAGTCACTGGCGAAGGTGTTTACGGCATATTGAAGTATGAATCCGGTGTACACCGTGTTCAGCGTGTACCGGCAACAGAGACTCAGGGACGTGTACATACTTCGGCTGCAACTGTTGCCGTTCTCCCAGAAGCGGAAGAAGTAGATGTGGATATAAATCCTGCGGATATTGAGATGCAAACCGCCAGGTCGAGTGGAGCAGGAGGTCAGAATGTAAATAAGGTAGAAACAAAAGTGCAACTTACACATAAGCCATCAGGCCTGGTGGTGGTCTGCCAACAGTCACGTTCACAGTTAGCTAATAGAGAATTGGCAATGCAGATGCTAAGATCTAAATTATATGATATCGAATTATCTAAATATCAAAACGAAATAGCTTCGAAGCGTAAAACAATGGTTTCTACAGGCGACCGTTCGGCTAAGATCAGAACATATAACTATCCTCAAGGGCGGGTGACAGATCATCGTATCAACCTGACTCTTTATAATTTGTCAGCTATTATGGATGGTGAAATACAGCCAATCTTAGATCAGTTAATAATTGCAGAAAATGCAGAAAGGCTGAAAGAAAGCGAAATGTAATACAAAGTAATGGGTTAGAAAGTCGTAAGCTAGCTTTAAACTTAAAAAAATATGACAAAGCAAGAATTATTTGAAAATATAAAAAGAAAGAAATCTTTTTTGTGTGTAGGATTGGATACCGATATAAATAAGATTCCATCTTTTTTGTTAGAGGAGGAAGATGACCCAATCTATGCCTTTAATACAGCTATTGTTGATGCTACTGCGAAATATTGTGTAGCATATAAGCCTAATACTGCTTTTTACGAAAGTCAGGGAGTTGAAGGAGTTAAAGCTTTGGAAAAGACAATAGAATATATCCGTCTCAGATATCCTGATCAGTTTATTATATTAGATGCCAAACGCGGAGATATTGGCAATACATCTGAGATGTATGCTGTTTCTGCCTTTGAGCATATGAAGGCTAGTGCTGTAACTGTTGCCCCGTATATGGGTGAAGATAGTGTAAAACCTTTCCTTAAGTATCCTAAAAAATGGATTATTCTTTTGGCTCTTACCTCTAATAAAGGTTCCCTGGATTTTCAATTAGTGGAGGATAAAAATGGAGAGCGATTATTTGAAAAAGTACTGAAAAAATCACAGGAGTGGGCTACAGATGAACAAATGATGTATGTTGTAGGCGCTACCAGGGGAGAGATGTTCGCTGATATTCGTAAATATGCTCCCGATCATTTCTTGCTTGTTCCGGGTGTTGGTGCTCAGGGAGGTAGTTTAGAAGAAGTGGTCAAGTATGGAATGAACTCTGAGTGCGGCTTATTAGTGAACTCTTCACGTGGTATCATCTATGCAGATAATACTGTTAATTTTGCTTTTGCTGCTACTACAGAGGCTAAAAAATTGCAACAGGAGATGGCTGGTTATCTGGAAAAAATAATGTAGTTATTCTATTGCCATTTTTTGTGATGAATATAAGGTGAAATATTTCCTTATAAAAAGAGGAAAAATAAACTTTTTATTGTAAACTTGTGTTTAAACTAAATACGAACTTCTTAAACAAAACAAAAATGGGAAAATTTGAAATTACAAAAAGAAAAAACGGAGAATTTCAGTTTAATCTAAAAGCAGGCAACGGACAGGTAATCCTTGGCAGCGAGGGATATACAAAGAAAGAAAACTGTAAAAACGGTATTGAATCAGTAAAGAAAAACAGCCAGGTAGATGAGCGGTTTGAAAAATTAGAAGCTAAGAATGGGAAACCATATTTTAATCTAAAAGCTACTAACGGACAAATTATCGGAACAAGTGAAATGTATGAAAGTGTAGCTAGCAGAGACAATGGTATTGCTTCTGTGAAAAAGAATGCGCCTGATGCTGAGATTGTTGATTTGACAGCGGAGAAATAAATTAAGATTAACAAATAAAAAAGACGGAGACTTATACTTTAAGCCTCCGTTTTTTTATGTATTTTGCTACAAATTTTAATATGAATAATATGAAACTAACAGGCGTAAGATTATTAGTGAAAGATTTTGACGAAAGCTTTAAATTTTATTCGGAAAAATTAGGTTTAAGAGTAGTATGGGGCAAATTAGGTGGAGAATATGCCAGTTTTGATTTTGGATCAGGTAATGATGGATTCTCCATTTTCCCTTCAGATCTGATGGCCCATGCAATAGATAATGTTGATTTGCCAATGCCTACAGGTTGTAGGGAGAAAATAGCTATAATTGTAAGTGTAGATAGTGTAGATAAAAGCTATGAAGAGTTATTGGCTAAAGGTGTGGAATTTGTAAATAAACCTACCGATATGACTGGTTGGGGAATGCGCACTGTTCACTTAAGGGATAATGAGGGAAACCTGATTGAATTATACTCAGAATTACCTATGGATAAATGGGATAAAGACCTTCTCGATGAAATGAAAGAATATGAATAAATCCGATATATATGAAGCAGGAAATAGTTGAATGTGAGGAGAAACTATTACAGGCTTTTCGGGATTCCGATTTAGCTGTAATGGATCAACTTATTCACGATGATTTAATATTTAATGGACCAACAGGTGAGTTGATAGATAAAGAAATGGATTTGTCAACTTATCGTTCAGGTAATATGATTGTGGACATAATGGAAGCTATTGACCGCGAGATACGTATCTTTGCCGATACGGCAACAGTATCCACAGTGATTTATCTGAAAGGTTCGTTTTTGAAAAATCCAATAGATGGAAAAGCCCGATTTTTTCGTACATGGAAGAATTTTTCCGGACAGTGGAAAGTTATCGGAGGTTCGAGTGTCCTTTTACAATAATTTATTTCATACATAAAATAACCATGTAGTAATCTTAGTCTACATGGTTATTTATTGTGTTTAAATAGTATAGCCTTCTATTACTCTTCTTCGCTGTAGGCTATTTCTCCATGTTGAGAAATATCTAGACCTACGGCCTCATCTTCTCTGTTTACTCTCAGGCCAATCGTTTTGTTAACAATAAAGAATAGTATGAACGTCAAGACCGCACTATATACTATTGAAGCAGCTGTTGCTATCACTTGTATCCATAGTTGGTTCCAGTCTCCATATAATGCACCCTGTACACCATTGGCACCGGTAATGGCTTGCGTTGCAAACACACCTGTGAGTATAGAACCGACAATTCCGCCGATACCATGTACTCCAAAAGCATCCAGGGAATCATCATATTTAAGTTTAGGTTTTACATAAGCTACCATAAAGAAGCATATCAATGCTGAAATACCACCTATGGCGAGTGCTCCTAATACATCTGCAGTTCCGGCCGCAGGAGTAATGGCTACAAGTCCGGCAACTGCTCCGGTACAGAACCCTACAATGGTAGGCCTTTTATACATGATCCATTCCATGGCCATCCATACAACGGCTGCTGCACAGGTAGCCAGATGAGTAACAAGAAATGCATTGGCAGCAAGTCCGTTAGCTGCAAGACCACTACCTGCATTGAATCCGAACCATCCCAGCCATAATAGTGCTGTTCCAATGAAAACAAATGGAATATTATGTGGTGTAAATGGATGTCCTATTGTTCTATATCCTTTACGGCGTCCTAGCATTATAGCCATTACAAGGGCTGATATACCTGCATTGATATGTACTACAGTTCCCCCGGCAAAGTCTATGGCACCCATTTCCATTAGCCAGCCTCCGCCCCACACCCAATGAGCCATAGGGTTGTAAACGACGATTGACCACAGAACGATAAAAACCACATAACCCGAAAATTTGATTCTTTCAGCAAAAGCACCAATGATCAGCGCCGGAGTGATAACTGCAAACATACATTGAAATACTGCAAATAATATTTCAGGGATACCTACACCGTCCATATAGGTGTCGAGGGTTAAACTACTGAGAAATATTTTGTCAGAACCACCTATAATCGCGCCTATCGAACTATCCATATAGTTGGTTCCAAATACCCAACTGTATCCGAAGGCAACCCATATGATACTGATTACTCCCGTAATAAACAGACATTGCATAATGATACTTAAAATGTTTTTTTGCCGGACAAGACCTCCATAGAATAGAGCCAATCCGGGGACAGTCATTAGCATGACCAATATTGTTGCTACTATCATCCATGCTGTATTTCCCGAATTTAAAGTCGTAGCTTCTTCTATAATTGAAATCTTTTCTACCGGAACGACTGCTGTAGTTTTCAGTGTATCTGTAACTGATGTTAGTGAATCCTGTGCCCATGTAATTGTAGGTAAGGCCAGAACCAATAATAAGGCAGTGATATATTTGAATAATTTTTGTTTCATATTTTTACTTTTTTACCTAAACCTTTATAACCTGATCTTTATTTACTCTCTTCTTCTTCGTCTTTATCATACAAAGCCTCATCTCCATGGTCTCCTGTGCGTATGCGGATCGACTGCTCGATTGCCGAAACAAAGATTCTGCCGTCCCCACTTTCTCCTGTGAAAGCTGATTCCAGAATGGCTTTTATCGATTTTTCAACATTTATATTTCTTACGACAAAAGCAATATAGATACGTTCAATTGTATTTACATCATAAGATATACCTCTGAATATAAGCCCCTGCCGGGCTGTTCCCTGTCCGTTTACTTCCCACCAGGATAAGAAGTCGATATCGGCTTCGTGCAAGGCGCGGCGCACTTCATTGAATTTAGATTTGCGAACAATAGCTTCGATTTTTTTCATACTAAAAAATTATTGAGTGAATTTTATTTAAATGATATACCAAAGACGAAGTGAATATCTTCGAGATTAGGGTTGCATATTATGTTTCCAAATATTGGTAAGGAAAATGAGTCTGTAACTTTGATACTTTTGGATGCATTGAGTGCAATAGATGTAAATTTGAATCCATCCGTACCATAAACAGCACTTTCCCATGGAGTGAATCCTGTAGATATGCCCATATCTACGCCGGAAACAGAGAAGGGATAGGCCAGTTCTATGAATGTAGAATAGGAATTCTTACCATTTTCTTTTTTGTTTCCTTTACCGAGTACGAACGTATTCCATGTTATGCTTAAAGGGAAAGTTTCGGGAAGGGTGTATCCTAATGTCGTTTCCAGATAATGTCCGTTATTTCCTTCAAGAGGATTGCTGAAATAACGTTCCTGGCCTTCTCCATCCCACCAATAATCGGTCACAGCTAACTTAAATCCACTGTTATTATAAGCTGCTGTAAAATCAACCTCTTTCTTTCCTTCTTTACTGGTGAAGTCTGTAGAAGCCCATGCTCCTAAACTAAATCCACTTATGCTGGCGCTTAATGCCGGCTGAAAACTTGCTCCGGCATTTTTGTATCCACGCCATACATATGAACTAACTAAATCGGCACCAAAATTGATATCAACAGATTGGGCATTTAAGAATGGTGCAAAAAGTAGACTTAAAAATGTGATAACCAGACAAACCTTTTTCCTTAAAGACGAAATTTTCATAATCAAAATATTTAAAGATGTTAAAATTATTCTTTAATTTTCTTTTTGACTAGAAAAATGGTATTGGAGTTTCTTTTTGATTTATTTATGTACAAAAGTATGTCAAATTATTTTATGTATCAAAATAAAATTAATAAAATTTTAGAGAAAATTTTATTAATTATTATAAATAGCTTAAAATGAGTGTTTTTAGAGGTTCTCAATTATTGACTCTGCCTTCTTACAATGTTTTGGAATGTAGATAAAGGAAAGAGTGACCGGAGAAAGAAAACTAATTTTGTAGAAAAGTCGGAAGTGTGTCGATACTAATAGTTCAAATCACTGAATAATAATGTCTTCTTAAAAATAGCTACCTTTGTATTATGAAAGTAATTTTGACAACTCTGAACGCTAAATATATACATACTTCACTGGCATTACGCTGGTTGTATGTTGCTAATAAAGATCAATTTGATATCTCATTTAAAGAATATGTAATAAAGGAAGATATACTTACTGTTGCAGACGAATTATTGCAATTAAAGCCCGATGTTATTGGTATCAGTGTATATATATGGAATGTAGAGAGATCAAAACGCTTGGTTGATTTACTTCGAGAGAAAAGCCCGCAGACCACTATCATTTTGGGAGGCCCTGAAGTTACCTATGAGCCAGATTTCTTCCTTACAAACTGGAATGTAGATTATGTGATCAGTGGAGAGGGGGAGTTTGTATTGGGAGAACTGCTATCCGCTTTAGAGAATAATAATAGATTGGACATCGATGGAGTTTCTACTAAAGATCATATTAGCAGGGTTGTAGTTAAAGCAGATTTGGAAAGACTTACAACTTTATCATCACCTTATCAATTGGATGAAGATAGAGAGCATATGAAGAATAGACTTATCTATTTTGAAACATCAAGAGGATGCCCCTATCAGTGTCAGTATTGTCTCTCTTCGCTCGAAAAAGGAGTGCGTTACTTTCCTCAGCAATATATTTTTGATAACCTGTTATACTTTACACAAAGTAGCGCTAAACAGATAAAGTTTCTTGATCGCACTTTTAATCTGAACAGAGCGCATACTAAATCTGTATTTGATTTCCTGATTGACAACTATCGTCCAGGTCTTAGCTGTCAATTTGAAATATATGCAGACTTACTGACAGATGATTCGATTAACTATTTGAACGAGCGGTTACCCAAAAACTACTTCCGGTTTGAAATTGGCATCCAGTCTACTTATGAACCAACGAATATTGCTGTAAACCGCAAGCAGGATTTTGAGCTCTTGTCAGGTAATATTCAAAAACTGATGGATGGAGGTAAGATAGACTTGCATCTCGATCTGATTGCAGGTTTACCTTACGAAACTCTTGACAGGTTCAGAAAATCTTTCAACGATGTATTTAAGCTGAAAGCGAAGGAACTCCAGCTTGGCTTCCTAAAGATGCTAAGAGGAACTGCATTAAGGCGTAATGCAGGAAAATTCGGATATCGGTATAATCAGCAAGCTCCTTACGAGATAGAGTCTAATAATGATATATCGTCCGGAGAATTGGAACAGATACATGATGCGGAACATGCCTTGGAGAAATATTGGAATAGCGGCAAGTTTAAACGAACAATGAATATACTTGTTGAAACTTACTATAAAGATAAATACTTTGAACTATTTGATGAAATAGGGCAGTATTATAATCAACAAAATTATCCCCATCATGGCTACAGACTAGAAGATATTTTTATGTATCTGAATAATTTCTTAGTATCTAAAGATATCGACCTATTCGATGAATTAAGAACAGACTATTATCTCAATTTCAAAATACGTCCTCACGGTTTTTGGGATAACAAGATAGAAAAGAAAGAGAGAAAGCAATTGTTGTATCAGATAGGTAATGATAAACCTTTTCTTAAGAAATATGGACTAAATAGGAGGATTATAGAAAAGCAGGCTGCTATTGATCCTGTTTCAGATAATGAGTATCTATTGACTATTTTTCTACAGGATGACAATACTGTCGATCATTTGTTTATACCTTATATTTTCACTGAAAAATAATATTAGGTTATTCTTTTTCATATTTTGTTACTCTCAATTTCAGTGGTTCCCGGAAATCATCTAAAATTTCGATTTTAAAACCGTTCCACTCTTTTGTGCCATTGTTTTCTATAATTCCTCTGTTGTTAACATATTCAAATTCAATGGTTCCTTTGTCTTTTCCATCGGATACCCTAAACATGTGCCTTATGTCATAGCCTGTGTAGTTATGGTCAGGACTAATTAAATTTTCACTACTGCCGAATTCATAAGTAATCACAAAATCTTCGATAATAATGCTGTCTTCAATCTTTAGGTCAGTGACAAATTCGTCTCCGTATTTTAATGTGTTGATGAGTAAATCTACTCCGTTGTCACGGATATCAAGGTCGAAGAGATATTTTCCGATCGCTTTTGGATAATTGTTACGGAGCTGGTCGTCGTTCTCTTCATAATAGCCGAGGAATGTTGTATACTCTTTTGCCTGATCTATAACTTTCATCTCCAACTGTAAAGAAAGATTCCGTCCATCCCAAGGTTCGGAGCGGATAAACAGATTGACCGGATCTATTGTTATGTCATCAATCCTGACGGATGGATTGTTGTTATATCCTTGTTGTAACGGTATTCTCATATTAGTTTGTGCAGTAATACCCCCTTGCGATATAGTAGACATAAATAATAGGGATGTGATATAAATTATGATTTTCATTATTCTGAATATATGTTGTTACTTATACAGTAAAAATATACAAAGTTGTTTCCCCATATCAGGAAGTTGTTTAGCCCATTGTTTGACCGAAAGTGTTTTGATATATTCATCCTCACATGTTATATTCATGGCAATACATAGTTTTGTGGAGGGAGCACAATGTTTAATAATGTCTTCTACCAGTTTCTGGTTTCGATAAGGAGTTTCTATAAATATCTGAGTCTGATGCTCGTGATGAATCAGGTTCTCCAGTTGTTTGATTTTCTTTATCCTATCAGAACCATCAACAGGCAGATATCCCTGAAATGCAAAGCTTTGCCCGTTAAAACCGGATGCCATCAAAGAAAGTAGGATAGACGAAGGTCCTACTAGGGGGACTACTTTATAGTTCTTGCGTTGAGCTATTGCTACAATGTCACTTCCCGGATCAGCTATGGCAGGACAGCCGGCTTCGGAGATGATGCCTATATGAAAACCGTTCGTCATCGGCTGAAGGTAATTTTCAATCTGCTCGGGTTTTGTATGCTTATTCAGTTCATAGAATGTCAGTTCATCTATATTAATGTTACTATCTACTTTTTTCAAAAACCGGCGTGCAGAACGGATATTTTCAACAATAAAGTATTTTATCTGTAGGATTATTTCTTTATTGTAAATTGGCAATACTTGCTCAATGGAAGTTTCACCTAGTGTAACGGGAATAAGATATAGAGAGGCTTGCATTAGTCTTTTCTTTTATATAAGTAATAGGTTTTTGTCTCATGTTCTACATACCTGTCTATTATAGTATAATTATCGTTGAGAGCAGGGAGGTTGTGGAAATAGTCGAAATTGAATGAAAACTCAGACAGTATAATAAACTGAACTTGTTTGTTCTCAATATATTTAGTTTGTTCATCCCGCATCTCAGGATAGATAGAGTGGGGGAGGTTAGGCGATATAAAGTATTTAACGTTAGGCATTATATTTGCCTTGGTGAATACTCCGTTCCCAAGATCGAGGCTAAGGTTGAGCAGGGTAGGATCTTTCTCTTTTATAATAATGTCACTGAATTGGAAAATCAGACCATCCGGTTTTTGCTCTCTCAATAAAACAGCTTTTGATGTTCCAAAGAAGTCCTTTTCTTTAACACCAATTAGCGATGCAAACACAAAGAATAATGTGAAGTAATACCATTTAGGTTGTAATTTCAGATATTTAGAAATCAGGCCTGCAATTGCAATACAGCCTAAAAGGCTAAAGATATAGTAAGGTATAGAATAATAAAAAACATAGTTAGGTGACATGAATATAACTATATGCAATGCAATGAATGAAAGTATAATAGCTATTTTACCTAATGTATTTTTGATATATTTTATAGGGAAATAGAATACTCCTATCAGGATAATTAAATACTCAAATGTTTCGAATCGCAGGCGTTGATAAAATCTGACAACTAAGTTCTCAACAATCTGACTTATATTCTCTAATTTTGCATAGCTACTATTGAGTACAATATAACTATCCCATGCCTCTGAAAGTGCATTGTTATATATAAAGTAGATTATTACAGGCAGGATCAGAACCATAAGTCCAGTGATGTAAGCTACAATGTTTTGTATGAGATTTCTATACTCTTTGTTCTTGAAAATACTTATAAATACAGCTAATAATGGAAAGGCCCAGAATACAATAAGATTGATCTTTATTAGTATCGTTGCCGCACACATTATGCCATGTATCAGCATATATGCAGGCTTGTGTATTGAATTATTCTTTCCCTTGAAATACGATAGGAATAGCAACAGGCTGATACTCTCAAAGATGATAATGAATTCTTCGGCTGATCCGCCCTCCGATGAATGGGATAGTACAAACAGGGGAAATATCAAAGCTATAGCAAATGCATATAATTTATCCAGATACAATCTGGCAGTGAGATATCCGGCATATACCAAAAATGTCCACATAATTCCTTCTATGATATACATTCCCAGAAATGAAGTATTTGATATCAGATAGCCTATTCCATATATAAAAAATATAAGCGGACCTTTATGATCGAAAGCATCTACATACAAAATCTTCCCATTCGCAATACTTTTGCCTATATTAAAATATAGATTTATATCAGACCACTCATTGAATGGATACAAAGGTGACATTTTGGAACAAAAGAAAAGTAACAGAATAGTATAGACAAATAATATTATAAATGTCTTTTTATTCTCTGCTATTTCTTTTTTGATCATCTGGCGATTCCTGATTTTAATATAAGACAAAAGTAGAAAAAAATATTACTGGTTACGAATAATTTATGCTATTGCTAGGTAGGGATGATTTATATTTTAATCTAACTTTGCAGGAAATATATGATAATGAACTTACCTGTTGAATTTATAACACGGACAAAACCACTTTTAGGAGAAGAATGGGATCTCTTTGTAGAAGCATTGAATGTTGATGCTCCAACAAGTATCCGTTGCAGTAAGTATAAGAGTAGTATAGAAAAGGAATCATCTTTTGTTCTATGGAGTAGTCGGGGATATTACCTCAACCAAAGACCTTCATTTACATTCGATCCCTTGTTTCATGCCGGATGTTATTATGTGCAGGAAGCCTCGTCTATGTTTATTGAGCAGGTGGTGAGGCAATATATAAATGACGATATTAAGATTCTGGATTTGTGCGCTGCACCCGGCGGTAAATCTACTTTACTAGCAGATGCAATGACTGAAGGAAGTCTGTTAGTATCTAATGAGGTTATTCGCTCCCGTGCAAATATATTATCAGAGAATATTACAAAATGGGGGAATCCAAATGTTATTGTCACAAATAATGATCCTGCACAAGTAGGTAAATTGAATGGCTTCTTCGATTTTATATTGGTAGATGCACCTTGTTCGGGTGAAGGTATGTTTCGCAAAGATGAAGGTGCGATGTACGAATGGTCGGTTGATAATGTAAAGCTATGTAAGGAACGACAACAACGTATATTAGCTGATATCTGGCCATCTTTAAAATCAGGGGGATTATTATTGTATAGTACATGCACTTATAACCTGGAGGAAAACGAAGAGAATGTGCAGTGGATAAAGGATGAATTAGGAGCAGAAACATTACCTGTAGAGGTGAAGGATAAATGGAATATAACCCCTTCTTTTGTTGAAGGCGTTTCTGCTTACCGCTTCTTTCCACACAAAACAAAGGGTGAGGGTTTCTTCTGTGCATTATTACGGAAATCAGAAGCTTCAGACTCTGTTCAGAGGAGGAAGAATGAAAAAGAGAGAAAGACAAAACTGGATTTACCTCTTGAGTATAAGAACTATATCAACCAAAAAGAGAAGTTTATATTCTATTCTAAGAATGATAAGTGGTATGCTTTTCCTTCCGGTTTATCCTCAGATCTGATGGTGTTGAATTCACAATTAAACACAATATCAGAGGGCATCGTATTAGGTGAATTTAAAGGTAAAGACTTTATTCCTAGCCATTCTTTGGCACTCAGTAATTACTTGAACATAGATGCATTTCCTACTAATGAGGTAGATTGGAAAACAGCTATTGCATATCTGCGTAAAGAAGCCCTTATACTGGATAATCAACCTAAAGGTTATATATTACTTACATATCGGGACAAACCACTTGGCTTTGTAAAGAATATCGGCAATAGGGCTAATAATCTTTATCCACAGGAGTGGCGCATCAGATCAACAAATATTCCAACAGAGGAAGTTGCTGTTATTTAGACTTCAAAGTCTTTGATATCTGTTCAATCTGTTTGAAGGTTTTATCGATATCATTATTCGCCATTCCGGTGTAGGATATCGTTGCTTTATTATCTCCTGTAACTAATATATAAACCTTCATAGGCTTATTCATATAATTAGTATCAAAAGTTATTTCGTATCCTTTCATTCCATTTATTTCAACTTCTTTTCTAGATACTTCAGAAACAGGAGTCATACCTGAACGGGCATAGCGGGGCAGCACATCTTCTGCAAATTCCACTCTTTTTTCGTATGTTACGGCAGGTAGAGGCATCACCATTATCTGATCAAGGAAGGGATCATTCAAAGGATCTCCCGCTCCACCTTTTGTATAATAGAATATGGAAGACATATTCCTGTTGAATTTGAAATCCGATTTAGAAAGGTCTATCGTAAAGTTTGATAATGATTCATAATCTACTTTTGCCGATTTATCTACGTATATAGTTTGTAATGCGTCTGCAATCTGTTGTTTCGATTTATTGTCATTCCGTATTAATGCACCGGCTATCATAACACTAAAGTCATTATCACCGAACATCATTACTATCTGGTCCAGATAAGGCTTGTTATCAGCTCCGTATATAATGAATGCATCATAGTCTCCAAGTTTAAATTCTTTCTGTAAATATGGGATAAGACCTAAATCTTTTGCGTCGTCGAACGCTTTCATTACATCTGGCTTTTTCTCATAATAACTTACTCCAAAAGTTTCAACAAAATGAATATATACATCATCGCTTTTTTGCAGTCGTACCATTTCAGGGAGAAGTTTAAAGCCTTCCGGTTGCGAGACGAATAGATGGGTACCCGGGAGTTGTATCTGCCCCTTATCTTTATTTACTTCCACTTTGTCGGGAATATTTAATGCCGGCGCAGATTGTGTATCGTTGTCAGATGTAATATTCTTATTTGGTTTCTGTTTTACATCACAGCTGGTTAAGTTACAGATAAAGAGGAATAAGATGATTGTTTTGATGTAGTTCATGGTAGGAAAGGTTATATTATTCATTCTTTACAAAGCCAAATATCCGCCCGAGCTTTGCAAATACTCGGAATCCGTTATATATCCATGTTTTCGACTTCATAATATCAGTAACAAACCCATTCTGATCCAGATAATATAAACGCTTCAATTTTTCAACCAGCGATGGAGACAATAATTCATTACATACTTGCAGTTTCTCTTTATAGATAGTTTCTCCTCCGATCTGAGTGCTGAAGCCTTCCATATTGTATATGACAATGAATGTATCTACATATTTCACAGGAAGTTGGTCGAGCGCTATTCCCTGAAAGAATAACTTCCAGTCTGACATAACTCTTAAGTCTTCACAATAGAGTCCGTATTTTTCAAAGTTAGACTTATGTATAAAGAAAGCCTGATGACATAAGAAACCTGCAAACAAATCATAGATTGCAAAACGCCAGTCCCGGTCTTTATATGATTTATCCTCTTCCAGCTTGCCGGCCACCTCCATATAGAAGTTACCACAAATGAAAGCTTCATGCGGATCTCCTTCGAATATCTTTTCCAGCACATCTTTTGCATATAGTGCATCACCCGAATTGAGGAAATAAAGATATTCTCCTTTAGCATGGCTGATGCCTTTATTCATAGCGTTGTAGATACCACTATCTTTCTCACTCACCCAGTAACTGATACTATCTTTATATTGATTGATAATATCTACACTTCCGTCTGTCGATTTACCGTCTATAATGATAAATTCATAATCGGTGAATGTTTGCGATACAATGCTTTCGATGGTCTTTTGTAAGCCACTTTTATCATTGAGATTGATTGTTATTATAGATAGTTTCATTATTTTCTTCTGGATTCTATTAGAAACGGATTAATAAAGATAAGTTTCTGGTATAGAGATAACACTGCAGCTGCTTTGCGCAAACTATAGCCTTTTGCATAATATATCTGTAATTTATACATCCGTTTTATCCGTTCTATAATGCTTTTTTTATAAGTCTTGTTTGTGTATTTATTAAACTCATGCAATAAATATACCATCCATGCTGTCTGGTTCAGAGGCTTTAATGTAGATGACATCCCTCCTAAATGTTGCCTGTATACTGCCATATATTCAGGTAGAAACTTAATTTTACCTGAGAGAGATACAATTAGTTGTAGGGCGTAGTCGCCATTCTTAACAGTATAATACCAGTCCGGAGTTTTATGTGCATCTTTCCGGAAGAAAATAGAGGCAGTAAGAAGTGCCCAGTCTTTTTGGATGAGGTCTTCTGTTGTCAGTACATCCTTTTCTATTTCGATATTCTCATCCAGAACTCCGCACATGAGTGTGTGTACTTTGTGGGAGCACATGGCAAAGTCAGGATTGGCCTCCATGAAATCTACCTGTTTTTGCAATTTGTAAGGATCCGACCAATAGTCATCACCATCACACAAAGCGGTATATTTCCCCTGCCCGGAGTTTATATTGTTGATCCAGTTGAGCATCATTCCCTGATTGGTATCAGGCAGTCTCAGCTTTATAGTATCAGGATACTTTTTTTGGTATTCTATGCAAATGGCCCGCGTGCTATCTGTGCTGCAATCTTCTCCGATAACCAACTCGAACGGAAAGTTAGTCTTTTGCATCACAACGCCCTCTATTGCTTCTGCTATAAATTTCTCATGATTGTAAGTAATCATGGAGACAGAAACCATTATATTTTGCTGATCAGCCATATTTATTTATTGAATGTTTAGTAAAAAAGTGACAAAGGTGACAAAAGTAACAGCTTTTATGCACTTTTTATTTTTTCTGTTTTGTTACCTTTTCTAATCATATAGCCCTTTATATATGACAAAGATATTATCTGTATATAACATCTACAATCCGCTTCATGTCTTCTTCGTCATAGCGGTGATCACATGGTAGTGGTAACAGATAATTTACAATTTTATATTCGGCAGAATCTTTTTCAACTAAGCCTAATGTTTCCTTCCAGTAAGTAGAAACATATATTTTATTATCTATCAGTTTCTTTCTTAGGTTTGGGTCTTCTGAGTAGAACATATAACTCAGAGGACATGTTTCTGTCGGGAAATCGTCATATTCAAACTGATTGTCTTTACCCAGGATGGAATGTAGATATCTGAAATTATTGATCTGTCTTTCTTTCAGATTTTCATAATCAATATTAGCTAATAATGCAGAAGCAAGATTGGACATTCTCTTTATTGGCTGGTTGACAAGGCTTGCACAATAAACAAGGTAATCCTGATATCCTGCATTCCCACTTCCATATTCAATACGTTTCATCAGGTGTGTCATATGAGGAATGGACATATCCTGTTTGAATTCTTCATCCAGTAATGTATCAGTATAGAGATAAGCTCCATCTGGTAAACCAAAAAATTTGCGAGGGGAATATATTGTATCAATCCCATCATATGGTTTGGAAAAGAACGCATGGGTATTATCTACAATCAACTGTTTGCCATATTTTTTTACCAGTTTTTCCACTGTACAAGGTTTGATCCCGTAAGTGTCTGAATAGAAGAATACTTCGTCCTTACCTAATTCTTTATCAAAAATAGGGTTAATCTTTGAATCCACAGAATAGAATTCATATTCTATTCCAAGCTTTTTCATAGGCTCCCAGATAACCTCAGAGTCGAGGTAAGGGATATATATTTTTTTATACTTCTTTGCTCTTAATATATATTCAAGGCAATTACGGGCAGTATTTAGCTGTACGGCCCCTTTATGATAATGTTCCCCTTTACGGAGTTGAAGTTCAAAGTATCCGCCTATTTCTTTCATTCCACTAAGGTATAGTTATTTAGCATTACTTTTATCTCATCTACCGAGTTAAACATAATAACATCTATAATAGATAAGCTGGGGATGAATTCGTTAGAAAATTGTTTATAAACAATCGGGTTGGATGAAACAAATCGTAAATTTATATTTTCCTTTTCAAAATCAGCAGGAAAATATAATTCTTTGCCTCCAATAGCATTGTAGTAATCCGTTGAATTCATCTTATTACAGATAGAAAGAACACGGTCTACACCTTTTAGCGAGTGTTCTATACCGAGAGATGAAGAGATAACAATCTCTGTATCAATGCCCAGATATTCACAAATCTTCTTTATTGAATTGTATATATACTCAAACAGATTGTTATCTTCATAGTTGATTATCTCTTCAATCAATGGCATTGCTACCACAAAATAGGGCGCTTTGCGATACGATTCCCGTATCTGATTTAGAAGTTTCTTCTTGTCGAAAGAAGAGGCAACAAACCGTTCTCTGATATCCAGATAATCCGAATCTTTTTCTACAGCTATTGTTATTAATATATCTTTACCGTTTTGCAAAATACGGTTTCTGTTCATCCAGCCTTTTTTTGTATACTGCGCATCATCGTATAGTACATATTTGTCAACTGCATTTAGTAATTGAAAATAGCCGATGTATGGCATAAAATAGGGCTGCATAATCCCTAAAATCATTTCTCCCAAGGTTTATTTTTAATTAGATCACAAATTTTTCTTACGTCATCAAATTCCAGATTGGCATATATAGGCAGGCAAATTATCTCTTTTGCTACCTGCGTTGCAACAGGAATATTTCCAGCACTGGCAGAAGGTAAGCCTCTATATGTCGGAAAATCGCTGATGAGCGGGTAGAAATAACGACGTCCAAATACATCGTACTCCTGTAGTTTGAAATACAGATCATCGCGACTCATTCCATATTCTGCCGTATTTATGCGTACCGGATAATATGGATAGGTATGACTTACACCTTCGCCTACCTGCATATAAGTTGTTCCCGGAACATCTTTCAATAATTCATCATATAGTTTAGCCAATTCAAGACGTTTGGAAATATAACTATCCACGTATTTAAGTTGAAGCGAGCCATAAGCAGCCTGCAACTCATTCATTTTTCCATTGATACCGGGCTCAATAACGGTCGTTTCATTCCTGAATCCAAAGTTTTTAAGCAGGTCTATCCGTTGTTTCGTTTTTTCATCTTGGCATACAATGGCACCTCCTTCTATTGTATTATATACTTTGGTCGCATGAAAACTAAGGATGGATAAGTCTCCCCAGTTCATCACCGACTGCCCGTCTTTCTTTACTGCAAAAGCATGGGCTGCATCATATATTACCCGAAGCCCGTATGTATCGGCTATACGCTGTATTTCGTCCATATCGCACGGATTTCCGTAAACATGTACAGGCATAATAGCTGTTGTTTGCGGGGTGATGGCAGCTTCTATTTTTTTAGGATCGATATTATAATACTCATTATCAATATCAACAAACACAGGCTTAATATTGTTCCACCACAAGGAATGAGTTGTAGCGACAAAGCTGAATGGTGTTGTGATAACTTCACCTGTAATGCGAAGGGCCTGTAGAGCTGTTATCAGAGCTAAAGTTCCATTAGAAAAAACAGATATATATTTTACGCCCAGATACTCCGCCAGTTCTTTTTCAAACTGTCTGTGAAAGGGTCCGTCGTTTGTTAACCATTTATTGTCCCATATTTTTTCCAAGTAAGGAATAAACTCATCCAATGGAGGAAGAGCCGGCTGTGTAACCATTATTTTCTTGCTCATAATCCTAAAAGTTTGTTGTATATTTTTCTAATAAACGAAGGAGTAATACTTTTCAGGCGTCCCCTGAAGGATTTGTCGCCATAGAGAAGTATTTCCAATCGCCGTTTGTGTTTTGTAAAAGTCTCAGTGTATTTATAATTGAAATATTTATCATATTCGTTTATGAGTTCTATAACTCTTGCACATTGGTCTCTTTCATTCATCCGCGACCATTGACCATTGTCGTGGATACGATATGCCGAGGTTACATCTTTGAGATATAATAATGGCCCGAACTGTCCCATATACATTCCCAGCATCCAGTCGGCAATTTCCATATCAAACAGTTTCTTATCTAGCTGCTGAACTAATTTCCCTCGAAAAACACAACAAGAAAGATTCCCAATCCTATTACCTAAGGCCAGTTGCTCTGTGGTTACAAACTCATAATCTTTATCGCTAGTCCAATCGAATATTTCTTCCCTATGCTGGTCTTCAAACAGTCGTATATGTCTGTTGTAACTCATTGAAGCTTCAGACTGCTTTTCCAGAAAATCAATGTGATTTTGCAGATGAGATGGCTTTACCCAATAATCGTCACCTTCCATAATGGCAACGTAATCTCCTGTACATGCAGCAAAAGCCTGTTGATAGTTGCGTATATATCCTGTATTCCTGGTCTTATTCAGATAGTGGAATGAGAAGTGTGTAGTAGATTCATACTCTTTTATGATCTCTACAGTATTATCTGTAGAGCAATCATCAGCCACAATAATTTCTACATCAGAAGGTGTCTCTTGCATCAGGATGCTTTCGAGTGTCTTTCTGACATAATTTGCATGATTATAAGTGATGAGTATGATATTTATTTTCATAATAGTTTGTATCGCAACAAATCCTTATTTAGAGAAAATCCTGCTAAAGAATCTCTTTATTGAACGTAAAGGCGCACATATTATTCTCCCCACTCTGTAATCGATAGTATGATAATGCCAGTAGAGTTCTTTTTTATATGTCTCTGCCTCGATCTTGTCTCTTATCGGATTGAAATATTCAAGAAACAAAGGTACATGATTCTTAAACATTTGTAAAAGCATTGCATTGTTTTTTTCCGATTCATTATTGATATGCATCGAACGCGATGCTTCTTTTATCCTATAGTATCCATGGAATGCATTGAGTTTAACTACTTTATCATTTGGCTTGATTAAAGAGAGATAAAAATCCCAATCTTCTATTCCGTCATACATATTCAGGTTATATCCTCCTACTTCTAAGAAATCGGCTCTTTTGAACATGGCGAAACTGTGAATCTGGTTTTCGGTCAGCATCTTTTCGAAAACGAATTCAGGGTTGACAATCTTCTCATTTTTTACGCCAAATAGTATTATATCACTATAAATAAGCTTTATATCAGGATCATTCGAAAATGCTTTGATTGCTTCGCTGAAATAATGAGGTCCCAGCTTGTCGTCCCCATCCAGTGGCACGATGTATTCTCCTATTGCCTGACTAACGCCATAGTTTCGCGTGTCAGAAACACCGCTGTTTGTTTTCCGGAAATACTTAAACCGTTTATCTTTTTCTACCCATTCTTTTGCTACTTCTTCTGTATTATCCGGCGAACCATCATTGACAATAATACATTCCCAATGAGGATAATCCTGATCGAGAAGGGATTGTAGTGCTTCAGGCATATACTTTGCCTGATTATAGCAAGGCATAATAACGGATATAATCGGGTTCATATTGCTCATTTATGATTTAAGCCATCTTAGAAAACCAAGTTTTCTCAAATATCTTACACTTACAGATGTTTTTAGCTTATACAGCTCCTCTTTTTTATCCATCCACTCACTATACATACTATTATATAACGGATAAGCATAAGCTATATGTTCATCCCGCTCGGATTTCAAAAGTTGCTTGTTTTCAGCGTCGGAACTTATGCCATCTATAAAGAATGTTGAAAATGTTTCATTTACATGTTTATAGGTACATTTTGATAAACAAACTGCATCTATAAAAAAGGCCCAGTCTGAAGCTATTTTCATATTTTCGGAATAATAGCCATAATTAACTAATAGTTCCCGTTTTATGAATGAAGCTGTATGAGGTAGTGCATCTTCGGCGAAATATTTAAAATCGAGCTGGTCAGGGTAGTTTTTAATATAACTTATCCCTGATGAAGCGTCAGTAATCTCCAAATTGAAATAAATTATATCTTCACCGGAAATCTGATCTGTTATTTTTCGGATATCGGCCTGTTCCTGAATAACATCCCCACTATTAACGAAGAGGATATATTCTCCTTTAGCCTGTCTGATACCCTTATTCATAGCATTGTATATGCCGGAGTCGGGTTCACTGATCCAGAAATCTATGCGACTCTCATTTTCTTTTATGATATCTAAACTTCTATCAGATGAATTTCCATCAATAACAAGGTACTCAAAGTCAGTGCCATTCTGAGAAACAATGCTTTTAATGGTTTTTTCTAACCCAATAGCATTATTGTAGTTTATTGTTATAATGGATACTTTCATCTTTTTAATAGTCGGGATACCAATCTTTTTAATTCATAGTAAGCAACCATTGGCTGATGCCGGATAAACATGAATAAGATTTCTTTATTGATCGATTGTGGAAAAGAAAACTTAAGTTTATATGATTGCCATTTGTAATACCAATTTTGGCTATATTTTTTATCTAGCTTCAAATGTAGCCATTTTGCAATCATTCTGGAAACTTTATAGCCTTCTAATATACTTAATCCTCTGTCTTCAGCCTTATTTGATACTTTTACTGAGTGAGACCTGAAATAATTCAGGTATTCTTTTACTTCGGATACAGTTGCACCCTTATCTTCACAAAGGCTTCCCCATAATAACCAGTCCCCACAATATCTGAAGTTAACAATCTCATCCCATAAATTTTTAGCTATAGCCTGTCTCTTGAAAACAACCATACTCGCATTGCAAATCGGATTGCTGAATAATAAATAATCTCTGGTGAATTGATTAATATTCATCGAATAACCGGGTAGGATAGGAGGTTGCTCCGTTAGAATGTTGTTTTCTTTATCAACTATCTTGGTTTGCGAGAAGCAGAGGACAGAATTATATTTAAGGATAGAATCCATCGCTTTTTCGAGCAATGTCAATTCTGCATAATCATCACTTTCTGCAATCCATATATAATCACCTTTAGCAAGTTCAAATCCTTTTTTCCATTGCTTGAATGTAGAACCCGAATTAGTCTCATTATATACAATATGCGATATACGCGAATTGCCTCTGTATTGTTCAATGATATCCCTACTATTATCCGGTGAGCAATCATCTAGGATAATTAGTTCAAAATCCTGATATGTCTGATTCAAGATCGAATCAATGCGCAGCTTCAGGTATGGAGCATGATTATATGTAGGAAGTATGACTGATACCATAGTTAATCATTTTTGATATCTATCTTCCAGGAATTGGAATCGCTGGCTGTTTTAAAATAGTACTCTTCTTCTTCTGTCAGATTCTGATTGTCAATATACCAGCCATTATGTTGTGCTATAAAATCTCCGGCTACTCTTATTGCAAAATAAAAATTCAATAAGTCGTATGTATAATGTGGAGGATATATGGCAAAGGTTGTATCCAACTCATTTCTATATAGATCATTACCCATTGGATTTTCCCAGTGTTTCTTCTCCCAATCAAGCACTTTCAGCTTTTGTTGGAAGTAGTCCGGGATATCATCTATCTTTAGAGCAAATCCGACCTTGGTTACGTCTCTATTTTTGTCGAGTATATCTATCAATTGCTTTATATAATCTTTGGGTAGGTTTTTGTTTGGAATGATATCAGCATCAGTGATTATGTGATACCCTTTTGCGTATTTGTTGTATAAATTTTCATTTTTCCAGAATACCAGATGTCCGTAATTATCTTCCATTCTTTCTATTGTTACTGTATTTTCCATCTCGTTATAATATTTCAGTAGAGGTGGATATGTTGATGCATTGTCAACAATAACAATATTCTTGTGCTTTCTCTCTAAGAGGAAATTTACAAGAGTCTTCAGATCGGATAACCTATTGTAATTGATTATTATTACAGGAATAGTTAGCGGGTCTTTTTTCTGATTACGGACGGTTTTATTAATCAAAGAGATGAGAGCATTAATACGATGATTGTATATATAATTTTCTCTATCCTCTTTATGTATAATACAATTGATTACATTCCTTATTTTACGCCCGATTTTAAAGATTTTTTTATTATAAAAATTATAATATTTGCTGTGTTTCTCATATATGTCAAGTAATTCGTAAGAGAAACTTTCTTTTATTACTTTTTGAGTTTCAGCAACAATTATTTTTTGATTTTCGGAAGTACTGCTTATCCCATCCATTTTGAAGGCAGTAATCACAATGGGTAGATGTAATTGACTTACTCTGCCAAATACAATTAGCTTGAAGAAGAAAGCCCAATCCGATACAATTTTCAGATCTTCTCTGTAGAGTCCATACTCCTGAAACAAATTTCGCTTAATGAAGGTAACAGGATGACACAGGGTTGCAACAAACATATGGTTGATATCAACATGATCGGGCATAGCTGCTATATCTGTCTTCCCATCGGGAAATATTCTGTATAAATCTCCATAAACAAGATCCTGATCCGGGTTATTGATAAATACCTTTGCGAGAACTTCATTGTCATACAGGGTATCTCCACTATTGATAAACAGGAGATAATCGCCTGTAGCTTTCTTTATGCCTTTATTCATGGCATTGTAAATGCCAGAGTCAGGTTCACTCACCCAGTAATTAATCTTATCTGAATATTCTTCAATTATCTCTTTACTACCGTCTGTAGAGTTACCATCTATTACTAAATACTCAAAATCAGCATATGACTGAGAAATAATACTTTGAATAGTATCTCTCAATCCTGATGAATTATTGTAGTTGATAGTAATAATGGATAGCTTCATAAATTTGATATAATTCTGATTAATCTGCTTTTTAACCTATCCGAAAATTTTCTTTGTTTTTTATATTCAGCTTCTTGTTTTAGACGTTCTTCTTCCAGATAATTATTCCTTAAGACCGAGTAGAAACATTCTACTTCCTTTAACTCAAAATATTTATTTGATATGAGATTGTCTGCATATTCTGCATATAATTTATGTAAGAGCTCTTCTTTATCTAAATCAAATCTTGATTGAAAGATTGATATGTTTAATGGTTGTACGGGTTTGAAAGAACTAAAATGTAAAAAAGTAAGAGGGTACTTTTCATTTATATAGTACTTATCATCTTTTAAAGATATCTTTCTTTCGTGAAAGTTCCAATAAGCGTAGTTATATCCTGGTGTTCTGGATACTTGTACATCTTCAAAAAATAGAGGTGCAAAATTCATCGGCAGCTGATCGACAAACAAACCTTCGGCTACCCTGTTAAATGATTGCACAGATAATCTTTCGGCCCACCATTGTAACAGTTTATCTGCTTGCAGGGATGGTCTGATAGCCAGAAAACCAAGATTATATAACCCATAATTAAGGAAGGTAGACTCATAAGGGAACTTTCCATCCAGAGGAATGGGAGATAATATATGTGGTGTTAACAATGCACTCTTTTGCTGCAGTTCTGACTCTATTGGTGATAAGCTATCAAAGACTTTGATATCCGGATCGAAATACATGATTGTTTCAACATCTCGATATTGCTTGAGTAGATATTGAAAAAAGAATGGTTTGATTGCTGTATTTAATTCTATAATATAATAGTTGTAAATCATCCATTCAAAATTCGCTATATCAAGTTTTTCAGCTTCAATGATTTCGTAAGGTTCAAAGAAACTATAATCAATATCCTTGCTTTTTTTATCGCATAATCCTATAATGAATTTATAATCAGGATTATACTTAATTAGAGAATCTCCTAAAGTTTTCGCCTGTGATAAGTAATTATTGGAGCATATGGTAAAAACTATCTTCATAATCTATATCCAAAAATATTCAGTTGTAAATCGTAATGGGAAGTTCTCGGATCAATATAGGGAACCGGCATATTATTCCAAGCTTCTTTTATATAATATTTGAATCCTGCCTTTTTTAATATTAGAAGAATTTCATCCAGCTTTTGCTCATTTTTAAGGAAACTATGATATTCGATAAAAATGTTGTTTACATTTACCAGATTCTCAGCACAATCTATCAATACATCGTATTCTACGCCTTCAATATCTATTTTTAGGAAATCTATTTCAGATGTGAGATAGTCTTTTAATCTTACTGCATCTATTTTAGTCGTTCCTTCTCCTTCTTCGCTGATCTGTCCACCCACAGATCCATCAGATTTAAAAGATAATACAGTATTCTCTGTCCAAACGGCTTTAGGTACTATTTCTACATCATCAAAACCAAAAGAGTGTAGATTAGATTTTAATATCTTAGCTATATCAGTATCTGCCTCAAAAGCAATGACTCTGGCTTTTGGATATAATCTTTTGAAAAAAATGGCACTAAGACCTATATTTGCTCCACAATCTAGTATAAGAGGGTTCTCTTTTTTTGAATTAAACTGATAGGTTTTTTCTAAGAAGATCTCATTCAATCCATGCACATACCAGAAGAAGTTTGTAATTTCAATCTTTTTGTTGAAGAGCGTCGTTTCTGTTTTTCCAAGCCCTCTCTTTAGTCTAACAACTTCTGAATTATCTATCTCCAATGGCCTGTAAATTTTATTATGACGATAGTCAGCTATTCTGTCCAGTACTTTTTTAATAATTTTCATCATTTGTGTTTTTTATATCTATCCATTTATTCTGTTCAAAAGAAAATCTTTTTATAGCTCTGGCCGGAGATCCTGCAAGCATTGTATAGTCAGGAAACGATTTTGTTACTACAGAGTTGGCTCCAACTACACAATTTTTTCCTAAAGTAACGCCGGATAAGACGCATACTCTATAGCCAAGAAAGCTATTACAACCGATTTCTACTGGTCCTTTAGAAGTTAGATCTTGCTCCTTGGGCGAAAGGTTTAATGTAGGATCATATCCATGTCCATGATCCGAAATATATACATATTCACTAAACAAGCAGCCATCACCTATTTGAACTCTGTCAATTGCTGTTATACAAACATAATTTCCTATTCTGACATTATTCCCGATAACTATGCTTGGCGTGAATTTTTGATTTAGGTAGCTGTCGAAAGCTCCCAACCAGGCATTCCTTCCTATTCCGGTATCTTTCCCCAACCTTATATACTGTGCTCCGTCAATTTGTAAAGTCGGACCATCAATAAACGAATTTTCACCATATTGTATGCCGGGCGTATCGGTTGGAATTGCTGATAGAGAGTTATTCTTTCGTAGAATGTATTTATATAAATAAGATTTCAATTTATTCATATCAGAGATATTTAAGATAACTGTTCTTTTATATCATCGGCTGAGAACCGAAACCATTCTTTTTTCTGAACACTGATAACTTTATTGTAAGGCATAATCATTCCCAAAAATAAGCCAACATTGGTGGTGTATGTTCCGATGAATAATTCGGACTTTCGGATTATTTCTATTGAAGAAAATAATTTTACCAGTTTTTCTTTCTTATTAAGACCAGACATTATTTTGAAAACATCGTGATCATAACCCTGTTCGTCAGGTGTTGTTAATGTTGTAATTTCCCAGTTGGGATATTCATTCTTTACTTCTTTAATCACATTATAATCATCTGTCAGTATAAATGTATTCCGATTGTCGGAAACCAGGCTTGCTGCATCAAAGTAGTATAATATAGGACATAAAGAACATTCAGTAATTTTGTCTCCTCTGCGAATTTGCATTGAGTTATATTGAGACGGTAATGTAATATTACATATATGTGATTGGACCTCTTTTAAGGTTTTATCATTATATCGATATATCATGTTCACTATGACAGTAGAAGCTATTCTCAGATCGCCATGAATACCTAATGCCGGAATATCAAAGAAAGCATGATCAAAATCTCTACAAAAATATTTATTCCACAACTCATAGGTTAAATATGTTTTTCTGTTGAATGTTCTGTATAGTTTCCATAAAAAATAATGCTTCTTTTTTATTTGTAGAGGTTTATAGTTTCTTGTATTGTAGTACTTATGTAAGAAGAATGTTGACTCTTCACAAAATGGGAGAAAGAAATCGTTCCACCCTTCTTTGTACGAAAAATTGGCGTCTTTTGAATATAGAATAAATTTATACTCATATTTTAGGCAATATAATATCGCAAATACCATATTGCATAGTTCAGAATAAAATCCTGCACTGGCACCAATATGAAAAATATATTCTTTTTTGAATGAGTTGTTTAAAACCCTGTATTTGCTTAATAGGTCATCCATTATTCAAGTATTAAGAACCCATTGTCTTTATATTCAAATTCTAAACCTGTAATTCCTATTTTTCCTTTTGATATTATCTTAACAAAATCGGGAATATTTAAGAACAATTCTATATTAGGTTGATGGAGTGATATTCCTAAAAAGAAATTCCCTTTTGTCATATTTTGGGGCAGGTGAATTGTTTCTTCAATCTTGAAATGCCCTTTTTCATATCTTTCGTTTTCAGCTTTGATATGTCCGGGACTAAATACTCCAAGCCTGACTTTCCTGTAATCATATAGCACTAGTCCTAAAGACATAGTTTTTTCTGAATAATTTTCTCCTTCTATAACTATATTTAGTTCAGTGTTCTTTTCATCTATATTGATAATATTACTTTCAGAGTTGTTTATTGTGATAGAGTCGATTTTTATACCTGGATGACAATACTCGATTCCGCTTATAATTTTTTCTTCTGAAAATGAATCATTTTTTAAGTAATATTCGATTGAGTTTTCAACAGAACCTGCGTATGAAACCAATCCGTTTTCTAAAACTACTCCGTTGGTGCAAAGTGCTTCCACAGCACCCATATTGTGACTTACAAATAATACAGTACGTCCTTCACCTCTCGATACATCCTGCATCTTTCCGATAGCCTTTTTCTGAAATTCTGCATCTCCAACAGCTAGTACCTCATCTACAACGAGTATCTCCGGCTCAAGATGTGCCGCTATAGCAAATCCTAAGCGTACAGTCATTCCTGAAGAATAACGTTTGACGGGTGTATCAATATATTTTTCTACCCCGGCAAAATCAACGATCTCATCCAGCTTTCTTTTTATTTCAGACTTGTTCATCCCCATAATAGATCCATTCATGAATATGTTTTCACGTCCGGTCATCTCTGGATGGAAGCCCGTGCCGACTTCAAGTAATGAAGCTATTCTTCCTTTTGCTTTTATGCTCCCTGTAGAGGGTGATGTTACTCTTGATAATATTTTGAGTAAGGTTGATTTACCTGCTCCATTTTTACCAATGATACCAAGTACTTCTCCTTGTCTTACGTCGAAACTAATATCTTTTAATGCCCAAATATATTTGCTGGAGGCTTTTGATGAACGATCATTAACTTCTCCAATTTTAAGATAGGGATCTTCTTTTCCTCTAACAACATGCCACCAACGATTCAGGTCATGGGTTATAGTCCCTGTACCTACCAGTCCTAAGCGGTATTGCTTGGAAATATTTTCAAATTTTATAGCAATGTCTGACATATATTCAGATTGATTTGTTCATAATTTATTTTAGGTGATATTCAAATGTTATACGACGTCAATGAAACTTCGTTCTACTTTATTGAATACCCAAGAGCCTATAACAATAACAATAATTGTTACGACAAAACTATACCCCAGCCAGAACCAACTAACTGTACCGGCTCCCATGAAACCGTACCTTAGGGTCTCTACAATGGAAGTCAATGGATTAAGCTGGATCAGCCACATGTAATCTTCATATTTCTCTTTCATTACAGATAATGGGTATACTACAGGTGTAGCATACATCCATAATGAAGTGACAAATCCAAAAAGAATGGCCATGTCTCTGTATTTTGTTGTAACAGAAGATATTATTATCCCAAATCCAAGTCCTAGGCCTGCTAACATCAACACCAATAGAGGAAAGAGTAGAATATAAGAATTGGGCTGTATATTTGTTCCACTATATATATAATAGAAATATACAGCAAGGAATAGCAGTAATTGGATTGCCAGCCGTACCAGATTGGAGAGAACTGCAGATATTGGCACAACTAATCGGGGAAAATATACTTTACTGAATACTCCGGCATTCCCGAGGAATGTTCCGGACGTCTTGCCCAGACAATCGGAAAAATATGACCAGCATAATATACCAGACAGGTAAAATAATGTTTGTGGTAGACCGTCAGTTGGAATTTGGGCTATGCTACCAAACACAAACATATACATCACAGTTGTAAAGAGTGGTTGTATGATAAACCATAGAGGGCCTAATACTGTTTGTTTGTATATCGTAACAATGTCGCGGCGGACATACATTTGTAATAAGTCGCGGTATCGCCATACTTCTTTCAAATTGAGAGAGAAATTACTACCACGGGGTTTAATTTCTATATCCCAATGTTCTTTTTCAGATTCCATCTAGATGTTTAATATGATTATATAGGTTTGTGTGAATTATTTATAAGGGTACAAAGATAGCTAATTTTGTCAAATAAATAAGTTTGTGTGATTTGCATCTTTGTTAAATAAAAAAACCTATATGAGGTGTTCCTCATACAGGTTTGTAAATTTTTGGCTGTTTACTGTATTATTTCTTTACAGCGTTAGCTAGAGAATCAGCAGCAGCTTTTGCAACAGCAGCGATTGAGTCAGCAGTAGCTTTAGCTTGAGCTTCAGCTTGTGCAGCTGCTTCAACAGCAGCGATAGAATCAGCAGTAGCTTTAGCTTTAGCTTCTTCAGCAGCTTTATTATTTCCACATGATGCAAAAGAGATTGCTACAACAGCAACAGCAAATAAAACTAATTTTTTCATTTTCTTTTCTATTAAAACTTAAACGGTAAATGTATTTGAGTTATTTTTCTGATAACACGCTGCAAAGATATACATATTTCTTTAGATGTTATACAACACAATTATGTTTTTTTTAGTGTTTTTTTAATTTTTTCTTAAGAAAATGATTCTGTTAGTCTGTTTTTACATTAACTGTTTAGTTTTCATATAGATATCTTTTTATACTTTTTTTGGGAGTTTTTTCAAATTCGCTCGGATATATCTGAATTGCAGTAATATTTTCATATGTTGACAGCATTTTATTCAGATTCAGCCGGTTTTGCTCCATTATAGCCGGTAGCATATCATGGTCTACATGGGCCGCATCCATCGTTTCATAATCAGGGTGGGTTAGTGCTACTAATTTCCCATTTCGTTGCACGATGAGGCTTTCCATTACAAAAGGCATATTGTTGAGTCTCGATTCTATTTCTTCAGGAAAAATGTTTTGCCCGTTTGGTCCCAGAAGCATTGTTTTACTGCGTCCTCTGATGAAAATTGTATTGTTTTTATCTATTGTGCCCAGATCTCCTGTTTTTAGCCAGCCATCTTCAGTAAATGCTGCCTTGGTAGCCTCCTCATTTTTGTAATAGCCAACCATTACATTTTCGCCCCTTACCTGAATCTCGCCCACGACATTATATGGATCTTCAGAATCTATCCTGACTTCCATGATGTTATCCAGTATCCTGCCACATGATGTCGGGATAAAATCATAATTATGCTCGTATGATATAAGCGGAGCACACTCAGTCATACCATATCCTACTGTGAATGGAAATTTAATTTTATGTAAAAAAGCCTCTACTTCGCCATTTAGTGCTGCACCACCAATAATCACTTCATGAAAATTGCCTCCTAAAGCATCCATCATGCCTTTTCTGATTTTTGCATAAATCTGGTCTTTTATAATTGGAATCTTCAATGCCATCTTTATAGCTGGTTTCTCAATTTTAGGAAGGATTGCTTTTTTATATATTTTTTCTATCACCAGAGGTACGGATATAATGAGGTGAGGCTTAATCTCCGCAAAGGCTTCTGCCAGAATCTTTGGAGACGGAGCCTTACCTAATAGGGTTGTGTGAGAGCCTTCTGTAAGGGAATATAAGAATTCAAAGGCGCAGCCATAGGCATGTGCCAGAGGCAGAAAAGATACAATGTCCTGACCTCTGAATAAAAGTTTCAGATAATGTGCATGAGTAATATTCCCGGCCAGATTATTAGCTGTAAGCATAACCCCTTTACTAAAACCTGTGGTTCCTGAGGTATAATTGATGAGTACCACTTCCGAATTATCAACTTTGGCGTAATTTATATCATCAATGGTATACCCATCCGGATATTTTTTGTTCATCTTTTCATCCAGAGTTTCAACTAATGATGAAAATTTCTCACCTTTTTGTTCGTGTAGGCATTTAAAGCCGAAATCATTAATAGAAAAAGCACCCCTGACTCCAGGGATATGGTCTTCATCCAACGAATCCCAAATGTTGGTACTGGTGAATAATAATTTCGACTCGGAGTGATTTATAATATGTTGTATATTATCAGCATGGAAATCTTGTAATATAGGAACAATAATAGCACCATATGTAATTACAGCAAGGTATGTTATACACCATGGAATATTGTTTTTTCCGGTAAGTGCTATTTTATCACCTTTCTTTATCTGAGCTTCTTCAAATATGATATGTATGCGGGCTATTTCTCTTGCGAGGTCTTTATAGTACAAGGTTTTTTTTTCTGAATAGTCGGAAAGCCCCTTTAAGTTCCAGTTATGTCTGAAGCTGTCTTCATATAAGGTAATCAGATTTTTATCTATCATATTTATTGCTCATTTTTAGTGAATTTGTGCAAAAATAGAGAGTATCATTATAATCTACAACTATTTTATAGGTAAAATTTGTAGTAAATGTGTAATTTTGTACTCTTTTAATATCGTATGATAATATATTCATTCGTGTAAAATAACTATTTTATTCAATATTATTTACTTAGGTACTTCACTATATAATGATAGATAATTTAATCTTTGAAGATAAAAAAGCAGCTTATCTGACACTGGGCTGTAAACTTAATTTTGCCGAGACATCGGCTATCGGACGTCAATTGTCACAAGTTGGTGTTCGAAAAGTGAGAGAAGGGGAGACAGCGGATATTTGTGTGATAAATACATGTTCGGTAACAGAACTTGCAGACAAAAAATGCAGGCAGGCTGTTCGTAAGATGATCAAAGAAAACCCCGGAGCTTATGTTATTGTTACAGGATGTTATGCTCAGCTTAAACCGGAAGATATTGCGGGAATTAAGGGTGTTGATATTGTACTTGGATCAGAGCAGAAACTGGATGTTGTAGCATATCTTGACGAACTTAAGAAGAAGGATAAGGGTATTGTTCACACATCAAAAACAAATAAAATAAAATCATTTGTTCCATCTTGTTCGCAGGATGATCGTACCCGTTATTTTCTGAAAGTACAGGATGGGTGTGACTATTTTTGCTCGTTTTGTACTATCCCTTTTGCAAGAGGGCGAAGCCGGAATGGAACGATTGAAAGCATGGTGAAGCAGGCGCAAGAGGTTGCAGCAAAAGGAGGAAAGGAAATTGTGCTGACAGGTGTAAATATCGGAGACTTTGGTAGGACTACAGGTGAAACTTTCTTTGATCTGGTAAAGGCATTAGATGATGTGGAAGGAATAGAACGTTATAGAATTTCATCTATCGAGCCCAATCTTCTAACAGATGAAATCATTGAGTTTGTAGCTCAGTCCAAACGTTTTGCTCCTCATTTTCATATACCCTTACAATCTGGTTCGGATACCGTACTGAAATTGATGCGTCGCCGGTATGATACTGCCTTATTCAGGCATAAGGTAGAAAAAATAAAGAGTATTATACCTGATGCTTTTATTGGAGTAGATGTGATTGTGGGTACTCGTGGTGAAACTGATGAATACTTTGAAGAGGCAAGGTCGTTTCTTGAAAGTTTGGATTTTTCCCAATTACATGTATTTACATACTCAGAGCGTCCTAATACGCAAGCATTAAAGATCGAGCATGAGGTTGATCATAAAACAAAGCATACACGCTGTAAAATATTATTAGATCTGTCTGACAAGAAACTTCAGGCATTTTACGAATCACAACAGGGTACAGAACGAAAAGTTTTATTTGAACATGCCCAACACGATAATATGATGTATGGATTTACTGAAAATTATGTGAAGGTGGAAACTCCTTATCTCATAAGTAAAGCCAATGAAATAAAAATGATTACCTTAGGACAGTTTAATCAGATAAGAACTGCGCTTACTGAAAGTATAGGATGAATAAGTTATTATATTATATAGTATATACATGGATGTATCTGCACGCTCTTTTGCCGTTCAGTGTCTTGTACGTGCTGTCAGATATTCTTTATTGTTTGGTATATAAAGTGGCTGGTTATCGTCTGAAGGTAGTCCGCAATAATTTGAAAAATAGTTTTCCCGATAAGACTAAAGAAGAGTTATTGGTTATTGAAAAGAGGTTTTATCATCATTTTTGTGATTATTTTGTTGAAACATTGAAGTTGTTGCATATCTCTGATAAAGAAATGCGTAAGCGGATGCAATTTGAAAATGTAGAACAAATAAAAGATTTGATGAAGGATGGAAATTCTGTTCTTATGTTTCTTGGACATTACTGCAATTGGGAATGGATACCATCAATAACATTAGATTTTCAGGGGAAAGATAAAGATAAAATCTTAGGACAGATATATAGGCCTTTGAAAAATAAAGCGTTCGATGAGTTATTCCTGAAAATACGTAGCCGTTTCGGTTCACTGGGAATACCGAAGAATGAAACATTACGTGCTATTGTTAAGCTCAGAAAAGAAAAAAAACAGGTTCTTATTGGGTTTATGTCTGACCAGATACCATCTGTATTTAATATTCATTATTGGTCTACATTTTTGAACCAAGACTCTGCTATTTTTACAGGTGTTGAGCGAATTGCAAAGCAAACCGGATTTTCAGTGATTTATCTGGATATGGAAAAAGTAAAACGAGGGCATTATAAGGCTACCGTAAAGCTGATTACCGATAAAGCTCAGGCTGAACCTGAATTCTATATTACAGAAACTTATATACGTTCAATGGAAAGAACGATACTTCGTGATCCTGCATATTGGCTGTGGACGCATAAGAGGTGGAAGTGGAATCGTAAAGATGTAGAATTAGTACAACAACATAAATGAAAAAAATAGCTGTTGTTATTTTAAACTGGAATGGTAGGAGACTATTGGAGGAGTTCTTACCTTCGGTTATACAATATTCTACACATCCCGATATAGATATAGTAGTTGCTGATAACGGCTCTACAGATGATTCTCTTACATTTCTGGAAACAGTATACCCTCAGGTTACGCGCATTGTATTACCCCAGAACTATGGGTTTGCAGATGGATATAACCGCGCATTAAAGCAAGTCGAGTCAGACTATTATGTCATTCTTAATTCTGATGTTGAGGTTACTGAGGATTGGTTATTACCTGCTATAGAATTTCTGGATAATAATGAAGATGTTGTTGCTGTTCAACCCAAGATTTTGGCACAACGAAATAAGGATTATTTTGAATATGCCGGAGCATCAGGGGGGTTCTTAGATAAATACGGATATCCCTTTTGTAGAGGACGTATATTCCAAAAAGTAGAACAAGATAAAGGACAATACGATGCCCCCTTGGATATCTTATGGGCTACAGGGGCCTGTCTGATTATCCGTTCCCGGGAGTTTTTTGATGCTGGTGGATTTGACTCTTCATTCTTTGCTCACATGGAGGAAATTGATTTGTGCTGGCGTTTAAATAACAGAGGCTGGCGTATTGTTTGCTTACCTTCTTCGGTCGTTTATCATGTGGGCGCTGCTACATTGAAAAAAGAGAATCCACGTAAGACATTCCTCAATTTCAGAAATAACCTGATAATGTTATATAAGAATTTGCCTCAGGAACATCTTAAGAGGGTGATGACTATCCGCTTGATTCTTGACTATATAGCAGCTATTCAATTTACACTAACTGGTAAGTATGCTAATGCAAAAGAAGTAATCCGTGCACATAAGGATTTTTATGATAATAGGAGGGAATATCGCTCTGTGAGACAAGGAAATCTGAAGAAAATGGTTCAGCCTTATCCCAAAACGATTTACAAAAAAAGTATATTGGCTGCATATTATCTAAAGAGTATCAGATTATTTTCTAAGTTGCAGTCTTTCAGTTGACTTATTAAAATATTTAAAATCTTATCTGAATATTTTTTTTTCTCGTATATTTGAGAATTGTATTTTTTGTATGAAAATATTTATAATATCTCTTATTATATTCCTTTCTTTTTCTATCTCTGTCAGATCGCAGCAGGAAGAAAGGAAGACATATATAGATATGGCCGCTATATATAATGGGGATACTATTGCGATTATGAATCTAAAGCCTGTTTATATTTTTGCTCCTTTGAAGTTTAAAAACGATAAGCAACGGCAGGAATATTCTAAATTGGTGCGCGATGTAAGGGTTGCTTATCCGTATGCAAACAAAATAACAGCCGCTATTATTGAGACTTATGAATACATGCAAACCTTGCCTACCGAAAAAGAGAAAAACAAGTATATGGATGATGTCCAAAAGTTTATGATGGATGAGTATAAGCCTAAGATGAAGCGTATGACTAAAAATCAGGGTAAGATACTTGTGAAATTAGTTGATCGCCAATGTAATACTTCTTCTTATAATATAGTCAAAGCTTTGTTGGGTAGTTTCAAAGCTGGTGTTTATAATGCATTTGCAGGACTTTTTGGTAATAGTCTGAAGACTGAATATGATCCTGAAGGTAAAGATGCTGCCATAGAGGCTATCGTTACTCAATTAGAGCAGGGTACCCTCGATTATTATTATGCCAGTAATTATCATGGATATAACAAATAATTCTACAAAATAAAAAGAGAGCCGGAAATCCAACTCTCTTTATCTTCTTATACTTCAGTCTAACTTTATTAGCCTAAGTATCCCTTAAGTAATTTACTTCTTGAATTTTGTCTTAAACGCTTAATTGCCTTTTCCTTGATTTGACGTACACGCTCACGTGTTAATTGAAATTTGTCACCAATTTCTTCGAGGGTCATTTCCTGATACCCAATTCCAAAGAACATTTTGATAATTTCACTTTCTCTTTCTGTCAATGTTGATAGTGCACGTTCGATCTCCTGTTGGAGCGATTCGTTTATCAACGTACGGTCAGCAATAGGTGCGTCGTCGTTTACAAGTACATCTAACAGACTGTTATCTTCACCTTCAACAAAAGGTGCGTCCATTGAAATGTGTCGTCCTGAAACTTTGAGCGAATCGGCGATTTTATCTACGGGTATGTCTAATTGCTCTGCTAGCTCTTCTGCCGATGGCTTGCGTTCGTTTTCCTGCTCGAATTTAGAAAAGGCTTTGCTGATTTTGTTCAGCGAACCAACCTGATTGAGTGGAAGGCGTACGATACGCGATTGTTCTGCTAATGCCTGCAATATTGACTGGCGAATCCACCATACCGCATAACTGATAAATTTAAACCCTCTGGTTTCGTCGAATTTTTCTGCAGCCTTGATAAGTCCCAGATTTCCCTCGTTGATTAAGTCCGGTAGGCTCAATCCTTGATTTTGGTATTGCTTTGCAACAGATACCACGAATCTCAGATTTGCCCGGGTAAGTTTTTCGAGTGCGGCTCTGTCACCTTTTTTAATAGCCTGAGCTAACTCTACTTCTTCCTCAACCGTAATCAAGTCTTCACGACCAATTTCTTGTAAATACTTGTCTAAAGACGCGCTCTCGCGATTAGTAATTGACTTTGTAATCTTTAACTGCCTCATATACAGATATGTGTGATAAAATATCCCAAAAATGTTTGCAAATATAGTAAAAAAATACCATAAAGTAACCATCAGTGGGTGAGATTTATTCTTCTGATAGCTTTAATTAATTATAAACGGACTGTTGTTTCGTTTTTTAAAGTTTATCTACAAAATAAATAACGCTTAAGTTCCTTTTATGTTTTAAGACTTAAGCGTTATTTTAAATTATTAAGTATAAGTGAAATTATTCACTTAAATCTATCGCATAATATTTACGTGCTCCACTTGGGGTAATACCTGAAATAAAGAGCGCTTTGTCCTGGCTGTTAGCTGCTGAACGGATAATGTTTTCTACTTCATCAGGAGAAGATACCGGTTGATTATTGATCTTTTGTATGATAAATCCTTTTGAAATACCTTCTTTACTAAATTTACCAGTATTATCTACTCCACCTACTTCAACTCCATAGCTGATGCCCAGGTCTTTTTTCTTTTCAGCAGTCAATTCTTTGAATGCTGCACCTACACTGGCTATTCCATCACCTTTTTTCACTACAGATGTACTTCCTGAATTATTTTTCAAGGTAATATCGTAAGACTTGCTGGAGTTGCCACGGGTAATATCAACTTTTACCTTATCGCCAGGACGGAATCTGTTTACCTGATCCTGTAATTCACTTACATTTCTTACTTTAACACCGTTTATCGCTGTTATAACGTCACCTTCTTCTACTCCTGCTTGTTTAGCCGGGCTCATTTCAGCAAAACCTCCAACATATGCCCCTTCTGTTGCGCTCAGAGTTTTTGTCTTATCAGGATTTGCTTCTTTAGCAATAGCAATGTCTTGTATCATTACTCCCAATACAGCACGTTGAACAGTTCCGTATTCCTTGATATCAGCTACAACTTTTCCGGCAATTGAGATTGGTACGGCAAAACCATATCCTGCAAAATCTCCTGTTTGTGAATATATAGCTGTATTAATACCGATTAGTTCTCCATTTGTATTTACAAGTGCTCCCCCGCTATTACCTCTGTTAATGGCGGCATCAGTCTGGATAAAAGACTGGATATCTCCACTGCTTCTCATTCCGATGTTGCCTCTTCCTTTAGCACTTACGATACCCGCAGTAACTGTTGATGTCAGATTAAACGGATTGCCGACAGCTAATACCCACTCGCCAACCTTCAGATTATCAGAATTTCCGAACGGAATATAAGGGAATTCTTTCCCTTCGATTTTTAATAGTGCAATATCAGTCTGAGGATCTGTTCCCACTAGCTTTGCTGTATATTTACTGTTGTCGTTTAGGGTAACTTCAATCTCATTGGCTTTGTCAATCACATGATTATTAGTTACTATATAGCCATCCTTTGATATAATGACTCCGGAACCGAAACCAACGCTTGGTTGAGGGATGCCATAATCCTGTCCGCCTCTGTCTCCAAATCCAAAGAAATATTCAAATGGATCTATTGCTCTCTGACGTCCTTGAGAGGCTTGGCTTTTCACTGTGGATTTGATATGTACCACTGCATGAACTGAATTTTCAGCAGCTTTTGTGAAGTCAGGATAACCATCTGCTGTCAAACTGGCCAGGTGTACTCCCTTTTGATCAAACTCTCCTCCATAATTATAGAAATCAGCAGAACTGTAACCTTTTCTGTGATCCATAAAACTATACATGCCATATGTAGCGCCTATACTCACTAATGCAACCACTACATAGGTTGAAATATTCTTCCAAATTTTTTTCATATGCAAGTATTTTTTAGTTGTTTAATAATTTAATCTTAATGTATTTATTTTACTTTCAAAAATAAACACAAAAACTGTACAGTTGGTGCATTACAACTCTATTTTTTAACACTTTTAACCGAGCAAATTCCCTTTATTATTATTTTAACAATTTAACCAGACTTTTTGTCATGTATATATCTGACAGAAATAAATTATCTTTGTCTGGTTAATGGAGCTTATTGTTTGATGAAAAAAGGATTGCAGATTTTTCTAATATTATTGGTTATATGTCAATTAGGCCTATTATTGGTTACGATAATTGATAATAATATATTAATCAATTATTTTTTGTCAGATATAAAAGGCGCTAAAAGCCTTGATGCCCTAAATGGCCTGACCTCAGCCTCTATTGCTATATTTGATGCTAATTTGATTTTTGTACAGGTATTATTATCACTGTTTATTGCTTTTTTTACTTGGTGTATTTTTAAGATAGGTTTGGTTTTTAGGTATTTATCTTCTTTTTGTGCTTATTTATTCATAGGATTTAAGACAGTTTTTGGTGAATTAAAGAATAAATATGTTTTAATTTTACTTCTTATTCCTTTGTTATCTTCAATTTATTTTGGATTTACTATGCCTGTTTCGTACGATGAGGCGTTGACCTATGTGGAGTTTACGCATAATCCTATTATATATTGTATTTCGTCTTATCCTCTGCCAAATAATCATATTTTTCATTCTATATTGACTCATATATCAACGAGTATTCCATTTTTTGATCTTCTGTTCAAACTAAGGATACCTTCTATAGTAGTATCTTTTTTGACATGGATTATCGCTTTTTCTTTTGTAAAGAGGTTTTATTCACAGAAAATTGCATTTTTTGTGATTGCCATTTCTTCTATGTTATTTATGTCTGTCTATTATAGCTATATGTCGAGAGGATATGCACTGGTTACTTTGTTTTTTATTATATCGCTTTATGCTGCGTTTAATATAATCAAGTTTGGTAGCCGAAATAGGGATTGGGCTATTTTCTCTATCAGTAGTGTCTTGGGCTTTTATGCAATACCATCATTTTTATATCCTTTCCTTACACTCAATCTTTTTATATTTATATATAATTACAAAAATATAAAACAGCAGTTTATGTTTAACCTGCTTATTGCTCTTTTCACTTTGCTGCTTTATTCCCCAATCATTCTCCATCAGGGTTTTGAAGCATTAACATCTCCAGCCAAAGATAGATTATGGGTGCTATCTTACATGCCGATCTTTTTCAAAGATACATTTTCTGAAATATTTGGTATGCCCTTACTTATTACTTTTATAATTATTTTCGTAGCTCTGTTTTTTGCTTTTCGTGAACGAGAAAAAATGACATTGTTACTTTGGCTTGTATTTGGATTATCACCAGTTATACTATTAATCGGGCATTCCGTCATTCCTTTTCCACGTACTTTTGTATACTATGGTTTCTTTATTATTTTTCTGATCGGTATATCTTTTTCAAAGTATATTGAAAAGATTTCTGTAAAATTGCTGGTCGGAGGGTTGTTTATTATTCAATCTATTCTTTGTTTAAATTTTGGATTGAATATAAATGGTTATGAGACCTTTAATATATGTTATAAGGATATGACAGATAAGGTAATGGATATAGAAAAGGAAAATAGAGGTTATGTCTTGAGCGGGCTTTATCTCGACACTCACAAATTTGAAATGATTTCAAGAGGTTATAATCCGGATGTTGTAAAATATGACAGACTATTCATTAGTTTTGACGACATAAAGCAAGTGAATGTTGATACAATCAGCAGTGAATATAATTATATAATTATTGACAAAGATAAAGATGTCACTGTGTATAAGAAACCTTCCTATTCCAATGAGTATCTGAATCTATATAAGTAGTAGCAATGGGAATATCTATTCTAGTCATTATCGCAATATATTTTGGAGCATTATTGCTAATATCATATTTTGTCAGTCGGAAAAACAGTGACAATGACGCTTTCTTCCTAGGAAACAGGCAATCGCCATGGTTTGTCGTGGCTATTGCTATGGTCGGTACTTCTATATCGGGTGTAACTTTTGTATCAGTACCGGGTATGGTAGGCAAATTTGATATGACATATATGCAGATGGTCTTCGGCTTCACGGTAGGATATTTTGTTATTGCTTATGTACTATTGCCCTTATACTACAGACTTAATTTAACTACTATTTATGGTTATCTGGAACAACGTTTTGGATTTTTTTCATATAAAACAGGAGCTTCTTTCTTTATCCTGTCTAAGATAATAGGGGCCGCTGCAAGATTATACCTTGTTGCCATGATATTGCAAACTTTGGTATTTGATCAGTGGAACATTCCTTTTATTGTTACTGTAACAGGTATTATCTTGCTGATCTGGGCATATACATTTCGTAGTGGTATAAAAACTATAATATGGACAGATACCTTGCAAACATCCAGTTTAATACTGGGAGTAATTCTTATTATTTGGCAAGTGGCTTCCAAGATGGATATGGATGTGGCACAAATGGTAAACTCCATTACCAATAATGAGCATTCCCGTATTTTTGTGTTTGATGACTGGACTTCAAAGCAATACTTTTTTAAGCAATTCCTTAGCGGGATTTTTATTACAATTGTAATGACAGGACTTGATCAGGACATGATGCAGAAGAACCTTACTTGTAAAAGTTTAAAAGATGCTCAAAAAAACATGATCACCTATGGATTTGCATTTACTCCAATAAATCTTTTATTCTTGTCGTTAGGAGTACTGTTATTACTTTTTGCATCACAATATAATATAGTTTTACCCGAAACTTCAGACCAGATACTTCCTGTGTTGGCTACCGAATATTTGGGTTTCCCGGTGCTCGTTTTTTTTACAATTGGGATTATAGCCGCTGCATTTTCAAGCGCCGATTCTGCTTTAACAGCATTGACAACCTCAGTTTGTGTAGACTTGTTGAACATAAAAAAAGAGGACGCCATAAAGGCAAAGAAGACAAGGCAAAGGGTTCATTTGTTCGTGAGCTTGGCTTTTCTACTAGTGATTCTTATTATTAATTATATACATCAAGATAACATATTGGATACAATTTATAAAGTGGCCTCTTATACCTATGGGCCATTATTAGGGTTATTCTTTTTTGGCCTATTTACCAAGGTTAGTATACGAGATAAATATGTTCCGTATATATGTGTGCTGGCACCAGTCTTGAGTTATCTGGTTGAATTTATTTTAATGAGACAGTTCTCTTATCAAGTAGGATATGAGATACTTTTATTTAATGGTTTACTCACAGTTATTGGTTTATTTTGTTTATCCCAAAGAAGAACTCAAACAACTCTTTAACTTATTTGTTATAAGACATAAGAGTTTATAAAACAATAACACTATGTCTTTCAAGCGCATTAATCATAATCAGGCAGAAGATTTACTGAATAATTCTAATGCAATCTTAGTCGATATCAGGGATGAGGAAAGTTATAATACATCTCATGATGAGCGAGCTATTAATCTTCTACATTGGACTTTTCCACAGTTCTTATTTGAGACAAATAAGGAACTCCCTATTTTAGTTTTGTGTTATCATGGCAACAGTAGCCAGATGGTTGCTGAATTTTTATTTCAGCAAGGTTTCTCGGATGTTTATAGTATTGATGGCGGATATGCAGAATGGATATTGAATAATTAAACTTGTAAGTCTTTTTTCTTTATTAATGTAAAATAAGTGTCGTAATATTATTTGGAACCCACTTTTAGTGAAAAAAGGTTTGTTTTTTGATTAATATTTTCTTACTTTGTTATTATTGTTGTTAATTCATTAAAATAAGCTTAGTATGAAAAACAGATGCTTTCTTTTATTTTTTATTTTACCTGTGCTTATATTGGCCCAAACTCAAGGTGATTTTGAAAAGAGATATATATATGATCAATTTACATCAGGTCGGGTTGTATACAAAGATGGAGGAGGTTCTAACGGATTATTTAATTATGATACAGTTCTGGAAAGATTGCTATTTGTTTCAGAAGATAAAATTCTGGAGATCTCTAACCCTTCGGATGTTGCATTTGTGAAAATTGATGACCGTACATTTGAACATATTAAAGGTGGAATATTCTATGAAAAGATTCTTGTAAATAATGACAATGCTTTTTATATCCAATGGAAGTCAAAGCTTAAGTCGAAAGGAAAGAAAGAAGGATATGGTATGACTTCCAATACTTCGGCTGTCACTAGTTGGGAAGATGTATATACAGGGCATTCACCAGTAGTGAAATTGAATGTGAACGAGGATCTCTTTGTTGATTCCAATAATTCATATTATTTGAAAATCAAAAATTCTTATAAAAAGTTTTATTCTTTAGATTCTCTAGCTAAATTATTCAAAGGGAGAGAGGAAGAAATAAAGGGATACTTAAAAGATCAGAATCTCAACTTTAAAAAACTTAATGATATTAAAAAAGCTATTGAATACTGCTCCCAATATATGGAATAATGAAAACATCAATATAAGTAAGGCATGATTTAGTCATGCCTTTTATTTTGTGCATTAAGTAATATAATCTTATCCTGTGAGACTTATAAGTTATTACCTATCAGTATATAAAAAAGATCTATGGATAAAATAGTATTATTTTGCTCTTTTTTGTATAAATTAGTTTGTTTATTCATGAATACTTTTTTCCTTTGTTATTGATTAAAATACTATCTGTTATTTAAAAGTAAGTAATGCAAAGCACAGTAAAAATTAAAGACGTAAAAGACATAGTCGTACGTTTTTCTGGTGATTCGGGAGATGGTATGCAGTTAACCGGAACCATCTTTTCTAACCTTTCCGCAATCTTTGGAAATCAAATATCAACATTTCCTGATTTTCCGGCCGAAATTCGTGCGCCACAAGGAACTCTTTCCGGTGTTTCCGGGTTTCAGGTACATTTAGGCAACCAGATATATAATTCAGGAGATAAATCTGATGTCTTGGTGGCTATGAATCCTGCAGCTTTGAAAGTAAATGCTAAATCATTGAAAAAGGATTCTGTGATAATTATCGATACGGATTCCTTTGCCAAAAGAGACTTGGAAAAAGCATTATTTGCTACAGAAGAGCCATTTAAGGAATTAGGTCTTACCACCCAGCAAGTAATAGCTGTACCTATCACATCTCTCACTAAAAGTAGCCTGGAAGGTATGGAAATGGATATGAAATCCCGGGTACGTAGTAAGAATATGTTTGCACTAGGATTAGTGTGCTGGCTATTTAACCGGCCTCTTGATGTAGCTAATCATATGCTTTCTGCTAAATTTGCCAAAAAACCTGTTCTGGTAGAAGCTAACCTGAAAGTATTGGCAGATGGTTTTAATTATGGACACAATACAGATATGTCAATATCATCATACAGGGTAGAAACTGTAAATGTTGATAAAGGCTTTTATATAGATGTTAATGGTAATACTGCAGCGGCATATGGGTTGATCGCTGCTTCCGAGAATTCAGGCAAACCTTTATTTCTGGGATCATACCCGATTACACCAGCTACAGATATTTTACACGAACTAGTGAAGTTTAAGCAACTTGGAGTAAAAGCCATTCAGGTAGAAGATGAGATTGCTGGTGTTTGTACTGCTATAGGTGCCAGCTTTGCTGGTAGCTTAGCTGCGACTTCAACCTCAGGACCTGGTTTGGCTCTTAAGAGTGAAGCTATTGGGCTCGCTGTAATGGCAGAATTACCTTTGGTTGTTATAGATGTTCAGCGTGGTGGACCATCTACCGGCTTGCCAACAAAAACAGAACAAACAGACCTTCGTCAGGCATTATATGGACGTAATGGCGAAAGCCCTATTGTTGTTCTGGCGGGCGCAAGTCCTACAGACTGTTTTGATATGGCATACTGGGCATCTAAGATTGCATTGGAACACATTATGCCTGTAATATTACTTACTGACGGATACATTGCAAACGGTTCTTCAGCATGGCGTATTCCTGATCTGGATAAATATCCGGCAATTGTACCTCATGATGTTACACAATATAAAGGAAATGAGTGGCGTAGCGCGCTACGAAATGACGAAACAATGGTCCGTTATTGGGCAGAAGCAGGTTTAGAGGGTTATACTCATCGCATAGGGGGACTCGAAAAAGATTTTAATACAGGTGCCATATCAACAGATGCTGACAACCACCAAAAGATGACAGATGTGCGTCAGGCTAAAGTGGATAAAGTTGCAGATGTTATTCCTCAACTGGAATTGATCGGAGGTGAAGATGCTGATTTACTTGTTGTAGGGTGGGGAGGAACATATGGCCATCTACGCGAAGCGGTAGAAAAAATGAATGCAAACGGGGATAAGGTAGCTTTAGCACATTTCCGGTTTATCAACCCATTACCAAAGAATACAGAATCTGTACTCAGGAAATTCAAAAAGATAATTGTTGCAGAGCTTAATAATGGACAACTAGCAGGTTTTTTGATGGAAAAAATACCTGGATTGCAAGTATCCCGTTATAATAAAGTAGAAGGGCAACCTTTTGCTGTTTCTGAATTAATAGATGCATTTACAAAGAAGTTAGGAGAGTAAAGTTATGATAGATATAAATTTAAAGATGGCTTCATCCCATCAGTCAAAAGATTATAAGAGCGATCAGTATGTGCGTTGGTGTCCGGGATGTGGAGACCATGCTCTTCTCAATTGTTTACATAAAGCAATGGCTGAGCTTGATATCGAACCTCATATGACGGCAGTGATATCGGGTATTGGTTGTTCGTCACGTTTACCATATTATATGAATACATATGGTTTTCATACGATTCATGGCCGTGGCGCAGCAATAGCAACAGGTGTAAAAACAGCAAAACCCGAGTTGTCAGTTTGGTTGGCAACAGGAGATGGTGACTGTTTGGCTATTGGTGGGAATCATTTTATCCATGCTGTACGCCGTAATGTGGATATTAATATTCTATTATTGAATAACAAAATATATGGACTGACTAAAGGGCAATTTTCACCGACATCGGATAGAGGGTTTGTGTCTAAATCTTCTCCATATGGAACAGTAGAAGATCCGTTTCATCCAGTAGAATTAGCATTAGGGGCCCGTGGCACTTTCTTTGCCCGCTGTATTGATGTTGATCTTGCAAACACTACAGAAATCTTGACGATTGCAGCCAGACATAAAGGAACATCTGTTGTGGAAGTGTTGCAAAATTGCGTGATCTTTAATGATGCAATACACGATAATATAGTGGATAAAGCATGGAGAGCAGAGCGTACGATTTTACTTAAACATGGTGAAAAAATGCTTTTTGGAGCAAACAAAGATAAAGGTCTAGTTATGGACGGATGGCAAATAAAAGATGTTATAATAGGTCAGAATGGATATACTATTGATGATGTATTGGTACATGACGCTACATCTCAAGATAATACTTTGCATATGAAACTAGGTTTAATGTCTCCGGAGAATGGTTTACCTTTAGCATTGGGAGTTATTCGCGATGTGGAAGCATTAACTTATGACGGAGGTGTAAAAGATCAGATTGAAGAGGTGCAAGCTAAGAATCCGGTTCGTAAACTTAGAGATTATCTAATGAAACAGGATATTTGGGAAGTAAAATAGTTTCAAAAATCTAATATAGAAAGTCTCTAATATCAAATTAGAGACTTTTTTTGTTTTAGTACTTGCAAACAAGATCTAAAGAATATTTTCAGTAAAAAACACGGGAAGAAATTTTGAAAAATTAAAAATAGCCTCTATATTTGCACTCTCAATTGCGAAAGTAGCTCAGTTGGTAGAGCACGACCTTGCCAAGGTCGGGGTCGCGGGTTCGAATCCCGTCTTTCGCTCAGATGTGACAAGAGGTCACATTTTTTGTTTAAGCATACACGCACACGTGGTGGAATTGGTAGACATGCTACTTTGAGGGGGTAGTGCTCGCAAGGGCGTAGGGGTTCAAGTCCCCTCGTGTGTACTTATAGCCTGATAGATTTTTCTGTCAGGCTTTTTACTTCTTTTACCTCTATTTATTTCCCTTTAATTCATCGGTCATTTCTCCCATTGACATAGATTTTTTCCAATATGGGGTATAATTACTATTTTTTGGTTTTTCTTAATTTTGTCTCAAGTGAATATATTTCTTTAATCTAGTGTGCAAGTGCCTAATTTTAGTAAATGTTACCAAAGTATAAGTATTTGTACTAATTATTATATGATTTTAGTATAACTTCCTTTATACTTGCGTTAAAATTAATATTAAAAATATCGATTATCATGAAATTACTAACCAGAACAGCACTTAGTGCACTCATCTATTTTTTTTCGGTCTTTTCTATATATGCAGGAGATATAACCATTAAAATAACGAAAAAATATCTTAATCTACCCGTTTCTCACAATGTAAACAGGGCGCATATGAGTTTTGAGATTGATGGCAAGCAGGAACGTTCGTTTGTTATTCGCCTGGCCCCGGCTGAAGCCGATTACTGGGTATTCTGCGATGTAGAGCATCTGAAAGGGAAAACAATAAAAATAAGTTATAACGGTGATACTGCCGGACTGAGTAAAATCTATCAGGACGACAAGATAGAAGGTTCGGAAAGTCTCTATAAAGAAAAGAATCGCCCTCAATTTCATTTTACAACACAACGCGGATGGATAAATGATCCTAACGGGCTAATATACTACGATGGGGAATATCACCTTTTCTATCAGCATAATCCATATGAAAAAGATTGGGAGAATATGCATTGGGGGCACGCCGTAAGCCGTGACCTTGTACATTGGAACCAGTTACCGGAAGCGCTTTATCCCGATCATCTTGGTACCATGTTTTCAGGTTCGGCTGTAATCGATTATGATAATACGGCCGGTTATAATAAAGGGAATACACCGGCAATGATTGTTTTCTTTACAGCTGCCGGCCCCGAAAAACAAGTGCAGGGGATGGCATACAGTCTCGACAAAGGGAGAACTTGGACGAAATATGATAAAAACCCGTTGATAGACTCCAAAGCAAAATGGAATAGTCAGGATACACGCGATCCGAAAGTGTTTTGGTATAAACCGTCGAATCATTGGGTAATGGTACTCAACGAACGTGACGGTCATTCTATATATACATCCAAAGACCTGAGGGAGTGGACTTATCAAAGCCATACAACCGGATTCTGGGAATGCCCTGAGTTATTTGAACTACCGATAGATGGCAACAAGAATAATACCAAATGGGTGATGTATGGCGCTTCGGGAACATATATGTTGGGGCAATTTGATGGAAAAGTATTTACACCTGAATCGGGTAAGTATTATTATACTTCGGGTACAATTTATGCTGCACAGACTTTTACCAATATACCAGACAGTGACGGACGGCGCATACAGATAGGATGGGGTAGGATACAGAATCCAGGTATGTCTTTTAATGGCATTATGACTCTACCTACCGAATTAACATTGCGGACTACTAAGGATGGGCCCCGGCTTTATAGCGTACCCGTAAAAGAAACCGAACAATTATTTTCTTCGGTAAAGTCGTGGAGTAACCTGACATCAAATGATGCCAATGCTAAGATGAAAGAGTTTTATAACGCTGATTGTCTGCGTATAAAAACAACAATAAAACTATCACATGCTACTGATGCCGGATTTAATCTTTTCGGACAACGTATGATTGATTATGACATGAACGGTAATAAGCTTAATGGCATGTTTTATTCTCCTCAGAATATGACCAGCATGGAACTGACTGCAGATATCTATATAGACCGTACTTCTATCGAGGTATTTATAGATGGCGGAATATATTCTTATTCTATGAGCCGGAAACCGGACAATGATAACGCAGAAGGTTTTCATTTCTGGGGAAATAATATAACAGTAAAAGATCTGGAAGTATTTTCCGTGAAGTCGATCTGGTAGACTATCATAAAAAACGCCTTGATATCTTCAAGGCGTTTTTTATAATTCACAATGGTTAAATAGTATAATCCATACTTGATATATAGCAAAAGGCTTATATCTTCATAACCATTAATACTATATAATACTATGAAACCCAGAATATCTATCCTATCCCTATTATTTGTATTTATTTCATTTGCATGCTCCGACAACTCCGATGACAATACCAAATATGTTATTGGATTTTCGCAATGTACATCAGATCCATGGAGGGAGGCTGTGGTTATGGAAATGCAGATCGAAGCTTCCAATTACAAAGATGTAGAACTTGTGGTATACAATGCCTTAGGTAATAATAGCCGCCAGATAAGCCAGATACGAAAACTTATTTCCCAGAATGTAGACGTATTGATTATATCGCCAAACGAGGCTGTTCCGATTACAGATGTAGCCGTTGAAGCTTACCATAAAGGTATCCCTACCATTATTCACGACAGAAAAATCCAATCGGATGAATACACTGTTTCCATTGGGGCCAATAACTATAATATAGGCTTGGCTATCGGTGAATATGTAAACAAAATATTACCTAAGGAATCTAACATATTGGAGATATGGGGGCTTGAAGGTTCTTCCCCGGCTATTGAGCGTCACGAGGGTTTTATGTATATTCTGGATAAATATAAAGTAGAACAAATTTATGGCAAGTGGCAATATAATGTAGCATTAGACGAAGTCGAAAAAATAAACTCCTACGATAATATCGATCTTATTTTTGCACACAACGATATTATGGCCATTGCTGCCAAAGACGCTATAAAAAGAAAAGATTCGATAGCAGCAGAACGAATTAAATTTATAGGTATCGATGGAGTATATGGCGATAATTCAGGAATAGAGGCAGTTGCAAACGGGGAGTTTGAGGCATCGTTTCAATATCCGACAGGGGGAGCTTTGGCTATAGAAGTAGCTATGAATATAATAAAAGGAAAAACTGTTCAGAAAAATTACTCCCTGAATACTACTATTATAGATAAGACAAATGCTAAAACAATACTGGCACAGTCAGAACAATTAAATAACTATCAAAAACGGATTAATAAACAAAAGGAAGAAGAGGTTAGCCTGCTGTCCAGATTCAGATTCTTAAGAAATTCAACTTTTTTAATACTAGGGCTACTATTAATAATAATTCCATTGCTGATTTATGTTATGTATATGAACCTTAAAATTAAAAACAAGAATAAAGAATTATATGAAAAAAATTTATTGGTAGAAAATCAGAAACAAGAGCTATTTGTCAAAAACGAACAAATAGAAAATATATCTAACCAGAAATTACAGTTTTTTACTAATATTTCCCACGAGATCAGAACACCCATTACCTTAATTGCAGCTCCTATAAATAAAATAATAAAGAGTAAAAAAATAGATAGTTCTTTGCATGAAGACCTTATACTTATCAAGCGAAATGTTGACAGGCTTTATCGTATTGTAAACCAGATATTAGATTTTCGCAGAATAGATAATAATAAAATGAGGCTTATTGTCAGGCGGGTAGATATAATTACAATGATAATGGAGATCCTTGACTATTTTAACGGGATAGCTGAGGAAAAACAAATACAATATGAGTTTAAGACAGATATTAAAGAATGCTATATATTCCTGGATGTAAATAAGATTGAGCAGGTTCTGGTAAACATACTATCCAATGCTTTCAAATACTCGTCAAAGAAAGGCCATGTATATGTTTTAGTCGAAGAACAGGAAGAATCTGTTACCATAAAAATAAAAGATCGGGGAAAAGGATTGACAGAAGAGGAACAACAACTTTTGTTTGACCGTTTTTATACCGGAAATAAAAATCTGGGAGTTTCGGGTTTTGGTATCGGCTTGAATCTGGCAAAGGAATATGTAGACTTGCATGATGGTGATATTCAGGTCGAGAGTCAGTACGGAGAATATACGCTTTTCACCGTCACTTTATTTAAGGATATCAGCCATTATTCCAGAGAATATACACTTGAAGAGAATCCGATTCTTGAATTTGATTCTCAAAATAAGATAATAGATAAGGAATTGATAAATGAAAAATTGTCACAATTCTATGATTATAAGATTTTGGTTGTAGAAGACGATTCCGATGTAAGAAATTTTTTAAAGAAAGAATTAGCTGAAAACTTTGAAGTAAGAGTATCTGAAAATGCTCAGGAGGCAATCAATATATTAAATGAAGGGAGTGATATATCCCTTATAGTAAGTGATGTTTTAATGCCTGGTATGAATGGCTTCCAATTAAGCAACAGAATTAAGACAGACCTGGCTTTTAGTCATATACCTATTATTCTGTTAACAGCTTTATCTGAAAACAATCAGCGGATGTATGGTTTCCTTGAGGGAGCTGACGATTATATACAAAAACCATTCGATGTAGATTTTCTAAAAACAAGGATTATAAGCATTATTCATGAACGGTTGAGGATGAAAGAAACCTTCATGCAAAAAATGCAATCCGGCTTTATCGATAATGCAGCAATAGATGATATTGTCAGTATAGATGATAATTTTAGGCGTAAGTTACTGGATTTGATAGAAATTTCATATGAAAATTCAGACTTTAGTATAGAAGAGCTAAGTGGAGACATTGGTTTATCAAGAGTACACCTTTACAGAAAGATAAAAACACTTTTTGGAATATCTCCTACAGACTTCCTCAGAAACTACCGGCTAAATAAAGCTGTGATATTATTAAAACAAAAACAATATACCATAAGTGAAATTACATATATGACAGGTTTTTCTTCTCCGGCATATTTTACAAAATGCTTTAAGACATTGTATAATGTAACCCCTACAGAATACATTGTTTCTTCTGGTAAAAAGATTGATTGTTGATGTAAGGTATTTATAATCATAAATTTGTATATTTTTTATCTGTTTATTTTTTTTCTCTATGTAACAATTATTACATCATTTGTTTCATTTGTTATATTCATTCAGTATTTATATACCTAAAATTGCAATGTTTTAGAATGTATAGTTTAACATAATCTAATCTATTGTATAAATGAAAAAAAATAATTCCCCTTTGTTTTTATACACGTTTATTGCTGTTTTAGGAGGGCTGATCTTTGGACTGAATATGGCTGGTATTTCAGGAGCTATCCCTTTCATACAGGAATATTTCAGGTTAGACGATATGACCCTTGGGTTTGTCGTCAGTATATTAACTATAGGTTGCCTCTTTGGTGCTTTATTGGGAGGGCAGTTCAGTGATAAATTCGGAAGAAAGAAAGTCATGTTTTTTTCTGCAATTTTATTTGTGATATCTTCCATTGGCTGTGCCTTTAGTTCAGGTATGTACGGATTGATACTTTTCCGTCTGATTGGCGGTTTCGGTGTAGGTATGATTTCGGCTGTTATACCTGTATATATATCTGAAATATCACCTGCAAGACTGCGCGGAACTCTGGTGTCTTACAATCAATTGGCGGTTGTAATTGGTATATTGATAGCCTATATTGTAGATTATATATTGTTGAACCATGAGGATAACTGGCGAATGATGCTTGGTTTTCCTTTCGTTTTCAGTATAGCATATTTTCTGCTACTGATTATCCTGCCCGAAAGTCCGCGATGGTTATATATGAAAGGCCATACGGAAAAAGGGGATACAACATTAGAGAAACTGGGTTTAGATAAAACCGAAGTTAGCATAAATACAACAGAGAAGAATAGTACAAAACTGAGTTCGCTTTTTAAGGGGAAATTAGCAAAAATACTATTGATCGGTTCTTTACTAGCTGCATTTCAGCAAATAACAGGTATAAATGTAATAATAAATTATGCCCCGACTATTTTTGAGATGACAGGGGTCGCAGGTGATACAGCTCTGGTACAATCCATATATGTGGGGATCGTAAACCTTATATTTACATTGGTAGCTGTATGGCTTGTCGATCGCATAGGGCGGAAGATGTTATTGCTATGTGGCTGCGGTGGAATGATTGTGTCGTTATTATATCTGATTTATACGTTTATTGTTCCATCAGCCAGCGGTGTTGGATCTTTGATTGCAGTGTTATGTTATATTGGTTTCTTTGCAGCATCATTGGCTCCTGTGATGTGGGTTGTAACTTCTGAAATTTATCCTTCGCGTATCAGAGGTACTGCCATGTCTATATCTACTGGGATAAGTTGGTTATGTACTTTCCTTACAGTACAGTTCTTCCCTTGGATACTAAATAATCTGGGCGGTTCAGTAGCATTTGGCATATTTGCAGTATTTAGTGTTATAGCTTTTATTTTTATTCTTGTATACATACCCGAAACAAAGGGTAAATCGTTGGAACAAATAGAGAAAGAATTAGGCTTAAATGAATAATAACATGAAAGAAAAAAATATTATTATAGGTATTGGTGAATTGTTGTGGGATGTTCTCCCATCCGGTAAAAAGGCTGGGGGAGCGCCTGTAAACTTTGCCTTTCATGCATCGCAAACCGGAGCTGACGCCTATGCTATAAGTGCTTTGGGGAAAGATTCGCTTGGTGATGAATTATTACAGGAATTAAATAATAATGGTATAAAGTACCTGGTAGAAAAGGTAAGCTATCCTACAGGAACAGTTGATGTTAAACTGGATAATGGAATACCACACTATACCATAAATGAGAATGTAGCCTGGGATTATATCCCTTTAACTGATACAATGAAACAGCTTGCAGTTCAGGCTGATGCTATTTGTTTTGGTACTTTGGCTCAACGGAACCATGTTTCAAGAAACACAACAATAGAATTGCTTAAACTTGCAGAAAATTGTGTCTATAAATTATATGATATAAATTTAAGACAACATTTCTATTCAAAAGAACTGATCGAAAATTCCTTATTGTATGCAAATGCTTTTAAAATCAATGAAGAGGAAATTGAAATACTAAAGGATTTATTTTCGCTCAGAATGGAAAATGAACAAGTATGCCACTGGTTTATATCACAATACAACCTGAAACTTGTAATTCTTACAGCCGGATCATCTTATAGTACTGTTTGTACTTTTGGCGAAACTTCAACTATAGAAACACCTCGGATAAATGTTGCTGATACAGTAGGTGCCGGTGATTGTTTTTCAGGGGTACTGATTACATCATTACTGATAGGAAAAACACTTGCAGAAGCACATAGAATGGCTGTGAATGCTGCCGCACATGTCTGTTCATTTCCGGGAGCATGGGTTAAGCATACCGAAACAATTACTAAATAACCTAAATACATATACTATGAAAATAACAAAACTGTGTTTTATACTCATCAGTCTTGGATTATTATTCAAATCGTGTGACAAAGGAGAAAAGGTCATTACGTTAGAGTCACTTCTCGAAGAAATGGTATCTGTAGAAGAACTATCCCGTTTTCCGGATCCATATTATACCTGCCATCAAGAAAGCAGTTATGACAGGCGTTCCGTTTCTCCGGATGATCCTACTTGGTTTGCCAATGATGATGGGTTTGGTATTATGCGGATAGATACAATTGGAGACAGAATAGAAAAAGTAATGTTCGACGAAACCGGTCCCGGAGTGATAACCCGTATTTGGGTAACAACAATAAATAAGAGTGGTACCTGGCGCTTCTATTTTGATGGCTCTTCTGAACCCGGATGGACTATACCGGCTTACGACCTTATGCAGATAAATGTACCGGGCATTGGACGCGGACTACTCCAGCCTCATACCAGTTACGAGCCGGATGGAAAGGGAGGAAACACATTATTTCTTCCTATCCCATACGGTAAAGGTTGTAAAATTACATTTGAGGATGCACCGGGTGTAGAACTAACACCTAAATACTATGGTATTAATTTTCGTAGGTATCCTCAGAATACTGCTATAGAGACATTTTCGGAGGAAGTACTAAAAAGGGCTCAGCAAAAGATTGCCCAGACCGATAACCTACTGTTAAATCCTGCTGAAATTAGAAAGGGGGAAGTAATAAATGAAAGCAAAGAATTGGCAGCAACCGACTCTTTATCCATCAGTTTGCCCGAAGGAGAGAAAGCCGTTTATGAAATAAAGTTCAATGTAGGTGTTAAAGATTCGTCAGATTTTGCACAGATGATGAGGCAAATTATTTTTTGCGCTCAATTTGACGGTAAGCAAACCGTATGGGTACCACTTAGCGATTTTTCCGGTGGGGGTATGGGTGCCCCATATGTAAAAAGCTGGTATCTTGATTCAGATGGAAAAGGAAATATTATCAGCCGTTGGCTAATGCCATACAAAAAGCAAGGAGTAATCAAACTGGTAAATATATCACCTTTGCCAATAAATGTAAAGATAGAAGCAAATGTACTACCTCTTACATGGGATGCGAGATCACTATACTTTCACAGCTCATGGCGTCAGGAAGCACAGATCCCTGTTCATAAATATGATGAACCGGAAAACTGTACCGAATGGAACTTTGCAACCATACAAGGACGGGGACTTTACATGGGTGATCTATTGTCATTATTTAATCATGCGCCACGTTGGTATGGAGAAGGCGATGAAAAAATCTGGGTAGATAATGATACTTTTCCTTCACATTTTGGTACTGGAACTGAAGACTATTATAATAGTTCATGGGCTCCGGTTGTCCCTTTCCATACACCATTTGGTGGAGCACCCCGTGCAGATTTGGAAAGTTCACATGGTTACAATGCATTTTTCCGTACGCGGAATCTGGATGGCATACCTTTTAAGGAGAAATTTAGATTCGATATTGAGATGATTGGTTGGCAAAGGGGCTACTCCGATTATGCGACAACTACATATTGGTATGGAGACTATGATGCTAAGGCAATAGGGCTTTCCGGAGTAGAAGAAGCTACAAAAAAATTAGTTCCTACCCCCGAGAATCCCAAAGATTATAAGATAGCGAATAGTATAGAGTTTGAGGAGTTGAAGCCTGTAGCTCAATCAGTTTCGCTGCAGATTGGAGGACAAGGTACTGCAGATTTCTCAGATGGAAAGTGGAGCCGGGCAAAACATTTGTTGTGTAGGAACGGAAAAGAGGGAGATTTTATAGAATTTGAATTTGACAATCTGGAATCAGAAGAGAAATACAAAATGGTACTTTTTGCTACACAAGCAAGTGATTATGGGATACTGAAATTCATTGTTAATGATAAAACTTCTAATGTAACATTTGACGGATACAACAAAACAGTCAGACATTCTGCCCCAATAAACATCGGAACTTATAGACCGGTATCAGGTAAAATTAAATTGAAAATAGAGATAACAGGAACAAACACACTATCTGAAGGAGCAAGGTATATGTTCGGATTGGATTGCGTACAACTAATGCCAGAAAAGTAATAATAGTTAACTGATATCTAATTAATTAGTAATTAAAAGAAGAATTGTGTAGAGCACCCTAATCAGGGTGTTAGGGGGCATGCTATCTAATTAAAAACACTATTTCAACTTATATGTTAATCAAATTTTAATCGTAATTATGAAACATTTAAAACATTTTGTTGTAACAAATCCTAAAGGTTTGTTACGGAAGAGAGCCAGATATCTGGGTTTGATCTTCCTCTTCATGTGGGCAACCAGCATCACACATGCCAATCCATACCAATCGACACAGAAAAGACTTGTGACAGGGGTTGTAACAGAAAAAGAAACCGGAGACTTTCTTCCGGGAGCTACAATCTCTATTAAAGGGAGTTCGAAAGGATCAATGACCGACATTAATGGTAAATATTCTATAGAAATTAATTCGGATAACGATATTCTGGTATTTTCATTTATTGGTAAAAAAACAGAAGAAAGGTCAGTGCGTGGAATCAATACACTGGATGTTATAATGGAAGACAATGCAACTGCATTGGGAGAGGTCATTGTCCAAACTGGTTATATGACTCAGCGAAAAGCCGATTTAACAGGCTCTTTAGCAATAGCGTCTGCTTCAGATATTGCACAAAATCCTTCTACAAATGCTTTGAAATCGTTACAGGGTAAACTACCGGGAGTATTTATTACAGGTGATGGTAGTCCCGGGGCAAGTGTTAATGTTCAGATCAGGGGACTAACATCGCTAAATGCCCAGCCCGGGCCATTGATTGTACTGGATGGATTAGCCGGTGATTATAATCTGCGTGATATAAATCCTGCTAATATTGAATCTATACAGGTATTGAAGGATGCTTCTTCTGCCAGTATTTATGGCTCACGAGCGGCAGCCGGGGTAATTATTATTGAAACAAAAAAAGGAAAAGCCGGAGAGACAACTATTAGTTACGATGGCAGATTGCAATTGTCAACCTGGTCGAACAAACCCGATCTGATGAATACCGATGAGTATGGGCGCGCACTGTGGCAGGCATGGGCAAATGATGGTAAGCTGGGAGAAATAGGAACCGGAATAAGATATTATAACTATGATTGGGGATACGATGGAAACGGAAATGCGGTTCTGAATTCGTTACAACCTGTGGAGTGGTTGAACAATGCAAAAACAATGCGTCCGGCCAATACCAATTGGGTTGATGAAATATCCAGAACAGGAGTATCTCATAATCATCAGATATCTATTTCGGCTGGTAACGATAAATCGCGCACGTTTTTCAATCTGGGTTATGAAGATACACAAGGCATCCAGATAGAGACATTCTGGAAAAAATATTCTGCCAGAATCAACACTGAATTTAATCTGATAAATAAACGTTTAAAAATCGGGGAAAACTTCGAAATGAACTATATCAATTATAGAGAAGCCAATGAAACCGATTGGGCTGTAATGGAACCACCTATTATTCCTGTTTATACAGACACCGGAGGATGGGGAGGTGCCTCTTTAGACGTGGGTATGGACGATTATCGCAATCCTGTGAAAAATCTCATATTAGGAAAAGATAATGTAAATAAGTTCTTAAAGCTAATTGGTAACACCTATGCGGACCTGATGATAATTAAAGGATTACATGCACGTACTTCTTTTGGTGTCGACTATCGTGGAAGTTACTACCGGGCTATAGATCCTAAATGGGATGAAGCAGATGGAGCAGGAAGATCTGAAAAGTTGAACTATGTGAGAAATGATCAAAGTCATTTTCTCGAATATCAATGGACTAACCAGTTGAATTATAGTGGAACCTTTGGCAAGCATGCTATTGATGCTGTTGCCGGAGTTGAATTTACGAAAGCTGAAAGCGAAGGTTTTTATGCCAGAAAAAACGGACTGTTATTAGAGGACAGAGATTACGCATATCTTGATGTAGCTACAGGAGACCAAATAACAGAGGCTAAAGGATCAGGAGATGAATATTCATTGTTTTCTTATTTTGCAAAGGCGAATTATGCTTACGATTCAAAATACTTATTATCCGTGACATTCCGCCACGATGGTTCTTCTAAGTTCGGAGCCAATAACCAATGGGCGTCTTTTCCTGCATTCTCTTTAGGTTGGAGAATCAAGAACGAATCTTTTATGGAGAATCTGAATTATTTATCTGACCTGAAACTCCGGTTCAGCTGGGGTAAAAATGGTAACTCTGCTATTCCTAGCGGATGGTTGCAAAATAGTTATATCGCAAATTATGATAAAACATCTTATGATATAAAGGGAGTCGGTAGCGGCTCATTAATGTCTGGTTACTATAAAGACCGTACAGGAAATCCCGACCTAAAATGGGAGACAGTAACACAAACGAATTATGGAATTGATTATGGTTTCCTGGATCAGAGAATCAGCGGATCTATTGACTACTTCTATAAGAAAACTACCGATATGCTTTACAAACCTGAATACATGGCTGGGATAGGTGAAGGAGGATATCAGTATGTAAATGGACCGAGTATGGAGAATAAAGGGATTGAATTACTTCTCATCTATAGAAGCAAACCGTCATCGGAGTTTAACTATAGCATAACAGGAAACTTTGCTACTTACAAAAATAAGATACTTGATCTTCCGGAATCTGTACGTAGCGTATATGGAGGTAATGGTATGCTGGATGACATGATAGGACGTCCCCGTTCTTCTTTCTATGGGTATGTTGCTGATGGTATTTTCAAAACACAAGAGGAAGTTGATAATTCGCCTCAACAATCGGGAAAAGGTATAGGCCGTATACGCTACAAAGACCTTGATGGTGACGGAAATATAACATCTGATTTTGACCGTACATGGATTGGTGTCGGTGACCCTGATTTTACTTTCGGACTTAACTTTCAGGCTAATTATAGAAATATAGATTTTTCAATGTTCTTTCAAGGTGTGTATGGAAACCAGGTATGGGATGAGTGGATAGAATATAGCGATTTCTGGAATATCTCAACCAGAAGTAATAAAAATCACCTGAAAGGTGTATTTGATGCATGGACACCTCAAAATCCTAATTCTAATAAACCGGCCCTATCTACACAAAACCTGAACGACGAAGGAAGGTCTTCGACTTATTTTATCAAAGACGGATCGTATCTGAAGTTGAGAACTATAGAAATTGGATATACTTTCCCTAAGAGTATTATTAATAAAATATCAATGAGTCGTCTTAGAACTTATGTGTCTGCGAATAATCTGTTTACGATAAAGAAATGGTGGAGTGATGATAAATTTACCGGACCTGATCCTGAAAATGCAGGTTTTGGATATGTAGTTCCTTTTACAATGACTTTTGGCGTTAATCTAACATTTTAAATAAATAATTATGAAAATAATATATACATCTTTATTATTGCCTGTTATAGCCTTAATAATGATTAGCTGTAACGATCAGCTGAATGTAAATCCGAAAGGACTTCTGGCAGACGATTTTATGTTGGGAAAGCCGGAATATATTGAAGGTTTTATTACGCCATGTTACTCGGCTATACCGAATCTCCCGTGGTCAGATTCCCATAATAGTTGGATGCACGGTTCGATAAGGTCGGACGATGCTTATAAAGGAGGGGCAGGTACCAGCGACCAGCAAAGCTGGTATGAAATGGAAATATTTACTTCGGTAGTGCCTACAATTGATAGAAATGATGGAGTATGGACAAGTGGATATTTTGCCATATCTAGGTATAATACGGCACTTTACGCATTGTCTTTACTTACCGATGAGAATTATCCGTTGAAAAACACAAGAATAGGAGAAGTGAAGTTTCTCCGCGGATCGACATATTTTTTTATGAAAACCCTGTGGCGGTATATTCCTTGGATTGATGAAACTACTGCCCGGGATGTAGAGGTTATTAAAACAACCCCTAACAAGATTGACGGTGCTGATGATAGCCAATTATGGCAAAATATTGTAGCCGATCTTGAAGAAGCTGTAAGGTTACTTCCCGAGGAACAGAAAGATGAACCGGGACGGGTGAATAAAAATACAGCCCGGGCTATGGCGGCAAAGGCTTTACTCTTTATGGCTTATGAACAGGACGAAAGGCATCAGGTAAAAAATATAAACAAGGATGTACTTCAACGTGCCCTTACTTATATAAATGAAATTACTGATCAGGAAGGTAATGCGGTAGCTTTATGTGAAGATTTTGCCGATAACTTTTTGCCGGAATATGACAATGCTACCAAAGAAGCAATATGGGAACTTCAATATTCGATAAGTGATGGAACCTCTAATGGTGGGAATACCAATAATGGTTCGGAATTAAATGCACCATCGTGGGAACCTTATTTCCCTTGCTGTGATTTCCATAAAGTTAGTTTCAACCTGGCAAATGCATTTAGGGTAGATGCAAATGGGTTACCTCTTTTCGATACATTTAATAATGCAGAACTAAAGGGTCATTATGATACCTATTTTGCAGAAAACACTTTCGATCCCCGTTTCAGTCACACAGCCGCTGTACCCGGATATCCATTCAAGTATGACCCGGATTTGCTTTTCCAGGAGAGTGGCTCACGAAGTCCTGGTGATTATGGATATATGAAATCTTTAAAGGAATTGGTACATCCGGACTGTGCTTGTCTTATCGTAAACCGGAATTCAATGAATGTGAAGCAAATCCGTTATGCAGAGGTTCTTTTATGGAAGGCTGAGATTCTAATTCAATTAGATCGTCACGCAGAGGCTCGTCCTATTATTAACAAAGTTCGTCAAAGGGCTGCTAACAGTACTATTCGATTGAGAAATAATGATGGTTCATATTATCTTGATTATAAAGTAGGCTTATACCCGAATGATTCGAAATGGACTAAAGAATATGCCTGGAAAGCTTTAATGTTTGAGAATAGAATGGAAACGGCTTGTGAAGGCCGGCGCTTTTTTGACTTGCAGAGATGGGGTATTCTGGAACCGACAATGAATGCGTATTTTCAAAAGGAAAAAAATAGATTCTCGTGGATGAACAATGCAGTTTTTGTAGCAGGAAGAGACGAATATAAACCTATTCCACAAAATCAAATGAATTGGTCGATGGGTGTATATACACAAAACCCTGGTTATTAATCTTAAATCATTAAAATAAGATAAGTATGAAAAAAATAATATACATTCTGTTAACGATCAGTTTACCCTTCTTAGCAAATAGTTGTTACGATAGGGATGTCATTGATGGCAAAGATGGTGTTATATTACCTACGGTAGAGGGCCTGAAATCTACTTTATCAGGTTCTGATCAGGCTGTATTGTCTTGGAGTATACCATCATCTGGTATTTCCGATGAAATAAAAAGGCCTATATCTGTATTTATTCAGGTATATAAAGGTACTACCAGAGAGTCTTACGTTTATCTGGAGGATGAACCTACAACATGGAATTTGACTTTAAAAGAACCTGATTCTAAATATAAAGTAGTCGTAAAACTCTATGGTAACCTGAAAGAAAAATCCTATGGAAAATCAGATGAGATATATTCATTAGGTCAAACAGTGGAGGTTAATTAATATTTCTAGATTGGGGATGAAATGCCTCAAGAGTTTAATGATACTTTTGGGGCATTTTTTTTATACATTATTGAATAGATATTCCTGTTAGTTAACCACAAATACAGAGTGCATCTAAGCTGAATTAGCGTGGTTGAATATTAAAATAGTAATAAGATTCCTTCAATTTCTAGCTTAAAATTTGCTTTTTGTATCAGAAAATATATTAATTTTGCGAGACCAATTGCGAAAGTAGCTCAGTTGGTAGAGCACAACCTTCCCAAGGTTGGGGTCGCGGGTTCGAGCCCCGTTTTTCGCTCGAAAAGGCGCATGTGGCGTAATGGTAGCCGCGCTGTCTTCAGGTGGCAGTGGACTATGTCCGTGGGGGTTCGAGTCCCTTCATGCGCACTGAGAGCGACAAATTGAAGATTTCTTCTTTTTGTCGCTTTTTTCATTTCTATAACTTGCTATTTCTGTGTTGATTAAATGAAGAAATGAATTGTGTTTTGCAGTTCGATAACCTTCAATTTTTTGGTCATAGAAAACACCCTCAGGAAACACTAAATTTTGCAATTTTTCTTTCTTTACAATATCAAATTCTTTCCATAAACTACCTAATTTACAAGACATTTGCAGTGCATAATCTACATACGGTTCATAGTTCGATAAATTTATTTCAGCAATTTCAAGTTTTTGCTTTAAATCAGTCAACTGTGGTGCAAGTTCGTTATGTACTGCATCATATATATCTTTATCTATTTCACCGCACCCATATTTAACTTTGGCTGTTTGTATTTTATTCTCTATTTCTGTAATTCTTGTTTTAAACTGTTTTTGTTGGTTTATAGCAATCTTATTCCAATCATTGAACAAATCCTTCATCATACATGAAAGAACAGGTTTAAACGCATCTGGAATACTGTATGAGCGTAATATATTAGAGTATTGATTGTGTATCATCTCGCCCGAATAGTTTTTGCAACAACCAACAGTATTGCATTTATAATATATATATCTGCCTTTTTTAGTATAACTTGTTAAACTTACTCCACATTCAGCACAAAATACATGTCTTCTTAATGGGTAGCTATCATTGATTCGCTCATGTTTGTAAGCGTATTTCTTTGATGTAGCTATGCCATTTGCCAAATCGAATAATTCTACTGATACAAGAGGTTTGAAGTTGGTAGCTTCTACCAACTCATCCCCTAACATTTTATGTTTGATATATCCCTTATAGAATGGGTTTCTAAAAATCTTAGATAACTCCTGTTTGGTCAGATTTAATCCCTCTTCACTTCTTAGTTTGAATAAAATCTCGCTGTTTGCTAAATTATCATAGGCTTTCCATTCAAAAGCCTTCCTAATGGATTCACCTTCCTTATTAATCACAATCTTGGTGGTTTCTTTACCATTGACAGTTTCTTTCACCTTCGTATATCCAATTGGTGGTTTGAATGTACATATGCCCTTTTCTAACTTATTTTTTATACCTGTAAGACACTTCTTCCTTCGTTGCATATTATCATATTTCCCCATGATGAAGTGTATATCTTGCATCAATACACCTGAATCGGTTGATGTATCTATCGGTTGTGTTACTGAATGAAGATAGATACCTTCTTCTAACAATTCATCTTTCAATACGATTGCACCGCCCCCACTTCGTGAAAAGCGGTCTAAGTCGAAAACCAATATTGTATTAATCTTTCTATTCTTTTTCGCATCAGTAATCATTTTGTTAAACTCTTTCCTGTCGTCAGTTTTAGCTGATTCAAAAGTTAAGCCATAAGACTGGACTATTTCAATATTGTTTCTGGTAGCATAATCAATTATATACTTCATTTGTGTTTCTATGCTGCAATTATTATCAAACTGTTTCTTTGTTGATACCCTTGCATATGTATAGGCGAATAAGCCAGCTTCTGTTTTAGTTCTTTGCGTTTTTATATTATTCTTTTTCATCTTAATTAATTATCTAATTTATTATTTATTCTAAATTGCTCATAAGTAAGTTGAGCATACAAATACATCTGGCTTAATACAGATTGTAATTCTTTTTCATCTGCAAACTCTACATTATTCTTTTTGAAAATTTCTTCATATTTTCTAATTTGTTCTTCATTAAACATCCATAAAGATTTTACACCTTTATTTTTTCCACAATAGCAATGCTATTGATATTCTTTTTTAAGAAAAAATACCAATCAACATATATTAGTAAGCTACTGGGTGACTACTTCCTATGTTTGTGTTTTAACTAATATTTGCAATTGTACTATTTTTATTTTTCATTCCCAAATTCTGGCGTAATTTTTTTCTGGAATTTTTTTTATAGCACATCGACACCTTCAGAATAATAGTACTCATATTTTGAGGACATAGCTTTTGTAAATTGACTCAGGATACCTTGGCGTAGGGGGTAGGTGGGGGATACCTACCCCTGTTACATTATTGCTTTAATTCTTCTTAAAGTATTTACGCTGGTATTCGTAATCTTTTGTATATTTCTGAGCGAATAACCCTTTCTCAATAGTTTGATATCTTCTGCATATTGGTTTTTCATAGCCTCATTATCTTTCCTATAACCAACTTTACGACCAACTGAACCCCCATTTTTAATGAAGTTTTGATAACCTGACCGCATGCGTTCTCTAATGTTACCTTTTTCAAGATTAGCTATTTCAGATAGTAATGAAACAAGTAATTGAGCCATTGGGTTTACCTTCTTGTCTTCTGTTAATGTTTCAATATTAAGGTTTTGAATATATACTGAGACTTTATTCTCATTTAATAATGAAATAGTTTCAAGTAAGCCTAATTGGGTCCTATGTAATCGTGAAACTTCACTAACTAACACCTTATCGATATTGTTGTCTTTTACATAATTAATCATACGCAATAGCTCAGCTCTATCCTCTTGGCGTTTAGTCCCACTTACCTTTTCAGCAAATACACAATCAATTATCATATCGTTTCGCCTAGCAAAAGTGGTTAGGTCATTAATTTGCCTATTGAAATCTTGATTTAAAGTTGATACCCTTGCGTATATAACTACTTTCTTCATAATCTGACTTTCATTAATTACAAATCAAAGGTAATTATATTTAATATATCTACCAAATGAAATGGTATATATTTTTATTATATTTACTAAAATACTATATCTTTGTAGTTATGAAAGAAAAAGAATCACAACAAAGACAAGTTATTCATGTACATATTCTGAATATTGATGAACACCTCTATTTCGGCTCAATACAGGCTATTTACGACACTTTTAGCAAAGATGAGATTGGTATTGCTGCACAGACCTTATATAATCGAGGATTGGATGAAAAGTATGTAAATGATAAGGTAGTAATTAGAAAGGGTTTACTGCAACAAAAGAAACACCTAAAGAAATAATTATTACTTTTGTGCAAGATTATATTTATAGCGATAAGTATAATCTCATATTTAAAAATAAACGAAGCGTTTAATATTATCCTGTAATAAGAAATCTGGTAAATTTTATAGGTACAAGGATAGTAAGCAGAACGTTCCACGTCTTTTATAACAAGGGCGTGGGGCTGTTGCTTATTTGTACCTAGGGCTTACCAGAGCCTCTTATACGATAAGTTAGCAGTTCCCACGTATTCTATGCTAATATCCTAATGTTTTATTTGATTTAACAATAAATTAACTGTTTATTATTCTCAGTTGTCCTCTCTTGTATGCGGGATGCATAAAACTTGTACGTGTAT
>JAITVV010000079.1 GCA_031285625.1 Prevotella sp.
GTTTATCATTATTTGAAAGAATGCCAATAGAAAATCTTTTTAATAATAATGATACGCAGATAAACTATCAAAATGATACTCAATTATGTCTTAATTTTTTTTAGTGGACACTAGTGTATCAACTACGGCCCGGAGATTATCCATAATACAAAAGGTATTATCAGCCCGGTCAGGATAAATGATATGGAAATCGAAGGAGACTGGCAGATGATTCAGCTTCCTATGGATAAGGCTCCTGATTTCAACAAAATAAGGAAAGCCAATGTATATGATAATAAGGAATCGGCTGTTAAATCATTAACAGGTAAACCAGTGCTGTATAAAGGTACTTTCAAGCTGGCAGAGACTGGCGATACTTTCATCAATATGGAAGACTGGGGTAAAGGCATTATCTTTATCAATGGAAAGAATATCGGCCGCTACTGGCATACGGGTCCACAGCAGACACTTTATATCCCGGGTGTGTGGCTTAAGAAAGGAGAGAATGAAATCGTTATCTTCGAGCAATTGAACGGCAAAATGCAGACTGAAGTTAGGACAACTAAAGTACCTGTATTGACGAAACTTAAGATTGAACAATAAACATATATCTATAACCAATAAACCATGAAAAAAATCGCAACAGTTTTATTAGGATTACTTCTTTTTAGTAGCCTGAATGCATTTTCTCAGAATGTCATTAAAACACCTGTTCCGGCCCGGCCTGCCGGACAAACAGATGTATTGGAGTTAAAAACAGCTCCCCTGCCTGTAGTACGTGTGGCCTTTATCGGTTTGGGTATGCGCGGTCCCGGGGCTGTACAACGTATGACACATATCCCCGGAGTGGAGATAGTCGCACTTTGTGATGTGGAGCAAAAGAACACACAAAAGGTGAATGAAATGTTAGTTAAGCGCGGATTCCCTAAGGCTCAGGAATTTTATGGAGATAGAGAAGTCTGGAAGAAAGTAACAGCACTTCCGAATGTAGACCTTATCTATATAGCCACAGACTGGAAGTCCCATGCCAAAATGGGTGTACAGGCGATGAAAGATGGTAAACATGTAGCTATAGAAGTCCCTTCGGCTATGTCGATGGATGAGATCTGGGATTTGATAAATACCTCGGAGCAAACGCGCAAGCATTGTATGCAACTCGAAAACTGTGTATATGACTTCTTTGAACTGACTACGCTGAATATGGTTCAGCAGGGTCTTTTAGGTGATGTTATTCATGGCGAAGGTGCATATATCCATGGACTACAACCTTATTGGGATGAGTATTGGAACGATTGGCGTATGGATTTTAACAAAGAGCGTCGTGGCGATGTATATCCAACTCACGGATTAGGGCCTGTATGTCAGGCGATGAATATACATCGTGGTGATAAGTTGAATTATCTGGTATCTGTGGATACAAAGGCGATTGGTAATCCCGAATTTCTGAAAAAAGACAGGGGAGAGGATGTGAAGAATTTCCGTAACGGAGATCATACCTGTACACTGATAGGTACAGAAAAAGGAAAGTCTATATTGATAGAACACAACGTAACTTCACCTCGTCCATACAACCGTATGTATCAGCTTACAGGTACAAAAGGTTTTGCGAATAAGTATCCTGTCGAAGGTTATGCATTGGGTAGTGAAGACTTAGATCCCGCACTCACTAAGAATCATGAAAATCTGACTACTCATGAATTTGTGCCGGAAGATGTACGTAAAGCACTGATGGAAAAATACAAACACCCTATAGCAAAGGATATCGAAGAGCAGGCTAAACAAGTTGGCGGACATGGAGGTATGGACTTCATCATGGACTACCGCTTGATATATTGTCTGCAGAAAGGTCTTCCACTGGATATGGATGTATATGACCTGGCTGAATGGTGCTCTCTGATACCATTAACTGAAATCTCCCTTGATAATAATTCTGCACCTGTGGAAATTCCTGACTTCACTCGTGGAGGTTGGAATAAGATTCAGGGGTTGAAATTTGCACAATAAATTATTAAAAAAACGTGGACAGACCGCTAAGGTGTATCTCTAATAAAGGAATAGAATTATTGTATTAGTCAAACAATATTAAATAACCATGAAAAAACTGATACCCATACTACTTTCAGGGATACTGTGTCTACACGGGCTATAACCTGCGGATGATGTTGCTGATAGAATTTTCCAAACAGCATTTCAAGGAAGGAACGATGGATATTATGAGAAAACATACCGATATCTATAACCGGAAATACCAAAAGATCCAAAAACAGATAGAGACGTTAAAAACAAAGACAGAAGAACCCACCCACGCGGTTTAACACTGCCCGGTGTCAGCAGCGGTACATCCTCCATATACCGGGTGGGGTTAAATAAATATTGAGCATGCTTATGATAGTATCGTTAGAATAAAAAAACGCTTTAAGAAACCCCAATTTGAATACAGGTATTATTCTTCCAAAATATTGATTCATCAAACGGGAAAAATATAATCCATGTTACTGAAATTTATCTGTTGGGGAAAATCTGAAATTCAAGATTACCTCAGCTAATCAGAAGTATCTGAATAACGAATATCCCAGGAACATTTGCATAAATGATACGGTAATTTTCGTAAAGGATGTATATTTGGAGAATACATTTGACAATAACCTGTAAACAAATGGATAGTCATTATTCCCTGATTGATAAATGCAAAGAGGAATTATTACTGCACCTTGAATTGTAAATAAATACAAAGATATGTCAATAAATATTGTATTTTCACTGGCTTTGCCACAATGTTATTCTGATTAATAGATTATATTTGTCCTTTTATCTTTTATAACACAGAATTAAAACATCTGCGTAACATCAGTTACTGATTCACTAATGGGGCCGGAAGATATTGTTAATTCCTTTAATGCCATATATCAGCGATATTATACACAGGCATTTACGTTTACAAAGTCGTATGTTCATAACGATTTTGTCGCGGAGGATATTGTCACCGAGTCTTTGCTGAAAATATGGGATATATTGAAAAAAGAACCTGTAAACAATGCCGCCTCTCTGTTGTTTATAATCCTAAAAAATAAATCTTTAGATCATCTTAGAGTGGAAAAACACAAATTGGAAAGAATAAAGGATATAGAACTTTCCGAACAATGGGAACTTGATTTCAGGATTGCCACATTAGAAGAATCTATCCCCGAGCATATTTTTATCGAAGAGATTGAAGACATTGTTAGGAATGCGTTAAAAAGCTTGCCTGAACAATCTGTTCGAGTGTTTGAACTAAGCCGTTTTGAATGCCTGACCAATAAAGAAATTAGCGAGAGGCTCGGCATAACGGTAAAAGGGGTTGAGTATCACCTGACAAAAACCCTTAAAATATTGCGCATACAACTTTCTGATTATCTTATATTTATACTGACATTGATTTATTTTTTATAAAATATGAAATTATAGACTAGGGTATTGGCTGTTTTTATCGTCTTATTGTAAAAGCATAAAAACAGCAATGGAAGACGAAGTGTTATTTCGATATATAAAAGGTGAAGCTTCTTCACAGGAAAAAAAGTCTGTCATTCTTTGGATTCATGAAACAGAAGAAAATAAACAGAAATTCCGGGAGTATCGCAGACTCTATGATATTTTGGCCTGGCAGAAAAAAGGAACTTCTGTTTCCATAAAAAGGCTGCATCTAAAACCGGCACATTTATTTACAAATATTCTAAAAATAGCGGCGGTATTTATTTTCGGATTTGGATTGTCATACTTCTTCCGTAATACAAAAGGATCGGAACAGGAAGTTTTATATCAAACGTTGAATGTTCCTACAGGCCAGCGCGCCGAGCTAATTCTTGCCGATGGAACTAACGTCTGGCTCAATGCCAATTCATCAATAACTTTTCCTACCAAATTCGATGCTGAAAACAGGATAGTCACTCTCAAAGGGGAGGCATACTTCGATGTGCAAAAAAAGCCGGAACAACCATTTCTTGTCCGGTCAGGCGACTACACCATCAGGGTACTTGGAACACAATTTAACGTACAGGCCTATCCCCAAAATCCTGCGTTTGAGGCCGACCTCATAGAAGGATCGGTTGAAATACTGAAAGCCGGCGACAATAATAAGCCGATAACGCTGAATCCCGGTAGTAAAGTAAGGATCGAAGGAGGGAAATATGCTGTTTCTTCCATAACCGACTATGACTATTATTTGTGGAAAGAAGGCCTGATCTGCTTTGACGACATTATACTCAACGATCTGTTCAAACAACTGGAATTATACTTCGACATCAAAATAAATATTAAGGACAGGTCTCTACTGATCCATAAATATACCGGTAAATTCCGAACCAAAGAAGGTATCGAGCATATCCTGAAAACCCTTCAACTGAGCAATGATTTTAAATACCATAAAAATGAAAAGGAGAATAGTATAGAGATTTACTAAAAAAATTGTTAACCCGAAGTTTAATAAAAAACGCATGCCTATGAGAATACCATAAAAAACAAAAAAAGTAGACCGGTAAAATACGCCAATATTCTACCGGTCGGAGTCAATATCCACCGTGTATTAATGAAATATTAACTAAAGAACCATGTAAAGTTATGCAAAAAATATTGTATAAAGAAGAAGATATATCCCCTCGGCGGAATTTTAAAAGAATCTTTACAATCATGAAATCAACGATCCTTTTTCTTTTACTCTCAATGAGTATGTTTGCCACAGATCTGAGTTCTCAATCAGCAAATGTTTCCATTTTACTAAAAGACAATAATTTAGAGAATGTGTTGACCGAAATTGAGAAGCAAACCGATTACCTGTTTGTTTACAAAAAAAATGACATAGACCTCAAACGTAAAGTCTCGATAAATGCAGTTAACCGGCCTGTAAAATCTGTGCTGCACGGAATATTCAATGGAACAGACATTTCCTATGTCATGGAAGGCAATAGTATTATGCTGATGAAAGGCGGTGAAAAAATACAACAGCCCAAGCAGGATGGGAAGCATGTTACAGGTACTGTAACCGATGAAGCAGGTGAACCGTTAATCGGGGTAAGCGTGGCAATCAAAGGTACTACGACTGGTACGCTGACGGATTTGGATGGTAAATTTACAATTCAGGTACCTGCGGAAAGTACGGTGCTGGTTTTCTCATATGTCGGTTTTACAAGCCAGGAAATCGTTGTAGGCGACAAAAGCGATATCTCTGTGGTATTGGCCTCCAATATCAGTGATCTCGAAGAAGTCGTAGTCGTGGGTTACGGTGTACAGAAAAAGAAACTGGTAACCGGCGCTACCACACAGGTAAAAGGTGACGATATCTCCAAACTGAGCACCGTGAGCGTAATGAGCGCTCTTAGCGGACAAACACCCGGCGTAAGCATCTCCCAGAACAATAATAAGCCCGGCGAAGGTTTTAAGGTAAACATTCGCGGCGTAGGTACGATCGGCGACTCTAATCCCCTCTATATTATAGACGGGCTGGTTGGTGGGGATATTAACCTGCTCAGCCCTACCGAAATCGAAAGTGTAGATATCCTGAAAGATGCTGCCTCCACCGCTATTTACGGTTCGCGGGCAGCCAATGGCGTTATCCTTGTTACTACCAAGCATGGTAAATTGGGATCGAAGATAACCACTTCGTTCGATATGAATTACGGTTGGCAGAACGTTTACAAAAAACTGAGGGTACTGAATGCGCAGGAGTATGTCACCATAATGGACGAAGCCCGTATGAATGACGGGTTGGCTCCTTTGGACTGGGCTACAGTGATTCCAAGCTGGGATAGAGTGCAAAGCGGATGGACAGGTACCGACTGGTTCGACGAGCTGACAACCAAAAACGCGCCGGTACAAAACTATTCCCTTAACATTAACGGAGGATCAGAAAACGCGGTTTATTCGGCCAGCCTGGGTTATACCTCACAGGTGGGAATGATGGGTGGCAAGCATCTCCGCTCGCAATACGACCGCTACAACGGACGCATCAATACGGAATTTACCCTGCTCAAAAGCGGTAATACGGACATTTTGAAATTCGGAGAAAACCTGACTTTCGCCTATACAAACAAAGAAGGTTTGAATATTGCCGCCGACGGTGTTTACTGGAACGACATACGTTCGTCATTTACACATAATCCCATGATGCCTGTGTACGATGAAAACGGGGAATACACAAAAGCTTACACTTCTTACCATGATGAAGCGAATCCTATGGCGTACATGCACTATGCGCGGCAAGACAACAATTCAAAAAACTACTCGGTTCGCGGTAATTTCTTTGTTACTTTGCAGCCGATCGAACGCCTGATTCTGAAGAGTACTTTCGGTTTCGGCTATTCGAGTTACACAAGTCGTTCTTATATTCCGGTATATGATACCGGAGCGGCAGGTATAGCGCGTACGCACGACCAAACCAGCCAGTCGGCAGGTAGTAGTTACAGTTGGACACTCGATAATACGGCTACCTATAACTTCACTTTTACAGATAATCACAATTTTGGAATAATGCTGGGGATATCCGCCGAAAAATGGGGGTATGGAGAACAACTCAACGGCGACAATATCGATAACGAATTCGGCGACTATAAGCATGCCTATCTGGACAACACCAAACTGATCAGTCCGACCGACACCCACATGGGTGGCCGGCCCTATGGACCAGGTGCCATCGCTTCATACTTCGGGCGTTTGAACTACGATTACAAAGGAAAATATATGGCTACTGTAAATATGCGTCGCGATGCTTCATCGAAATTTGCTCCGGGACATCGCTGGGGTACTTTCCCATCCATATCGGCAGGATGGACGATTACCGAAGAGCCGTTTGCCGAACTTTTGAAGAAATATATGGATTTCTTCAAGCTTCGTGCCAGTTGGGGGCAAAACGGTAATATGAATATCGACGACTTCCAGTATCTGGCTTCTATCCTTATTGGCGATACCTGGGCGAGTTATACATTCGGTGGCGACAAATCGGCGAAGGCTGTAGGCTCATACCCTAATCTTTTGGCAAATCCTGATATTACATGGGAAACGTCCGAGCAATTGGACTTCGGTTTCGATGCCCGCTTTTTCAATCGCTTATCGGTTAATTTCGACTGGTACAGCAAAACGACCAAAGACTGGCTGGTACGGGCTCCTATACTTTCTTCCTACGGAACCGGCGCGCCTTTTATCAATGGAGGCGATATCAGCAATAAGGGCTTCGAACTGGCTCTGGGCTGGAACGGCAGAGTGGGTGAAGTTAATTATAACGTCAATGCCAATATGGCGCACAACATAAACAAAGTGATGCGGATTGCCAATAATGAAGGTATTATAAATGGCGGAAGCGAAGTCCTTTCATCGCAGACCGGCTATCTGGTACGCGCACAGGTGGGATACCCTGTCGGATACTATAACGGATATAAGACCGACGGTATTTTTCAGAACGAAGACGAGGTGAGGGCTTACAAGGATAAAGACGGCAAGCAGATTATGCCTGACGCCAAACCGGGTGATGTACGCTTCGTCGATTTCAACGGTGACGGTACAATCAGTGAAGCCGACCGTACCATGATCGGTAATCCGAACCCTGACTATACGGTAGGCTTGTCGTTCGGTGCGGAATGGAAAGGAATTGACTTCGCGCTGAGTGCTACAGGAGAACTCGGACAGGAAAATATCCGCTCGCTCCGCTCGGCTTCCGATCGCACATGGCATAACTTCACAATGGATGTCGCAGCCAACCGCTGGCACGGAGAAGGTACATCCAACCGCTACCCGCGGATCACTTCCTCTCCCCATATCAACTGGACGTATTATTCCGATATTTATGTTGAAAACGGCAGTTACCTGCGCATTAGCAACATCACGTTGGGCTACGACCTCAAAAAAGGATTCCCTAAATTGCCGTTGCAGAAACTTCGCATATACGGCTCCATACAGAACGCTTTCACCTTTACCGGCTACAAAGGTATGGATCCGGCGGTTGGCTGGGGCGGCGACGGCATCAATTGGTCGCGCGGCGTGGACGTAGGCTATTATCCGGCTCCACGTACTGTGCTGATAGGGGTAAACATTACTTTATAACATATTTTAAATACGAAAAAATATGAAAAAAATATTTCTACTTTTAGCGGCGATAACGCTGCTATCCGGTTGCTCGGAAAGTTTTCTCGATGTTGACGATCTAACTAAAAAAAATAGCCAGAATTTCCCAAAAACACCTGCCGATGCCGAGCAGATGCTCCCTGCCATCTACAGGACGTTGATTGAACCGAACAATCCCCGGACGCCGTTCTTCGTTTCCGAAATCATGTCTGACGAGCGTTTTGGCGCAGCCGGAGCAGACGACCGCTTCGCCCGCGCGATAGCTAATTTCAAGGTAACTGACGTCAACGAGTATTTCACGTTGTGGGATAATTATTATAAAGGTATCTTCCGAGCCAACTCCCTGATTAGCTCGCTTGACAATGTAACTTGGGATAACGAGGAACAGCGTAATCAAATAGAGGGCGAAGCCTATTTTATGCGGGCGTATTATTACTTCGACCTTGCGCGGCTTTTCGGAACAGTGCCTTTGGTTTTGGATCCGTTACCGCAGAATAACCCGAGAACCGAAGCCTCTGTCCTGTTCGCGCAGATAGGCGCCGACCTGAAAATGGCCATCGAAAAATTGCCGACCACACCTTATACCCCAGCATGGGGCGCGGCTAACCTGGGACATGCCACTAAGTGGGCTGCCGAAGGAATTATGGCGCGGGCATTCCTGTTCTATACCGGCTACTACAAACAGGAAACGATGGGTGAAATTACCAAAGCCCAGGTTATAGCATGGGTAGACGACTGTGTTAAGAACAGCGGGCATGATTTATTACCTGACTTCCGGAGCCTGTGGCCTTATTCCTATTCTAAGGATTATCCCTATACAAAAGATAATGGATTGACATACATGGGTGAAAGCGGCGCGAATATAGAAGCTATGTTTGTACACCGCCATTATGGCTGGGATTATACGGGCAGGAATCTCGAACAGTTGTTTTACGGCATGCGTTATCAGGATGACTACAAGGCTTGTTTCCCCTTTGGGCAAGGCTGGGGGGGCGGTACGGTCAATCCCAATACCTTTGCCGCATGGCCAACAGGCGACCTGCGCCGTAAGGCTTCCATACTGGATGCTAAAGATCCTTCCGAAGGTGTAACCTATCAACCGGGCAAGGAAAATCAGATGGAAGATACCTGGTTATTCGGGAAAAAGTATATGCCTATCAATGTAAAAAAAGAAGACGGTTCGTTACTGGCCTATATCAAGGATATGAATCCTAACTACGCGTTTCCGACTTTGGATTATATGTCTGAAAACCTGCAGGATTACATATCTCTGCGTTTTGCCGATGTACTGCTGATGGGCGCTGAACTCGGAAGCGGGCAGGCGCAGAGTTACCTCGACCGTGTCCGTACCCGCGTAAAACTACCTTCGGTTCCGGTTAACATCGAAAATATAAAGGCTGAACGTCGTTGGGAACTTGCCTTTGAGGGTGTTCGCTACTTCGACCTGCTTCGCTGGCATGACGAAAACCTGATTACCGAGCATAAGACGAATGTACCGGTACTGAACCGGGGAGTAGATGCTAAAGTGAATACCAAGTTCCGTTCCGAAACAGGAGGTTTCTTGCCTGTTCCTCTCAACCAGATCGAACTTTCAGGTGGTGTGTTGATACAAACTCCGGGCTGGGAACCTAGCGATTTCACTTTCACTGAATAAGATTAATATTTTAACAGAACCTATTATGAATAAAATAATATATAGTATTTTGGCAATGGCGCTGCTGATCACATCCTGCAGCCCCATCGAATCGGACGAAACACTCGGTGGCATTCTTTCTGTGGATGGTATTAAAGCTACAGTGAAAGGCATTACACCCGGAAGCAATAAAATTGTATTGGTAAACGAAACACCGGGTACGGCTGTTTACTGGGATTATGTTGCGGGGATATCGACACGGCAATCGGATACAGTTGCGCTTCCGTTCTTGGGAACACAGAATATTAAGTTGACTGCCTTGTGTGCCGGTGGACAAGTTACAAAGGAGTTTCCTGTAACCATTGAACAAATCGACTATCCGGTCGATCCAACATGGAGTTTATTTGCGGGTGATACCCAAGATGGTAAAACTTGGGTATGGGATACCAGTGTTCCATGGGCCGGGCCGTATGGTACCGGCGGATACGGAACCAGTCCAAGACCGGATTGGGGAGGTATAGAAAATATAACCAACTTGCCGGCACACAATGGTATAAGCCCTGATCAGGAGATGAAATTTGATTTGAATGGCGGGCCAAACTTTACAAAACTTACCCTTTCGGGAGAAGTATTGGAAGAAGGTACTTTCAGTTTCTCCATGTACACAACTCCACAACCGACATTGCCGGATATGGGATATCCGTGGGCTGTTGGGAAATTGACATTTACAGGCGCAACTGTCCTCTCCGGATTCGGTTGGGATGACACTAAAGGCACTACGCCGATTTATGTATTCGATATTGTCTCATTGACAGACGATACAATGGTTTTGGCGTATGCACCCAGCGGAACGGAATTTGGAAACTGGATGGCAGCAGCAACTATGTGGTGTTTTAAGAAAAAGTAAGATTAGATAGTTAATCATCCGAATAACACCTGAGTAGACAAAACGTTATATTTACAGAGCGCAGATATAGAATTACGTTGTTATCTGCGCTCTTACTATACAGACTAAAACATATATATGGCAAAAACTTATTTAGCACTTGATCTTGGCGGTACAAAACTCCTGATAGGAGAAGTCGACGAACGAGGTAAAATTCTGAATCATAAAAGGTATGAGACCGGATACATTGACCAGGTTATAGCTTTTTCCATCATTAAAGCATCATTGGATGATTATATCAAAACTGTTGGATGGGCCACCGATCAGAAACCAGAGAGTATGGGAGTCGGGCTTATCGGCCGTGTTGACAATGCCGGTGGTATCTGGTTGCAAATGGACCCGAAACGGAATCAGCCGACCCCTTTAGCAAAGGAATTATCGGAAGCCTATAGTATACCTTGTTATATAGATAATGATGTGAAAAGCGCTACCCGAGCTGAAAAGGAATGGGGCTATGGCAAACAATCCAAAGATTTCATCTATATAAATATCGGAACTGGTATTGCTGCAGGATTTATTATCAATGGAAACCTTGTCAGAGGCAGTCATTTCAATGCCGGAGAAGTAGGACATACGAATGTTGGTATAAACATTGGCATAAAATGTGGTTGCGGACGCGATAACTGTGTCGAGCTGATTGCTGCAGGCGTAGGATTCGACCGTTCTGCCCGCTTGTTGAAGGATAAATATACAACCCAACTGACTATCTCGGAAGATGAAAATATCAAAGTAAATGTAAGGGAAGTCTATTCACTATATGAACAAGGCGATGAACTTTGTATCCATCTGGTTGACAATGCAGCAGAAGGTATAGCAGGGCTTATAATGAATCTGGTACGTGTAAGTGACCCCGATACAGTCGTTTTAGGCGGAGGCATTGTTTCCAGTGGATTTATGTATCCGAAAGTATTGGAAAAATTGAACAAGACTACAATCCGTTTTGTAACTAACGGAGTTGTGCTTACTCAGCTTGACCCGGCTTTCATCGGATTAATCGGTGCAGCGGCAGTAGCAATGAATAAGTAGTTTCATTATTTAAGGTTTCAAAATTTCAATATTGAGACCTAAATCTTGAAACATGAAACATGAAATCTTGAAATAACAAATATATGAATTTAAAAATCACAATTGCAAAAGACGAAAAAGAATTTGACCGTATTGCTGCATGGCGGATTATTGCTGAAATGCTGAATAAACCCAATGCAGTTATCGGCCTTTCTACCGGGCAAACCACTAAGAATATGCATGCTATCGTTAGTGGACTCTACAAGATGCATCCATTTGATGTTTCCGGTATTACTCTTTTTGGCCTTGATGAAATAACCAATGTTCCCAGGGAATATGATGGTGCATGCTATACGATGATAAAAACACAGATAGCGGATGCACTTGGTATCAAAGATGAGAATTTTATTATGCCTCCGACCCTTTCCAATGATTTTGAGAAAGAATGCCATATATTCCAGAAAGCACTGGAAGACCGTGGAGGTGTCGATTTACAAATACTGGGATTAGGCACTAACGGACATTTGGGATTTAATCAGCCGGGTACACCTTTCGAGCAGGAAACATGGATATCGAAAATAGATGAAGTGCTTGAAAAACGTGTTCGTAAAGAAACCGGAATTACAGATAAAGCACTTGGAGGACTTACGTTAGGTATTAAAAATATTATGCACTCCCGCAAAATTCTTCTGGCTGCCAAAGGAGACAGTAAAGCTGAAATTGTAAAACAAATGCTACAGGGGCCTATAACCACGGATATTCCGGCATCAATACTTCAATTGCATCCAAACTGCGAATTCCTTCTGGATACGGCATCTGCAAAATATATTATTTAAATACTATAAATCTAAAGCTATGACACAAAAGCAAGTAAATTATATAGGGCCATTTATAACATTGGTATTCCTATTCTTTGTTGTGGGATTCCTGACGACAGCAAACGGACAGTTTCAAGGCCCATTGAAAGCGGCTTTCCTGCAAAATGCGGGCGACCTTAAAAATACTTTCGCCACATTGATTACCTTTTCCTGGTTCCTTGCCTACCCGTTAACCGGAGGCATTGGTTCTGCATGGGTAACAAAATACGGATACAAAGGGACATTGGTTCGAGGGCTGTTCATTATGATTGCCGGGCTGTTTATCTTTTTCCTTTCTTCCTGGTTCACCGTTCAGTTTCCTGACTCCAGCGTACAAATAGCATCCGCTACCGTGCCTTCCGGATTCTTTATATTCCTTATCGGTTCGTTTGTGGTAGGAGCCTCTGCAACTATTCTGCAGGTAGTAATCAATCCGTATCTGGTAGCCTGTACGGTAAAAGGGACGCAACCTATCCAGCGATTGGCTATAGGAGGTTCCTCCAATTCCATAGGTACTACTATTGCTCCGTTCTTTGTCACGGGTATTGTTTTTGGCGGTTTGTCGATGGAACAAGTACAAGTAAGTCAGCTTATGATGCCATTCATCGCATTGGTTGTAGTTATGCTGATTGTAGCTTTAGTGGTAATGAAATTATCATTACCTGACATTGAAGGAACAAAAGCGGAAGTTGGAGAGAAGCTTGAAAAGAGCGTTTGGTCATTTACTCACCTTACTTTAGGCGTTATCGCTATATTTTTCTATGTGGGTGTAGAAGTTGCTATCGGAGCTAATATAAACCTGTATGCCATTGAGCAGGAAGCGCTGAACGGCCCGTTCTCATTCTTCGGTAGTAGTTCACTTACCATATTCGGCATCAATTTCGCTATTCCGGCACTGATGGCAACACTTTATTGGGGTGGTATGCTTATTGGTCGTCTGGTCGGAAGCTCGCTGAGTAAGGTTCCGCCACGTGTACAACTGGTAGTAACAACTGTTTCAGCTACTACTCTAACTATTTTAGCTATCGTGATGAATAGTCCGTGGTTACTTGTTGCAGTTGGTTTATTCCATTCTATAATGTGGGGAGCTATATTCACTCTTTCTGTGGCGAAGTTGGGAAAATATACTTCTGTCGCATCCGGCGTATTTATGATTGGTGTAGTTGGGGGAGCAATTCTTCCGCTTCTGCAAGGTATGCTTGCCGATGCAATGGGAGGCTGGAGATGGACATGGCTGATTGTCATCTTCGGTGAACTATTTATGTTGTATTATGCATTGTTAGGCTCGCGTATACGCCAGTCTGCTGAGTAATACGTATTTATTTTTTGTCATGTTGAATTGGCAAAGCCGAACGCTGTTTCGAAGAATCAGAGCAAAGAGAAGTATAGAATAACTCGTATCTGTAAGGTCGGGATTCTTCTATTACTTCAGAACGACAAGGAGAGTAAAAAAGTAACAAATAAAAACAATGTAAAAAGTGTCACATTTGACTACGCTTCGCTCCGTCGATTTTCAATTGTCACCTTTTTGAAAAATATCCTGCTTATGAAGAGATTATCAATTTATTCATTGTCACTTTTCTGTTTCCTGCATGGTTGGGCTCAGATTTCACTTACGTCCGACAAACAGCTCGAGAAAGAGATTATACAAAGTGGCATCATACACAGTCCGCTTCCTCTCGACTTTTCGAGGTCTGCAGAGGCAAAAGGTTTGCAGAAGAAGATACTTTACTCTGAACCTGTATCGACTTCTGATAAGGACTGGAAAGCTACAGGACAAGGTAAATTATCCAAAGCGGAAGGAAAGTCTTTGTTGCTAGGTTATCCCGCATCAACAGGAAAAAGAGCCGCAGGCTCACTTTCCGACCCGGATTATGCCGTATATGGCAATGCCGGCATGACCCTCGAAATAAACGGGGCAAACTGGGAGAAATATAACCGGATCGCTTTTGTTATCAATCCGATGTGTGACGGCGCACGGGTGGTAAATATCAATTTTAATATCGAGAACGGAGATACACCCAAGAAAAAGGGATACAACAGGCAATCGGGCTCCCACCTGATTAACCTGAATAATAAAGAGGTTAATACTTGTTATCTCGATTTAGGGGAATACCAGCGGGATAAAGTAAAAAGAATCAGCTTTAATGTAAGTATCAAGGGAAAAGACCGTACCAACGGCGATACATTCAATTACTTTTTTGACAAAATAGAACTTCAACAAATAGAAGACCCGGAAATAATAAGTGGATGGCAACCCGGAAATAATAGAATCGTATATTCCACTACAGGTTATATGCTCAATGACAATAAAACAGCCATTGTAAATGTAGCCAATCATAACAGCCGGTTTCAGTTGCTGGATGCTCAGAATAATGAAATCTTCTACAATGGGCAGATTAAGAAGAACCAAACAACTATCGGTGAATTCGATGTAGCTGATTTTTCAGAATTCAATCAATCTGGTACTTTCAGGCTGAAAGTAGGAGATGTTACAACAGAACCTTTTGTAATAGGAGCAAATATCTGGGATAACTCTCTATGGCGGGTATTGAACTATATTTTCTGCCAGCGTTGCGGTTACCCTGTCCCGGGTAAACATGGAACATGCCATATCGACCTTTGCTCAAAGCATGATGGTAAAATGATTTCATTTGCAGGGGGCTGGCATGATGCAGGCGACCTTTCTCAGCAGGTACTTCAAACAGGAGATGTGACTTTCGCTCTATTGGAAGGATATAACAAACTGAAAAATAAGAATGAGATTCTGGCAAGGCGTATGCTCGAAGAGGCCGAGTGGGGATTGGAGTTTATGCTTCGCAACCGTTATGGTGATGGATTCAGGGCGAGTAGTGTAGGCTTGCTTATCTGGCAGGATGGTATTTTTGGCACATTGGATGATATAACAAGTGTACGTGTCCATAATTCTGCGTTTGACAACTTTCTGCTCTCGGCTTATGAGGCTTTTGCTGCTATGTCTCTTAAAGACCATGACCCCATGCTCCATGAATACCTGATGCGGGTAGCTAAAGAGGATTTCGAATTTGCCTTAAAAAGACATGCTGAAGTTGGTTATGGAGAGTTTATTCATTTCTATGAACATAGCTATAATACTTCGGAGAGCCAGTATATGGCAACCATATCATGGGCAGCCAGCATGTTGTATAAACTGACGGGGGATAAGTACTATGCCGGAAAAGCAGTGGAATATATCAATTATACGTTGGATTGTCAGCGAAAAGAACCATTGAATGATAAAGACAAGACCAAAGGTTTCTTCTACCGTGATAAATCGAAGAAAGTAATTGTGCATTACAATCATCAGTCGCGTGAGCAGGTATATATGCAGGCTATGACTTTACTTTGTGAGACACAGCCGCAACATGCCGACTACAGTAAATGGACTGAATCGGTTCGGCTGTATGGCGATTATCTGAAAGGATTGATGAAATATACTGCCCCTTACGGGATGATAGCAAGTGGTGTGTACCATATTGACGAAGCTAAAGATGAAGTCAGCTTCCAGCATTCTCACCTGTTTGTTGATGGCAGTGAAAAAGAAAGGTATGTAGAGCAGCTCAAAAAAGCAGTTAAATTGGATAGTGAACATTACCTGAAACGTTTTCCTGTTTCTTTTGGTATTTTCAATGGAAATACAGCAGTTCACCTCTCCATGGGTAAGGCTGCGGCTATATGTGGGAAATTCCTGAATGACGAACAACTGCTTCAAATAGGGCGCGAACAATTATATTGGACTGTAGGCAAAAATCCGTTCGGCCAATCCCTGATTTATGGAGAGGGGCATAATTATCCGCAAATGGATACATTCTCTTCCGGAGAAATGACAGGGGAAATGCCTGTTGGTATCCGTGCTCTCGATGATGAAGATATTCCTTATTGGCCGCAAACCAATAATGCTACCTACAAAGAGGTTTGGGTAACTTCTGCAGGTAAGTGGATAACATTGATTTCCGAGTATTAAATTATAAATATTTATAAATATTGACAACATGAAAAGGGTTTATCTAGTGCTATTTATGGCAATTGCAATGATAAGTTGCAGCAACAATACTGCTAAGACTCAAAACGAGTCTTCCATTCAGTCAGAAGAAAATAAAGCGACAAATACAAATCCGTTCAAAGCCCTTGTCCTAACAGAAAGAGGAGGTCAACACGGAAGTTTTACAGACGCTTCCTTCAAATGGCTGGATACTTTCTCAAAAGAGAATAGTTTTGAATATACAGAGATAAATAATACTGAGAAAATCAATGAGAAATTCCTGTCTCAATATCAGGTAATCATTCAACTGGATTTTCCACCTTACACATGGACAAAAGAAGCTGAAGCTGCTTTTATCAAATATATAGAAGAAGGTAGAGGCGGTTGGGTTGGGTTCCATCACGCTACCTTGTTGGGCGAGTTCGATGGTTATCCGATGTGGCAGTGGTTTTCCGGTTTTATGGGTGGTATCCGCTTCAAAAATTATATTGCCGGGAAAGCAGCAGCAACTGTCTATGTGGAAGACAAGGAGCATCCTGTAATGAAAGGTGTACATGATTCATTCCTTATACCAAATGATGAATGGTATACTTTTGATAAGAGTCCCAGACCGAACGTACATGTGTTGGCACGCGTAGATGAGTCGAGCTACCAACCGGAATCTGACATAAAGATGGGAGACCATCCTGCTATCTGGACAAACCGGAAAGTAAAAGCACGGAATGTATATTTCCTCATGGGACACGAGAATACATTATATGCTTCGGAGGATTTTAAGAAAATGTTTGCTAATGCTATTTTATGGGCAGCTAACAGATAATGGTATGAAAAAGATAAGTACAATTTTACTGATTCTGATTTTTGCGATAGCAGGACACAGCCAAAACGCGGATTATCCCGGAAATTATGCCAAAGCACCGCGTTTTAAGGCATTAGTATATTATTCTACACATGCTGAAGAAGCACATGTGGATTTTGCCAAACAAGGTGTTGAATTTTTTAAGAGGCTGAATTATGGAGATGGCTTTTATCTGGATATAACTACAGACCTTTCAGGATATACATATAATAAACTAAAAGAATACGACATATTGGTAATGTTGAACGATGCTCCATCTGGGAAAGAACAGCGTGAAGCTTTCCGGCAATATATGGAGAATGGAGGTGGCTGGATGGGATTCCATGCTGCAGCTTATAATGACAAGAATACAAATTGGCCGTGGTTCCTTGATTTTCTTGGAGGTGGTGTTTTCTATTGTAATAACTGGCCGCCACAACCTGTAAAGCTTGATATAGACAATGCGAATCACTCTGTGACTAAAAACCTGCCTGCATCTTTCATTGCTCCTGAAAGCGAATGGTATCAATGGAATCCAAGCCCAAGGGAGAATAAGGATGTAGAAGTACTGGTTACTCTGTCACAGGATAATTACCCGTTTGGGATTAAAGATGTTGTAAGCTGGGGTGATTTTCCCATTGTATGGACAAATAAAAAATACAGGATGATTTATCTGAATATGGGACATGGAGATGACGAATTCACAGATGCAACACAGAAGCTTCTGTTTATCAATGCTTTCAGATGGGTGCTGAGTCAGAATAAAAAAGAGAATCCGTTCAACAGATAAAATTGTCTTATTTTTCACATTATTCATCAAACAATATTCAATAACCATGAAAAAACTGGTACCCATATTACTTTCAGGGATGCTGTGCTTACTGTATTCCTGCGCGGGCACTACCCCGCCAACCGAAAAACCGTATAACAGGGGGATTAACATAACCCC
>JAITVV010000072.1 GCA_031285625.1 Prevotella sp.
GGGGAACGCTTGCCTTCGACTTCTTCCCCATGCGCCGGGTCAAGGATGATCAGCAGGTTCTTTTTCATTGGATGGTATCGTTTTTTTCGTCACTACTCTCCTTTTCCCTGATTACTCTTACTCTGTATGAATAATCTATGCCGAAGACGGCCCCGACGAATGTCAGTATCTCGCCGAAGGCAATCAGTACGGAACTGTCTATGATCCCGACAGGCGGAACACAGAACCCGGCGATAAGCAATCCGCAACCAACGATTATCAGTACTACGGATGTGATAAATTGGAATTTCAGTTTCATTGTGCTAAACCTTTGAATTTTTATTCAAAAGTCAGGCTTTAAGGCGGGTGGATAAAGGACAAAATTATTACCGCGATTACGATGAAGAATTTTGGAAACAGTAACTAAAATACTTCATATAATTTGGTGGAATGTTATTAATTCGTTACATTTGTATCATAATTAGAAATGAATAAATGAGAGAGCTATTACATACAGATGATTTTGATGCATTCTATTATTCCTTAGACGAGAGGACGACAATAAAACATGACGAGGCCCTTTCATATCTTGAAACAGTTTATGTTTTAAGTAATAAATTCGTGAAGAAGATTGTTAATACCAACCTGTACGAAATGAGAGTTTCGGTAGGAACCAATGAATACAGGACTATTATTTTTGCATCTGACCACGAGAATGTGATACAGGCGACAACGATTATACTTCTCAATGGATTTTTGAAGAAATCTTCAAAAGATTATGATAAACAAATAAAGAAAGCTATTAAAATACTAAATGATTTAGAGTTATGATAAAGTTAAATCCTGAAAAAGTTGCAAAGTTGCACAATACAAGCGCATTGTTGGATAAAAAATACGGTAAGCGCGGAACACCTGAACGTGCTGCATTTGAAAGTAAGGCATTGATCAATTATTTCGGCGAAGTTCTCAAGGACAGGCGAAAGGAGCTAAAGCTGACACAGCAAGAACTGGCCGATAAGATAGGAAAGGAACGAAGTTACATTGCGCATATAGAAAAAGGTGAAACTGATATGCAGATATCGAGTTTTGTGCGTATTGCTGAAGCGTTAGGCTTAAAATTGTCTTTGTTATGAAATCAATTACCAACGACAGAGAGTATCAGGCTATCGTTAAACGGATAGACGAGTTACTTACGGTTGTTACCGATGAAAATTACAATACTATTCCCGAAGCCATTGAATTAGACTTTTTATCTGCATTGGTAGAAGAATACGAACGCAGGACAACAAATTAAAAAAGCCCTGCATTGCTGCAGGGCCGATAACTTATTCTATTCCGTACATTCTTTCAGCCGGTTATTGGGGACTTTGAGTGCTTTCAGGTCTTTTTGGAGAAGATGGATGTAGTTTAGCAGTTCAAATATTTCATCTTTAGGTTGCTTCACATCCATTTCGTTACTTACTTTGAAGAAGTAATCCGATACCTTACTCAGGCGAAGGAGATAAGAATCAATAACATCGTTACTGTCTCTTTGCAGCTCCAACAGTGTTTCGGCAATCAAATCTGTGATCACTGCTCCATTTACGTTTACATTCACACACATACAAATCCAAAATCAATAATACTACCTATATTTTGTCTTTCCTGTGTCAGCAGACTGATTCGCCGGGGATGAATTGTTATTATTTCCATTATTGTGATAGTTTTAGTTTACAGGCAGAAAAAATAAACGGCTGCCGTATCCCGTTCGCTAAAACTGTTACAATCAAACGGCAAGCCGCAAGAAATGTGGGATAGGCAACCGCCTTAGAACACATATATTTGAATATAAACAGCCTATGATAATAATAAATCTCATCGTCATTTGATCGTAACAGTTTTAGCGCTACAAATATGTAGATATTTTTTTGAATTAACAATAAAAGAAATTAAAAATCAAGGGCGTTATTTACCGTGAAATCTTTATTCAGATCGAAATAAATGGTTTTCTTAATCTTCGCCCCAAACTTATTTTTGGCTCTAAACGTGTGTCCGATAGTCCAACCATCCTGTAATCGGTCTGAGGCTTCATACTTTCTCAACGCATCTCTATAGACAGAATCTATAGTTTGTTTTTGACTTTGATAAAAAAGGATACTGTCATTTATATTCTCTATTGAGAGTCCTGAAATGCTTGGTGTTAATTTTTTCATCTCCCATCTCCATAATGTTTGTTCAGCATCTTTTTTCTTTTTCTCAATATCGGCATTCTCATCAGAAGAATATTCAAAATCCAAATAAGTAGGTTTTATCTCAGTAAATGACACTGATTCATAAGAAGATGGATCATCTAACTTTTCTTTTAAATAATTCTTTATTGTAGTTTCAGCTATTTGTTGTGGAGTATCAGCACAAGATGCCAAAATAATTATTAGAAAGAAGAAAGATAGAGCTTTTTTCATACCTATATAGCTTAAAAGTTAAAACAAACAAATGTAGAAAGTTTTTTGAAGGGATTAGCAATAAAAAAACAAAAAAGCAGCTATCCTTACAGATGACTGCTCTCATTCAAATTAAAATCTTATTATAATGAAAAAATAGGTTCTTGGCAGGATTTATCTATTTATCTATAATCACCTTCTCACTGGATACTTTTTCATGATAATAGGTTTTATTGGGATAATCAGAAACGTGATAGAGTAAAACATCTTTACTGATACGGTCTATAGAAAGCCTATTAGTTCCGATGGTTTCTTTACCATTAGAAATATATTTATACTCATAACATATCTCAAAGACCTCCGATGAACCATACATATTTTTTTCAACTCTAACATTGAAACCACTATGCATATGTTTATTATCAGCACGCATCGCATAATATTTATCAGTATCGAAATTATAGCCATATAGTACATGATATGTCAGCGTTTTATCAGGGTGAAAAATAAGGATATATTCTCCTTCTTCGGGATAATCGTATTTAAAAGGTATCCATGTACCGGTCAGTTCCGATTCATATCTTTTGATTAAGTCGGCTTCGGTTTCCTCCTTATCACAGGAAAATAACAAGCCGGAAACAAGAATTAAAAATAAATACTTCTTCATTTGCTGAATATTGAATATTAAATAATTAAGAGACAAATCTACAAAAAAATTAACATTCAAAGTCCTTTTATTGTTTATTCTTCCTCTAAATTTTTATATAGCCTCACAGTTCGGAATTCGGCTTTATTGGCTTCTATCCCATTTTTGTCGATGGTATATTCCAGAAGTTCAGGGAGTAAAGGCTGTCCGTCTATATAATACAGCTCGTTCATCCTGAAGGCGGCTATATCCAGTTCCGACAGGACAAGGTCGAATGTCAGCTTGATAAACGAATTTTTCAGCACCTCGTTATATTCTTTCCAGAAAGTTTCATACAGGCCGTGTTCTCCGCCAAAGGTCAAATCGAGATTACCTGCAACCTTACCGTCAGCATCGTAACGGTGCATTGTCCCCATACCTAAACGTGTTTTCAGGTTATAAACATTAACAAGTTCTGTATACCTGTAAAAAACAGCCATTATAGGGCAACTGCCGGGATCTTCCTTTTTCTCTGTCTCTGTCTTATCTCCTTTTTCATCGGTAACAATCACTTTGAGGGAGGTATTCAAATGCCGTTTGCTCCCGACATACGGAAATCTCAAAGACGGGCCGAAATCGCTGTGATACACGCTGTCGCCGTCTGTATATCGGTTATATCCCATGATAAAAGGAACATATTCGAGATTCGACGTTATCTCTTTATATTCTATGTCGTCGCCTTCCTCGTAGTAGTCGAACATCGCCTTCATTATAAAACGCCATTCCCTGACATTCTTACCATAAATCCCCATAGTTGTATACAGTTCATAAATGGAACAATCACTTTGTATAAAATAATAACCATCGGCATATCCGGCAAGTCCATTATTTCTTCTATCAGGAATTTCCTCCAGATAGTCAGTGATTTTACCGTATTCACGTTCAAACTTTTCCCATGTGTCCACCGACATGGCCGCATTGTCTATACTGCGCTTATAGCACAGTTTCAGGCTTTTGGGAGTAACGTATTCGATAACAGGCTCACCCTTGACCTTATCCGAAAAATCTTTTTTCGAAGTGCTTTTTAGTATATCTTTCCAGAAAACGGGAATAACTGTCTTAAGGTCTTCGGAAACAAAGAACTCACAGCCGTATCGCTGGCGTATTGTTTCCAGATACTC
>JAITVV010000037.1 GCA_031285625.1 Prevotella sp.
GCTTTTGATGATACGGACATAGATAGCCTTCCGATATTCTCCGAAAAGAAAAAATTTACCGAACTGGATAATTATGAAAAAACCCTGCTCAGGGATTATATCCGTTCCGAAATTATTGAACACTGGGAGTATTCAGGTTTATACCCGAATGAGAATGAATTGATTGAAATAAGAAAACGGATGAGAGCTGTGTTTGAAGAAGAATGCAACATCCTGTTAAAGAACGATGCCACTCTGAGAAAATTCTTTCAGGACAATGCGACATCCGCAATCAATAAACTACAAAAGAAAACAGAGATTAGTCCTATGAAAAAGGACTAACCTCTGCTTTTTTCATCACACAGCGACAAACTACTCATCCCCTCCCTGCTGCAACAAATGCCTTAATTCAGGGTCGTCCTTAATGCGTTGTAATTCATCGGCAACGATTTGTTTGGCTTCGGCTTTGATGCGGTCGTAATTTGCCTTAATCATTTCTTTCATGTGATTCACGCCGTTTTCGTCCGTAAAATCCGTAATGACGGGAATAGACTGATAGGCTTTCGTTTCGGCGGCTACCTTAGCATTATCGACTACGATTTCGCAATGGAAAATCTTCTGCTCGATACGTTCATCGAAATTGTCGGCTATTGCTCCGACAAACATACCTTGTGTCAAATTACTGATTTTAGATGCCGGTATCAGGCTGTCCATTTGGGTAGAGATGGAAGTCGATTTGTCGTTGCGGTTAATGGTCATGGATTGGCGTTTCTGCAATACCTTTCCGAAACGGTCGGAAAGTGTTTTGGCTGTTTCACCGACTACCTGACCGGAAAAGATATTGCCGACCGTGTTCATCACAACTTTGGCTTCCTTGTCGCCGTAATCCCTTGTCAATTGCGAAAAGTCCTGAAAGCCCAACAGCACGGCTACTTTGTTACTTCGGGCGGTGGCTATCAGATTATCCAATCCTTTGAAGTAGATGGTCGGTAACTCGTCAATGACAACCGAAGATTTGAGTTGCCCCTTTTTGTTAATCAGCTTCACAATGCGGGAGTTATATAAACCCAATGCCGCACCGTAGATGTTTTGCCGGTCGGGATTGTTGCCGACTACCAACACTTTCGGGTCTTCGGGATTGTTGATGTCAAGGGTAAATTCATCGCCGGACATCACCCAATAGAGTTGCGGCGAAATCATACGGGAAAGCGGGATTTTAGCCGAAGCTATCTGCCCCATAAGCTGGTCAGCCGCACCACCGAGCCACGCATCCATAAAGGGAGAGAGGTAGTTTTCGAGTTCGGGATAACTTGTCAGAATCGGAAAAATATCTTCGTAGCGTTTGTTCAGGAACTCAATTGCATGGGGAAAGGTGCAATACTTGCCTTTCTCATAAATCCGCAAATACCAAATTATTGCAGCGAAGAGGATTATCGGGGATTCGACAAAGAAGTCGCCCTGCTTTTGTACCCACGTTTTATTGAGGTTGAGCATAATGGTATAACTCGATTCGTAAGCATCCGAAATATCCTCCATAAAAGAGGGGTTAATCGGATTGCATCGGTGGGAACGTGAAGGGTCGTCAAAGTTGATGACGTAAAACGTGGGGACTTTCTTATAGCCTGATTGATTTTTTAACAGGTGGTTATAGGCTATGGTAGATAAATCCGGAAACTTGAAGTCATAAATATAGGCACTAAAGCCCTTCTCGATTTGCTGTTTTATGTATTGGTTCACAACAGCATAAGACTTGCCGGAGCCGGGAGTACCCAATACGATGCTGGCACGAAAGGGATTGACTACGTTTATCCATCCCCGCCATTCTTTTTTCCTATACCAAAATTTAGTCGGCAAATTTACGGAATACTCGCTTTGGAGTAAGCGGGTTTCCTGCATGAAGCTCTCGTTCTCATTATTGAAAACATCATCCATCAGATTGTTCTTCAATAAGCGGCTCATCCATAATCCGCCGACCAACAGGAACAGATAGCCTGCCGACATGGTCAGGATATAAAAGCCAATTGTCGCTTCTGTGGGTAAGGGTAAATCAAGTAACCACCAATTCATAAAGAACAGGATGCCGCCGATTGTCAAAAACACATAGATTTTTGCCCATGTGATTTTTTCTTCCTTTACGCCTTTCGTTCCCAAACAAGACAAAGCCAAAAACACCACTGCAAACAATTTCGTCCACAGGATATTGCCGAACAGTCCGGCAGTCCGGTCGAAGTTCAACAATATCTTATCCACCACTCCGATATTGATTCCCCATTCCCGCAAAGCGAAGTAGCAGAACCAATAAATGTTTATCACTACAAAGATTATGCTTATCGCCCGCATAAACTCCATGACTTTTGCAAGTCCTCTTAAATCATCTTCCTGTTGCATTTTTATAAGAATTAAATGTTTGAGAGGCGAAAATAGAGGGTATATCGGAACTTACATAGAGTTTTCGGTCAGGTGGTCGTATGTGGCGTTGATTTGGCAGGGTGTGGCGTTGACGCAGCGATTGTAATTTATCAGTGAGAAAAAACATCAAAACTGCGATAATAGACAGAAAATGTCTATCTTTGCAGTTCTAATAAAGGCAGAATGGATACTGTAAAAAAATGGATAGAAGAAATGCAGTCTTCGGGAAAAAGTTGTTTTAGCTTTTCCGAAGCGTTAGTGTCTTTTCCGGCACATCATGCAGACAGCCTGAAAAGAAGTTTAACCCGCTTATCAGGTAAACGCAAAATCTGTTCGGTCTGGAAAGGTTTTTATGTCATTATTCCCCTTGAATACCAGTCGAAAGGGATTGTCCCAGCCGTATTTTATATTGACCAACTGATGCGTTTTTTGGGGCGGGATTATTACATATCCCTGCTCAATGCTGCCGAATTTTACGGAGCCGCCCACCAACGCCCAATGGAATTTTCAGTAATGACAACCCCTCCTTCTTTGCGTTCCACATCGAAGAAAGATATAAAAATCAATTTCAACAATAAGTCGCTTATTCTTTCACACTATACAGAACAGCGAAAAACGCCGACAAGCTATATCAACATATCTGCCCCCGAACTGACAGCTACCGATTTGATACAGTTTGAAAAAGTGATTGGCGGATTAAACCGTGCATCGACAGTTCTTTATGAATTGGCGGCAAGTTGTCGTTTTAAGAAATTGAAAGCAGATTTTTTTGAATATGTGCCTGTGCCTGTCATTCAACGTTTAGGATATTTGCTCGAAGCAGAACTTGATTGTCAAAAGCAAGCCGATGAATTATACTTCGTGGCAGGGAAATATGGTTGCCAATTTCGCAGGACACCATTAAAAAACAGAAAGAGCATCGCAGGTTACCCTGTCAATGAGAAATGGAACATAATTATTAATGAACAAATTGAAATAGACGAATGGTAATAGAATCAGCGATACGGGAATGGAGCAAGTCATATTCTTGGCAAACCAATGAGATGGTCGAACAGGATTTAATCATCTGCCGTGCTTTGGTAGCCTTGTTTAATGATGAATATCTGGCTTCGCACTTGGCTTTTCGGGGAGGTACGACCTTACATAAACTGTATATACAGCCTCAAATACGCTACTCGGAAGACATTGATTTGGTACAAATACATGCAGAGCCGATAAAAGAAACCATTGAGCGTGTCCGAAAAGTTTTGTCTTTTCTTGGCAAGCCTGTGATAAAACAAAAGGCACACAACAATACACTTGTTTTTCGATTTCAATCTGAAATTCCACCCATCATGCCTATTCGCTTGAAAATCGAAATCAACTGCCGGGAACATTTTAATGTTATGGGATTGACACAACACAATTTCAATGTTGATAACCAATGGTTTTCAGGGAATTGTCAAATAACAACTTATCATTTGGATGAGTTGTTAGGTACAAAAATCCGTGCATTGTATCAACGGCGAAAAGGTCGGGATTTATTTGATTTGTACAAAGCATTATTATCAACACAAACAGTTAATGTTGAAAACATTATCAATTGCTATCGTGCATATATCGGTTTTGTTGTAGATAATCCGCCAACACAAAAAGAATATCTGCAAAACATGGAATTGAAAATACAGGATGAGGAATTTTTGGGCGATACTCATTTATTACTACGGCAAAACGACAAGTATAATCCGGTTGAAGCATGGGATTTAGTAAGAAGCCTGTTAATAGAAAAATTGTAAGGCGACATAAACTCTGCATGAATAACCGCTATCTCTACATCTGCCTCTCATACCTGCGTTTCTTCTTTTTCCTATAATGAGGTGGCGGCTTCTTATAAATATAAATGTTTGAGAGGCGAAAGTAGAGGGTATATTCGAGGTTTTGGTTGGTTTTGGGTTAGGTGGTCGTATGTGGCGTCGATTTGGATGGGTGTGGCGTTATGGATTAGTCTTCAGGATTATGGAAGTGAACAAAGTTTATAAATAAGTAGATAGAATGGATGAAAGATAGTATCTTTGTACTATAGCTTTTAAAAATAAATCTTATGCCAATTGATCCACATTTTAAGAAGAAAAATCAAAGGAATATTTCCGATGAAGATCTCAATCAAAGTATATATCGTATAATTAAAGTTGATCATTTAGAGTTAAGTACTAGTTAAAAATCAGTTTATATTATTTATATCTTTACGTCCATTATGGGACGAGTAAACACACCGGTTCTAACAGAGGCGCAACGCCAAGAGTTAGAGCAAGGATTAAAAGAAGGGGCAAGCCATTGTTTTCGGATGCGTTGCCAAAGTATACTTCTGAAATCGGACGGCCGCACATCCAGGGAAGTAGGTCTTATCACAGGCATGAGCAATATTAGCGTAAACAGTTGGCTCAAACGTTTTAAGGCAGAAGGTATTATTGGTTTATATACCAAACCCGGTCGTGGGCGTAAACCTGTCATTGATTTTGAAAAAGATAAAGATGCTATATTAGAAGCTATCAAGTCCAACCGCCAACGGATGCGTACCGCCAAAGCGGAATGGGAGTCAGTCAGTGGAAAGAATGTTAGCGACAGCACTTTCAAAAACTTTTTAAAAAGCTTGGCGGCCGATATAAACGAATAAGACTTCGCTGTAAAGGTCAGCCTTTGACAGAGTATTATGAATATAAATTGGAAGCACTTAAAGAACTTGAAAGGATGAATCAATCGGGGAAAATAGCTTTGTACTACGGCGACGAATCTCATATATGCAGTCAAGGATATGTACCTTATGGATGGCAATTCCCGGATGAGCAAGTCTCTATACTCACCGAGAGAGCCTATAGAATCAATTGCTTTGCTCTTATTAACAGGCAATGTAAGTGCTATTGGAAGATGACAGAGAAACATATTGATTCCCTGGCTATTCTGGAATATTTGGAAGAATTCTCTTTGCAAATTCATAAACAAACTTTTATTATTTTGGACAATGCCAGTGTACATAAAGCTAAAGTTATTCAACAAAGAATCCCATATTGGCAACAAAGAGGGTTATTCATTTTTTTGCTCCCTCCTTATTCGCCTCACCTGAATATAGCCGAAACTGTCTGGCGAAAGCTTAAAAAAGAGTGGCTGAATCCGGATGACTATTTGACTAAAGATTCTCTCTTATATGCCACTAACAGGGCTTTGGCCGATTTAGGGTGCAACACAATTATAAAATATAAACTAATTTTTAACTAATACTTAATGCTCCAAAACGGAACCAATGCATTAGCAAAAACGAGTTCTTGGGAAGATGTATATGAGAATTTTTTCTTCAAAGAAAAATTTCACACGTATGGCACTCCTGTAACAATGGAACACCTTGTTGATCACATATTTGGACAATGCTGGAGCACTTTTCGTGATTCTGATGCTATGTGGAGAATATACTCTCACGATAAAGAAAGTGTAAGGATAAAAACGACAATTGGAAAGCTTTATGATTCTATATATACAGAAGATGCTTGTATGGCATCAACATACGTTGGCTTTGTGGAATACAAAACGTCTAAGGCTTTACATGAATGGTTGGCTAAAGTGAGCCCTATAAATACGTCAGACATAACTAACGTTTCTGTAGATTCCTTATTCTTAAAAAGAAATAATTTTAGTCATGAGAAGGAAGTGAGAGTAATTTATCAACCTGCACAGAACCAACCCGATTATAATTTAGGTATCAAAATATATCCTATTGACGTGATTGATTTTTTAGAAGAAATTACTTTTGACCCGCAAGTTAGCGATACTTTTATGCAAAATACAATGCAAATGATAAGTCGATACAGCTTTCCTATGAGTCGTGTTAATAAATCTTCTTTGTACGATTTTAAAAAAGTTAAAATAGAACTCGCATAGAATTTAGAAAGCGCATTTAATGCACTCAGTAATAAGAATAATGTACTTCCTACATCTGCCTCCCATACCTCCGCTTCTTTTTCTTTTGGCGAGGCAACGGCATTTCCTCTTTCGGATGATTATCCGGTTCAGGCATAAGAACAGAGAAAATTCCTCCGGTAACACTATTATCCGAAGAATGGTCTTCCGGTTTTTGACTGTTGTAAACATCAGAAAGTCGGGTATCCTGTACCGACTCCTGCACCTGTTCCTGATTACCTCCGTACAAATCATTAAACACATTGGCAGAATACTCTTTGCCCAAACGAGAGCCGTTCAGAACGGTGCGGGTGGTATGGTCAATGAATGTAGCCCCGTAAATCCGCCCTTCATCGTTTCGCCGGAAAAGCACATCAATTCCCTGTTCTTTGAGTTTCGTTCGGAACTCGCTCTCACTGGGGGAAGTTTGCTTGGCTTCCGACACCGCTTTGAGTGTATGTGCTTTCAGATTCTTGGCTTTGATTCGCTCGGCGGATGTTTTCATCCGTTTTTCCAATCCGTCATAGCCGACCGACTTTCCGAAAATGGATGACTTTAGCGGATTGCCGACTTTATTCCCCTCGCTGTCCAATGCCGAATACAGCAATCCCCGATACGGTTTCCCTTTCACTTCCCCTTTGAGTTCCTCTACACCTATATTATATAGAGAAAGGACGGCTTTGTATTCACCCATTGACTGAAAGTGATACATGGAAGCCAGCGGCTTGATTACAGCGGCAATCTGTTTTTTCAAATCACCTGCCGAAATATTAACTGGGGAAAGCTCCCATTG
>JAITVV010000086.1 GCA_031285625.1 Prevotella sp.
CGGCGCTTCGCATTCGCCCGGGCGCCGGCTTACAAAATTCAGGGGAGTAGACCTGAAATCGGGAAGGGAGCTGTTCTGCCACGGGATTGGCAACTGTACGGTGAACACGGGCGAATTCCCGGGCGTCGTCCACGGGCTGAAGTATATCATGGAGAATGGGTACTCCCCTAAAGTACTGTATACGGATAGCCCGGCGGCAATCTCCCGGCTAAACAATATGAAGGCATCCTCCGGAAAGAAGGATGTCCGGGTTGCCAAAGCGGAGGTGTTTATACAGGTGTTTTCATTTGAGATAAGCAGGATTGAGGTCTTCGACTGGAATAACAGCGTATGGGGTGAAAATCCCGCGATTCCGGTAATAAACAATCCGGGCGATGGCTTATAGGAAGAACGAAGAAAACTCGTTTGTCAGGTTGAAGGAGAAGGACTACCTGGCTTTGATACGTTCCTACATTACCCTCAGGGCGCTCGAAGAAGCGGGTGTTAAAAGCCTGCCCATGTACAAAAGCGCCATGAGTATTATGAACGATAACAGGATTGAAGTGCATATAAAGCCTGTGGACAAAAGGTACAAGTAGCGAGAAAATCTGTGTATGTAGCTGTACATGCCGTTCACCGCCGGTAAGCCCGGCTGTAAACTTTTTATTTTTATAATGGACAGGGAAAGAGTTGGATATGAGAATATGTCTGTATATCTTTGCCCTGTCCGTTTTTTTATAATAATTGCCCCCTGTGTAGTATACGTTGTAGTACAGGAATGTTATAGCCGGATTAATATGTTAGTAATCAGTCGGATGAAAATTAAAGAAACTTGTCAAAGGTGACACTTTTCACTTATTTTTTATTGTTACCTTTTCTTTGATAACTAACTCTTCAATAATAAGACAATTTTACTATTAAATTTGTAAAGCGAAAACAATCAAACCAACTTTTGGGTTAAATAAAGAGTATTCCAACAAACAATTATAAAAAATGAAATTAACATACATATATCATAGCGGATATGCTATCGAAGGTGATGGTTTTACTATTATTATAGACTACTTCAAAGATTCTGATGAAAATAAGAATGATGGGATTGTACATAAAGAACTTCTTAAGAATAAAGGAAAGTTATACGTTCTGTGCACTCACTCACACCACGACCATTTTAATAAGGAAATACTAAAATGGAAATGGGAGCACCCAAATGTAATATACATATTCTCTAAGGATATTCTGAAACACAGGAAAGCCAAAGAGCGAGACGCAATATATCTGGACAAATCTGACACATACACAGATGAAACCTTGTCTATTAAGGCATATGGTTCTACCGATCTGGGTGTATCCTTTCTAATTAAAATAGCTAATAAAACGATATTTCATGCCGGAGATCTTAACAACTGGCACTGGAATGAAGAGTCTACAAAAGAAGAAATAGAAGAAGCTGAAAACTTCTATCAAGATGAATTAACATTGCTATCAAACGAGGTAAAACATCTTGACTTAGCCATGTTTCCGATAGATCCCCGCCTTGGCAAAGATTACATGAAAGGTGCGGAACAGTTTATATCTGCAATACAAACAGACATACTTTCCCCTATGCATTTTGGTGAAGAATATGGCAAAGCAGTTGCATTTAAAGACTATGCGGAAAACAAAGGTTGCAGATTTATTTCGTGGAAAGAAAGAGGTGAAAGTATATCATTTTAACTAAACTACTTATCCATTTTTTTAGTAGATTTGTAGATGATATAAGTATACATCATAAACCCAAGAGTATGAAAAAGTTGCTTTTACTATCATCCGCATTATTATTGTTCATAACTACCTCGGCCCAGGAAGGACACAAGATAAATGCCGGAATAGACATGTCTTTTGGAATGCCCTATTTTAATAGTGACAAGAATAATCCAATAGCTGCCGGGGGAAGTATTGGTTATGAATATGACTTTATCTTTTTCTTTGGTGTTGAAGCCGGATTTCGTTTTGGCGGATTTAACCAGAAGGTAGGATATCCTGATCCCAATATCGGCCCGGGAGGGTTAGGAGAAAACAATGGAAACTTTGAAGATATCTATCGTGGTACTTTTTGGGCACCATATATAGCTCCTAAATTATATTTCCCTATTGGTTACGATGATAAAAAAGATCGCGCAAGATATGTATACCTTGAAAACAGATTATCGTATACACGCATGAACCTTAATCTGAATAAGATAATAAATATGACAGGTTCTGCCCATAAGTATCGTTTACAATATGAAATAAGGGCAGGGTATCAATTCCCCGTAGATGACAGGTGGGCTATCAATTGCTGGATTGGATATAATACTTTCGATTTCTCAAAAATCAAACCAGAGGCTATAAAATTCAAAAATGCTACTCCTATACAGGTAGGTATTGGATTCAATTATATTATAAAACAATAGAATTACATGAAACGAATATTTTTTAGTGTATGTCTGGTATTAGCTGTATATAGTATATATGCACAGAATAAGGTTACCAGTATACTTGAAATTTTGGATGTAGCTACAGGGCAACGATCTGTTGTAAAAGAATACCCATATCTGATAGAAGCACCCAACTGGACCTATGACGGGCAGTGGCTAATATATAACAGCGGAGGGAAACTCTGGAAACTCTCCCCTACCACGCCTGCTGAACCTGCTGAAATAAGCACCGGATTTGCTACAAATTGTAATAATGACCATGTTTTATCTTTTGATGGAAAGCAAATAGCTATAAGCCATGGTACAAAAGAAGATGGGCAATCGCGTATCTATACCTTACCCATAGAGGGTGGCAATCCCCAATTGATAACACCTTTGGGCCCGAGTTACCTGCATGGTTGGAGCCCAGATGGAAGATATCTAGCATATTGTGCAGACCGGAAAGGGAATTATGATGTATATACCATACCCGCCAAAGGAGGCGTTGAAAGGCGTTTAACCGATTCGGAAGGATTAGATGATGGTCCGGAATATTCACCCGATGGAAAATACATTTGGTTTAACTCTGTTCGTACAGGATTGATGCAGGTATGGCGAATGAAAGCAGATGGATCGGAACAAACTCAGATGACCTTTGACGAAACACGTAATTCCTGGTTTCCACATATTTCACCAGATGGAAAACAAGTGGTTTTCATCACATATTATAAAGGAGATCTGGAACCCGGAGAACATTTAGCTAATAAGAATGTTGAACTAAGGATAATGCCTGCTAACGGAGGCGAGCCAAAGACATTAACAAAGCTATTTGGTGGACAAGGAACAATCAACGTGAATTCATGGTCACCTGATAGCAAATATATTGCTTTTGTCAGTTATCGATTAAATGAGTAATGAGTTTTAAGTAATATGTAAAATTAAAACTTATAAAATAGAAAGTATGAATCAATCCGCCGAGCCTGAAAAGGTAACCAGTTTTCTGGAGATATTTGATCTAAAGACAAATAAGCGTACAATCCTAAAAGAATTTCCATATCTGATAGAAGCTCCGGACTGGACTCCAGACGGAAAATGGCTAGTATTCAATAGTGAAGGATTAATCTACAAAATGCCAGCTTCGGGAGGAGAACCGCAATTAATAGATACAGGATTTGCAAACCGATGCAATAATGACCACTTGATTTCGCCGGATGGAAAATTGCTTGCAGTAAGTCATCGTTCATTACCAGAAGGCAGGCCGACAATATTTGTACTGAATGCAGAAGGAGGCACTCCAATACAGGTAACACCATCCCTGCCTAGTTATCTTCATGGATGGAGTCCCGATGGGAAAGCATTAACTTATTGTGCTAACCGAAACGGCGAGATGGACGTATATACAATTAATCTGGATGGTACAAACGAAACCAGATTAACGACTACAGAAGGTCTAAATGATGGCCCCGAATATTCGCCTGATGGTAAATATATCTGGTTTAATTCTATGCAAACGGGACTTATGCAAATATGGAGAATGAAAACCGATGGATCGGAACAAACACAGATAACTTTTGATGAAGACCGCAATTCCTGGTTTCCACATATATCTCCTGATGGCAAAAATGTTGTGTATGTCGCATACCGGAAAGGAGACTTGGAACCGCATGAACACCTCCGATATAAAAATGTAGAGATACGAATAATTCCGATAGATGGTGGTGAGCCCAAAACATTAATCGAACTATTTGGAGGGCAGGGAACATTTAACGTCAACTCATGGTCACCAGATAGCAAGCAGTTTGCCTTTGTTAGTTTTCGTCTTGATTGAGTCAACTTTACTTACCTCTTTTTTGTTTATTAGATCGAACACATAGAAGAATTATTTATAGCTTTGTATATATAAAGAGAAAAGACATGGGTAGCATAAAAAAACAATACTGGCAATATTCCCTTATTGTTCTCATTTTATTTATGGGAGTTGTTCTCTTCAAGGAATTTGCACCTTTCATGAGTGGTATATTAGGAGCCTGCACCATATATATCATGATAAGAAAGCAAATGAAATATCTGACCGAAGTAAAACATTTCAAAAGAAGTTTAGCGGCAACATTGCTACTTATAGAATCTATCCTTTGTTTCCTAATTCCTATCTCTGTAGCTGTTTGGCTGTTAATAGTTGAGTTAAATCACATGAACCTCAACCCATCAACATACATTACTGAGGCCCAGAATATTGCTAATCTAATAAAAGAGCGAACAGGGTATAATGTACTTAGTACAGAAAATATCTTATCTGCCGCAGCATTTCTTCCTAAAATAGGGCAATTCTTGCTAGATAGTGTAAGTAGTTTTGTTATCAACACCTTAGTGCTTATTTTCTTTTTGTATTTCATGTTGTGTGGGGGTAGACAAATGGAAAAATACATTTACTCATTATTACCATTTAACGAACATAACAAAAGAGAAGTAATTCAATCCATAAATATTTTGGTAAAATCGAATGCAATTGGAATTCCACTACTAGCTGTTATTCAGGGATTTATTGCCATGATCGGATATATTATATTCGGTGCTCCCAATCCGGTTCTATTTGCATTCTTAACCTGTTTTGCTACAATAATACCTTTGATCGGAACATCATTAATCTGGTTTCCTTTAGCCTTATATTTAGGATTGACAGGTGACTGGTTTAATGCGATAGGTCTTGCAATATATGCGTTGGTTATCATATCCAATGTAGATAATCTTATCCGCTTCTTATTACAAAAGAAACTTGCAGATACTCATCCTCTGATTACTGTATTTGGGGTAATTATAGGTCTTACACTGTTTGGATTCTGGGGAGTTATCTTTGGTCCGTTATTACTATCCGTATTCATTCTTTGTATTGATATTTTCAAACGGGAATATCTTGACGAAAAACGGATTATAATTGATAAAGACGAGGTGGATGGAATTATAAAAATGGAAAAACAAAAAAACATTGACACTTAATAAAACTTATATACTACGATGAAGAAAACATTACTATTGATTATCTCTTTCCTCTTAGCGATTGTGTATATTCAGGCACAACAGGCATTAGGCGAAGGTTCGAACATTACTTCTCCCGAAGTAAATACTGACAACACTGTTACATTTCGCTTGTATGCTCCTAATGCTACAGAGGTAAAAATTACAGGGGATTGGATACCCCAGGAAAACTGGAAGCCGGGTATGGTTTCCTTAACCAAGAATGAAACAGGGCTCTGGTCTTATACTACTGAGGCTTTACCATCCGATTTATATAGCTACTCTTTTTTTGTAGACGGGTTAGAAACTAAAGATCCGAATAATGTTTACCTGAATCGAGATGTGGCTACTATATCCAACATATTCATCACAGGTAACGGTCAATCCGATTTATACAAGGTACAGAATGTACCACATGGTTCTGTAACGCGTCGCTGGTACGACTCTCCGGGTAATAATAAAGTGCGCAGAATTACAATATATACCCCTCCGGGATATGAAACCAGTAGTGACAGCTATCCTGTTCTATATTTGTTGCATGGTATGGGAGGAGATGAAGAAGCATGGATGGCTCTTGGACGTGCATCGCAAGTGATTGATAACCTTATTGCACAGGGAAAGGCTAAACCTATGATAATAGTAATGCCAAACGGAAATGTATCCCAGGAAGCTGCTCCCGGAGAATCCAGCCTCGGATTTTATAAACCATTATTCCAGCTACCACAAACAATGGATGGAAAAATGGAAGAAACATTCCCTGATATTATGAAGTTTGTAGAAAATAACTACCGTACATATACAGACAGATCAGACCGTGCCATTGCAGGGCTTTCAATGGGGGGATACCATTCATTACATATTTCTCGTTTCTATCCTAACACATTTGATTATATAGGTTTATTCTCACCGGCTATCAATCCCAACCCGGGCATTAACTCCCGCGCATATGAAGATATAGAGGGCACATTAGCAGGGCAGATACGCAATGGTTATCAATTATACTGGATAGGAATAGGTAAAACAGACTTCTTATACAAAGATGTTACGGATTATCGTGCTAAACTGGACAACCTGGGGGCAAGATATACTTATGTTGAATCGGAAGGTGGACATACATGGAGTAACTGGAGAAAGTATTTATCTGAATTTTTACCTTTATTATTTAAATAAGAATATTCCAAATGAAAATAAAAACGGAGTTAAATAGCTCCGTTTTTATTTTATAATATTAATGATTGGTATCATTCTTTCACCCAAACAGCCAGATTTCCTCCTTCAACAAGAAAATTTCCATTTCCGTTATCATCAATGATAACTTTATCTTTTATATTCCCTGTTAATTCATACCATATTTGTCCTTTCTTATCTGCTCCTACATTCATCACTTTATGACCATCTTCACCATTCGATACTAACAAAGCCAGTCCTGATCCCGGATGATCTTTATCACCCATACGCACAAAACCAACCGTTGCCACATGATCAAAGTAGTCGACTTGATCGCCATAGGCATATTTATGACGAGCCTCCAATAGCAGATCTATAATCAATGTATGAGGAGATTTCTCACCTCTCACACCATAGTAGTCTCCATAGAAAATACAAGGATAACCGTTTTTCATAAGTAATATCAATCCATAAGCAGAAGGTTTAAACCAATCAGCAATCTGTGATTCGAGCGAACTGCCTTCCTGCGAATCATGATTATCAACAAAAGTGACACCCAGTTCCGGATGTATTACCGACAAAGAGTTATTTAATAGATTACGCATATTATATTCTTTACCCTTTTGTGATGCCTCAAACATATTATAATGTAATGGCACATCAAATAGGTCTACACTATTATTAACTGTTTCTAAATAAGTTTCCAATGTTTCTATATCACCATTCCAATACTCACCAACAGCATAAAAATCTTCTCCTTGTGATGCTCGCACCTTTTCCAAAAATTGTTTGATAAACTGGGCTTCCATATGCTTTATGGCATCAAGACGCATTCCATCCAGATTCAATTCTTTAGATACCCATATTCCCCAATCATTTAGTTCTTTAATTACTTCCGGATGATTAAGATCCAAATCATTACACAACAGGAAATCATAGTTTCCATTTTCTTTGTCAACACCTTCACTCCAATTTTTATTTTCTCCCAAAACACGAAAAATACCACTTCTCTTTTTAGCATCATCAAAACCAACGCCCGAAAAATGATACCAATGCCATTTAAAATTCGAATATTTGTTTCCTCGTCCACGAAAATCGTAACCTGTCCATGCCTGTATTTCAAATTCTTCTGAAATATCTTTATTTCTCTCTTCCGGATCAACCTCCTTTACCATAAATTTTTCAGTATAATCTCCTTCAGCCTTATGATTCATTACAGCATCCAGATATACCGAAATTTTATATTTATGCAGCTCATCTATCATTTGCTTAAGTTCATCCTTCGTCCCATACTTTGTTCTTATAGTATTACTCTGATCAAATTCCCCCAAGTCGAATAAATCATATGTTGCATAACCTTCATCCTGCTGTTCATCCGCTTTATAGGCAGGAGGTATCCAAACTGCTGTTATGCCTATTTCATGTAAATGCTTCGCATCAGCCTTAAGTTGTTTCCACAGGTTACCGTCATTTGGCAGATTCCACTCGAAATACTGCATCATTACACCATTTTTCATAACTGATGATAGTTTGTTTACTATTTAAAGATAAAAGGTATAGATGTTATTCCATACCTTTTATCCTATCTATTAATTACTGATTAATTAAGCTTTTTCTTTACATCCGATGCTGTCTCTTTCACATCTTTTTTTGTTTCATCCCAGGCATCTTTAGCTTTATCCTTACCTTCCTTTATTTTATCGGAGGTCTTATCCGCTGCCTTATTAACGGATTCTTTCGTTTCTTCTACATTTTCCTTAATATTCTGCTTTGTATCGTCTATGCCTTGATCGATCTTTTGCGATGCTTCATCTTTAGCATCTTTTACCGATTCTTTCACATCTTCGTAAGTATTGTTTGCATCAGCTTTTGTCTTATCATTACATGAAGCAGCAAATAAAAGTAATCCTGCAACACATAATACACTTAAAATCTTTCTCATTTTTTCAATTATACTTTATTGTTCAAAAATAGATTATTTATATCAAAAGATAAAATTTAATATTTTATATATCTTTTATCTGTAAGATATTTATATAACATATTTTGTACAAAAAAGATCAACAGATAAAAAAAATAGCAATAGAACTTATTCTATTGCTATTTTTATCTATATTGAGAACTTTTAATTCGGAGTATTTATACCATTAAACTGCGCTTGCCTAATAGCCCAACACAAAGCATTAGCTGTGAAAGTAGAGTTATATATTCTGGTACCTGTCGGACCATAAGTGGTCTTAGGAATAGGTTTATTATTACTATCTATCATAAATGGACAAATTGTTGAACTAGTTAACTCTCCAGAGTTCCCTGCCTGAGAGTTAAAACCACCTTCTCCAACCCAAATAAGGTTAAATACTTTATGTCTATATGCTGTGATTGCCCCAACTACAGAACCAGTATTATTATTTGCATTTGTTGCATTTGAATAAATAATGATATCACTATATGGGATATTCGACATATAAACAACATCTGTAGCATCATCTCCCCATTTTTCACCTCTTATATCACCAAAAGGTCCATTTAGAATAGGGTCATCAATTAATGGCAAAGCATACGTTCTGCCATCTCCTGTACCACCAGTTGTAGATTGTGATATTGATGGATCATTAAATATACGCCTATTAACACGCTGATTACCGCCTGATTCTTCACAATACATCAGGATGACTCCTTTTTTTCGTAAATATTCAACAAGTATATCTGCTTCCGCATCTGATGGACCCCATGAGTATCCAATAATTACCATATCCACTGGGTCTGATCCTAACAAGTAATTTTGCAGGTTAGTGGTTGACGGCCCATTACCTCCATCTATAATATTCCAACCTTCATACTTTACCACACTTTCTTCTAATACACCATAATTTCTAGGCTCCCTCATCATTATCCCAGAAGGCCTGTTATTTGCAAGATTATATCCATAAGTTGTTCCTAATCCCACAGTTAAAACTCTTTTCGTAGGAATAACGATAAAGACTGTCACAGAACATGTTGCACCAGTTTTCTTACTATTTGTTGTCAATGTAAAAACTTTGTCATCATAAGTCGTAGGTGTACCCGATCCCATAAGTCTCACTGTTTGTGTAGGAGTACTATTCAACTTTCCTTCACCTCTAAAAGATAATCCATCTACAACATCCGTCTCAATAACGTAATGCGCTCCTACAGCTTCAACATCTACATTCAAGGTCAAATCTATATAATGTTCTTGTGTTCCTCCAGCATTGACCTCCTGATTAAATTTATATACACCATGAACTTTTGCAGAACCACAAACCATAGAATACATTGGTTTTATTGAGGAATCTGCCACTTTTATATTTAAAGGATCACAGGCATCCAATGGCTTATTATTAAATGTAACTTTTATTAAATCGCCATCATTTCCGTCAGGTGTGAAGGTTAATGGTGTTCCAGCTCCAGGAACAGAAATAAAATAATAACCAGGAGTTAGAAATACACCTGATGCTGTAAAATAATATCCATTATCCGGGTCTGTCGTCGCCGTAATAGTATATGCACCAGCTTTAGTAACATGCAAAGGAATCGTCATATAATTCCCCGAGTTCAAAGAAACCTTATCCAAATATTCTCCTTTAAAAGTAAGAGAATCACAATTACCCAATTCAGCTATTGCATTTCCCATTTTTGACTGGAAACAGTTCCATTGCTCACCATCCCATTGATTGAGACCCAAGCATAATTCTTCATCATCGTTCTCTACCAAGTTATAAATAATAAGCCCTGTGTGTAATTTCTTCTCATCCTGATATTCTTGTCCATTTGCATCCACTACAGCTTGTGTAACAAAGGGTAGAAGTTCTTTTTTCTTCTGTAATTCCACACGAGGCAACAGTAATCCTCCTTTCTCTGATGTGGCCGCATCCAGAGGTTCTGAACTGACTTTAGCTTTGTCTTTAATTTGTAAAGTCGCATATTTCTCAGCAGGATCACCTACTCCTACATTTACCTGAGCATTGAGATTAACAACTCCGCCTATTATAAAAAACAGGCTCATAAATAAAACCGTTAGTTTTGTCTTCATAAATTTTTTAGTTTAGTTAAGCACTTTTTGGTCTTGAATGTTATATCTTTTAAAAAATTCAATGCCTGAAAACATTTCATAAACTACTTTCACAAGCGGTTGAAAAAATAAAAAAGAGAGACAAATATTGAAGACAACAAGCAATAATACTTCATCTTTTCTTTCAAGGCATTGAATTCTTAATTTACTGACTATATCTGATTGATAAATCTTGGGGAAACAAGTGTTAAATTGACATAAATCCACACAACACTTGCTTTTGTATCTAAAAAAGATTATAATACTACGCATGCGCAGAATTATTGTACACATATATGTGTATGTAATACAGCATCTAATAAATAAGAAAAACTGATTTATTAGATGAATATTAAAAAATGGTAGTGACTTGTAGTAAGGTGATAAAGAAAAAGGAATTTCCTCTCTTTTGAAAAAATTAATTTTGTTTACTCTCTCTCTCTCTCTCTCTCTCTCTCTCTCTCTCTCTCTCTCTCTCTCTCTAGCAAAATACAGCTAACCTCCAAATTTTCAATAGAAAAAATGAAGTCAATATTTGTAATATTAGTAACTTTTGAGAGAAATAACATAATCTTGTACCTGTCTTTTTTGTCTTGTCGCTACAAAGATATATGCTTTTTCTAATTTAGCAAATATTTTAATAAAATAGATAAAAATAAAAAAGGGGGTTACCCCCCTTTTCTACTTATTCTGCGGATACAAACCGTCCCACCATCCGGCATCATCTTTAAGCCATTTGCTAAACCAAGCCATAATAGAATTATTCCACTCAGTACGTCTTTTATAATTCATGATACCATGATTTTCATCTTTTACCTGAATAAATTCAACAGGTTTTCCCAAAATTTTCAAAGCGGTGTACATTTGAATACTTTCTCCTATAGGAACATTTGTATCAACCATTCCATGTGTAAGCAGTATCGGGGTATTAACCTTATCTGCACTAAACAATGGGCTCTGTTTCACATACAGATCGGGATTATTCCATGGATAACTATGAGCACTCGCACCCGAGCTATAAGTATATCCCCAATATCCTTCGCCCCAATAGCTACTCAATGAGCTTATTCCCGCATGAGATACGGCTGCAGCAAATATATCAGTCTGAGTTTGTAAATACATGGTCATAAATCCACCATAAGAGGCCCCAATACAACCTATTTTCTGATCATTAACATACGGATGTTCTTTTACGAATTGCCTGGTTCCTTCAATAATATCTTCCGCTGTACGTTTTCCCCAAGCATTAACATGTAAGGCGGCAAATTTCTGTCCAAAGCCGGTTGTACCACTTGGCTGAACTACATACACCACATATCCCTGCGATGCAAATACATGCCCGGGATACGGACCTTCAAAAGTCCGTGAAGTAGGCATAGTACCTCCGTAATAATAAACAATTAAAGGATATTTTTTTGCAGGGTCGAAATTAGGTGGTAAATAAATACTTCCTGTAATCTCAGCTCCTACTGAGTTTGTAAAATTCCAATCCTCAACCTTACCCAGAGTCATTTCGGACAATCTCTCTTTGTATGGATCTGCTATAAGTGTCGACTTTTGTGTTCTCAGATCATAAATATATGCTCTTGTAGAATTAGACTGGCTAACTCCGGCATATACTCCCGTCAAGGCATTATCTGCTGTACTAAATATACGTATAACAACCTCTTTTAATGGAAGCTTCGTAAATACTTTACTTGATGGATTGTAACTATACAGATTTACATAATCCTTATCTGTTGTACGAAAGTATATCAGGTTATCTTTCTTATTCCAAAATCCGGCATCTATACTTGGATCGAATTCTTTTGTAATCGGCTCTATTTTCTTTGTTGACAAATCCATTATAAAAGCCAACATATTATAACTGTTTGCAATTTGCCTTTCTCCTATATTTAGCCCGATCCCTCCAAATGCTTCGCCTGATCCTGAAATTAAAACCTTCTTTCCATCCGGAGAGAATGATGCCCCATATGCAAAGCCTTCTTTAGACCATAATGTATCCAGTTTCATCGTTGGCAGATCTAATTTAAACATAGAATAACGGTTAAAAGGCCGTTCGGTTATTGTTTCATCAGAAATCGAGATCAGTATCTGTTTAGAATCGGCGCTAATATCATTTATTGCCGTTGAATGTGAACCAAAAGTCAATTGTTGGCTCAGCCCTGTAGCCAGATCATACTTGTAGATAAAAGAGCGGTTCATATATCCCGGCTGACGATCTTCGGGTGATCTTAGCAGTCTCAGATCACTTTTATTTTCATCTTCCTTTTCTTGTTTTGTATAGAATAAAGTCTTTTCATCAGGTGAAAATATTATACTTTCATTCGGAATATTTTTTGCCAAAATATTTTCCTGCATTGTTACAGGATCAATTAGTATCAACTCTGTGCCTGTATCATTTTTAGACACATAAAACATTTTTTCACTTCGCGGCATCCACGCCAATTGACGCTTATTCCCATCAGTATCGATAACAACCGCACCACCAGTCTTCACGTTATATAATTCCGTAGTAGTGATGCTTTTTTCTCCTAAAGTATTTCTATAATGAATGAGTGCATATTGTCCTTCCGGTGATAAGCTGATATTTGTAACCCGTTTGCCCAGCAGCATGTCTGTAAAATTAACAAGACGGCTACTTGTATTTACTGTAGAGAATGTAGTAAGTAAATCACTCTTTTCGTTTTCTATTTCTATCTTTAAAGTAGGGGGAACTTCATCTTTAGCAGACGCTAATAGCTTAATAACAACTCTGCATGATAACGGATATGGGTTTAGTGTTGTAGTGATATCTTTCTTATCGGAACGGAATGTACTTTCTTTAGTTGTTTTGGATGCTGCAAGCTTACCATCGATATATATTTCCAGCATATTGGGAGTCGTTACCCGAAGGGTACCTTTTGCATAACGATCAGCATTCACATAAAATGAAATCATTTGCATTGTGGTCGTATTCTCAAGAGGTTTCTCCGGGTAAAAGAAACCTTCAGAATCAGACTTTAAAGGTCTGGTAAAAATAGCCTGATCCGGAATAGTAACAGACATTTTTAATAAATCATTCTCGGCAAATCGTTCACCTTTAATATTTATTGTATCTATTTCTAACGGATTGATAACAGTCACCGGAGGTGTTGTATAAAGCTCTGACAGAGAATATTTTTTCTGAGCAAACAAGCTTATTGAGACAAATAAACAAATAAGAATATTAAAAAATTTATTTTTCATATATCAGAGCTTTAATTTTTCCATTTTCGCAAAGGTATGAATTAAAGGAAGATTACAAACGAAGAGGTTATGAAAATCTGGTAATTTCATCCTACAGATAGGCTATTGTACAATAATTTTTTAATACTATCTTTGCCTTAGAAAAACTACCTAACGAACTGTGAAAATGAAAATCTTTACTCACTACTTTTCTGTTCTTTTATTTATTTTTCTCTTTTCCTGTTCCGATGAATCAATAATGCTATATCATCCACAGGAACCAGAGCCGGAAGAACCCGAATATTATTGGTTACTAAAAACAGTTGATTACCCTGACGAAAATCCGGGTTTCTCATCCCGAAGTGATCAAACATTTACGTATACTGATGATGATTTAATGAAAACAATAAAGAGTTCTAATTTAAAGGATTCTACAATTGTTATTGATTACCTTAACAATAAAATATCCTATTCAAGAATCATCATATCAAACGAAACAACCACCTACTATGACAGTCTGCTGGTCTTCCTTAATAGCAAAAAGCAAGCAGATTATGCTTTACATGTAAGACATACAGAAAAGATTACAAATAATGGTATTACCAAAAATATTTCAATAAACGACTCCACAACATTTGTTTATGATGCAGCAGGTTACATGCAACAGCTAGACCACTACGATAAGACAGGTGTAGCCTCGTCATTGAACTACAGCGAAATTTACACCGTAGTGGACGGAAATATTACAGAGATTTCAACATCAAAGGATTATAAGTTTATTTATTCATATGATGATAAGCCACATGCCGCCCCATCAGAATATTGCTATGAAATGTCGCGTAACACGTTCAATATGGCTACAACATGCTGGCTGATGGCCAACCTTCCATTTCTATCTGAACATATGGGAAATAGGAGTAAAAATAATGTTATCCAGACTGAAATAGTAAATACAAAGAACAGTAGCAAGTATGCTGATATAAAATATGATTATACATTTGATGAAAATGAACTTGTATCTAAAATTGTAATGTCTGGTTTAACAAAGAACGATAAGACATTTGAGAATCTTATAACTTCATTCTCATATATACAAAAAGAAAAGAAAAAAGAATAAATAGTTTTTTATTCAAAAAAGTCCGGCTTATTTGAGCCGGACTTTTTTGAATAAACCAACCCTGACTGCAGGCAATAAAGAAAGAAGAGACGTTTTCTCCATTACCCAATCAGGGCTGGGGCTAAGGGGATAGCCGGTTTTGAAAAGGGAATCACTCCCCATGTGAGATATTTAATATTTTTCCTGTTATTTTGTCTATCTGAATTTGCGAAACACCTCCTTTCTCCCCATTTTTTGGCGAACGTACAACAGTCCATATATTATTTTCGAGATTTACTATCAGTGAGGATTGATCTACAGTAGCATTATCTGCTTTAAATGCTGATTCTGCGATCAGAATTGCAGTCCGGATAGTGGGAACAGCTTCTGAAACTTCTTTATTAGTCCTTTCATTTTTTTCAATCTGAGCCTTGATCCTATTTTCTACGATTGGTTTATTTCTGTAGTGATAAATTGGTGCCGAAACTATAAACCCTATAACACACATAAGAGATAAGCAAGATTTCCCATTCATAATAATTTGTTTTTAGAGGTTTATATTTTGTTATTATACTCTATAGAGAATAATATGTGAAGAATTCCATAAACAGAAAAAAATAATTAAACCTTTTATCTATTCTCATAGTCTATATACTATACACTATTATATACTTGCAACCATGAAAAGAAACACACTCATTATGGCATTCATTAGTTTAATATTTTTGTTTGCCCTTCCTGTAAATTCTCAGAATAGATTTGATTATGTAGTCTTCGGAATAAGAGTAGCCGGAGGAGGCTCTTTGATGAATGGTTGGGATAATTATACAAATCGTTTTCCGGGAACGAATATAATTATAGATCAACCTTATACTACCAGCCCGTATTTTGCCTGGGATATTGGTGTAAGCATGCAAACAATGTATAATAGTAAAGTACTAATACAAAGCGACCTTACATTTGGATATCAAGCCACATCTCTGAAAGATGGCTCACTGGAAGGTATTCTTAGCTTTGAGGGGATTGGTTCCTATTATACAACTCTCAGTGTATATGCCGGTTCAAAAATATTATTAGGAGAAAGAACCAGATTCGTGTTTGGAATAGGTCCTTATGTAGCAACATCAGACTGGTTTTCAGGTAAGGATAAAAAATACGGAAAAAATGTTCTACCATCCGAAATGGATTATTATACAGATGCAACACTCCTAATCAAGGAGGCAGATTTCAGGTCCATTGATGCCGGAGCAACAGCAATGGTTGGAATCGAATTTTCAAATGTTCAACTTAGTCTCAACTATTATCACGGACTGGCAAACATAGTAAAAGATGAACATAGACTGTATAACAGATCATTGAAGTTGGCAGTAACAAGTTTCTTCTAATACTGTTAGTTGCGATTCAGTAACTCAAACAGGAGTTCAGGCTCATCTGTTGTTATAAAGTCCAAATCTTGCTCCAGTATGTTTTTCATGTCCTCTTCTTTGTTTACAGTCCATACATTGGTAAGAAGTCCCATTGCCTTAGCTTTGTTTGCAAGCTGCTGATCTTTAAAAAAGAGTGAAAAATGAAAATCTACACCATCCATTTTCGCAGCCTTTAGTTCTTCAAGAGATTTATCTGAGCCTAAGTATAAGACTTTAGCCTGAGCATCAAGCTCCTTAATCCTGACAAGATGCTCAATACCAAAAGAGATGTAATCAACCCAGGCCTGAGCCCTCATTCTGTGTACAAGCTGTACTACAGAATCGGCAATGGCCTTTCCTTTGTTGGTTCCCTTAATTTCAATAACCAGTTTCGTTTTATTCTGGCCTTTTATATATTCTAAAGATTCTTGTAATCTTGGTACAACATCTCCATTTTTAAGAGATAATTGAGACAATTCTTTGGCAGTGGTTTCTTCAACAACCTTACCGCCTATAGAAGGATCATGTGAAAGCACAACTACATCATCTGACGACATCCAGACATCGAGTTCTGAAGCTTCACATCCCATCTCAACTGCATGTTTTAGCGAACTCATCGAATTGTGGCTGAAGTCATGATGCTTCCATGCCCCCCTGTGAGCTATTACTTTATTATGAATAAATTCATCCTTCACCAGTTCAAAAGCTTTTGTCTTTTTTCCATCACTTAACGTTATTTCGTAGTTAATTGGAGACTCAGCAGTTAACATCTTACCTTTCTTTAAACTGATGTTTCCTTTTTTATCCATGAAGAATAATTTGGATGTATCTTTCACTAAAACTATCTCACCATCATTTGGAGAGATGGCTTTTCCTATTATAGCACCCTTTTTATCAATAGGGATTGAATAATTATCAATAATAAATAGTTTGCTTGACTGAGCTGATACCACACCGGCAAAAACCAGAAGAAGAGTTGACAGGATTATTTTTTTCATATTTATTTTGAGCATTTCATTAAGATCAGCAAAGATATTAATAATCTCGTTTGCATTGAGTACAATCACTTATTAAAATCGTTTATATAAAAATAATATAATAGGGAATTTTCTCATTTTTAATGAGTACAATTATGAAATTAGATTGTAGTATTTATAACTCAGCTAAATCATGATAATAAAGATACAAATCGTGACATTGAGGATACTATTTTTTCAAATTTTAGTAACTTTGCCTATTGACATTTTATTACCTTTGTTCTAAAAATTAAGAACCATGAATACCTATTCCAACTTTCAAAAGCATCTTCAAAATGAATTAGCTGACATTCAGTCAGCAGGGTTATATAAAAACGAACGTATAATAGTATCGCCACAAGGTGCAGCCATTAAGGTAAGTACCGGACAAGAAGTACTAAACTTCTGTGCCAATAATTATCTTGGATTGTCCGATAATAAAGAACTTATACAGGCAGCAAAAGATGCTATGGATAGTCGTGGCTTCGGGATGTCATCAGTACGTTTTATTTGTGGCACTCAGGATTTACATAAACAGTTGGAAGAAACTATAGCCAAATTCTTTGGTACTGAAGACACAATCCTGTATGCAGCATGTTTCGATGCAAATGGAGGTGTTTTCGAACCATTACTGACAGACCAGGATGCTATCATCTCCGATTCACTTAATCATGCATCTATTATTGACGGTGTCCGTCTTTGTAAAGCTGTACGCTATCGCTATGCCAATGCAGATATGGCTGATTTGGAAAAGCAACTTGAGTTAGCTCAGTCGCAACGTTTCCGCTTGATCGTTACAGATGGAGTATTCTCTATGGATGGCAATGTAGCACCAATGGATAAAATACATGAGCTAGCCCAGAAATATGATGCAATGATAATGATTGACGAATCACACTCAGCCGGAGTTGTAGGTAAGACAGGACGGGGAACCACTGAATTATTTAATCTTCGAGGCCAGGTCGAAATCATTACAGGAACATTAGGTAAAGCATTTGGAGGAGCCATCGGTGGATTCACAACCGGAAAGAAAGAGATTATAGACATGCTACGTCAGCGTTCGCGCCCATACTTATTTTCAAATTCTATACCTCCTAGCATTGCTGCTGCCGGAATCAAAATGTTTGAGATGATGGACCGGACAAATGAACTACAAGATAAGCTACATGCCAATACAGACTACTTTGTAGAAAAAATGAAAGCAGCAGGATTTGATATAAAACCAACTCAATCTTCGATATGCGCTGTAATGCTATATGATGCAAAATTATCTCAGGACGTAGCAGCTAAACTTTTAGAAGAAGGTATTTATGTGACAGGATTTTACTATCCGGTTGTACCTAAAGACCTGGCTCGTATCCGTGTTCAAATATCAGCTGGACATGAAAAAGAACATTTAGACAGATGTATCACTGCATTTACTAAGATCGGCAAGGAATTAAAAATTATCAAATAATAAATTAATCGTTTTTTCTTTTATGAAAAACATTCTTATCGTAGGCAGTACGGGCCAGATAGGCTCTGAATTAAGTATTAAATTGCGCTCTATCTATGGAGACAGTAACGTGATCTGCGGATACTTCAAGCCTCCTTTTCCTGAAAATTTCTTTGAAGCAGGCCCAACTGTGGAGATAGATGCAACAAACAAACAGCAAATTGCAGATGCAGTAAAAAAGTACAAAATAGATACTATCTACAATCTGGCGGCAATATTATCAGCCACTGCCGAGAAAAATCCAAAATTGGGATGGGATGTAGGACTAAACAGCCTGATGAATTGTCTTGATGTTGCCCATGAACTAAACTGCGCTGTTTTCACACCGAGCTCTATTGGAGCTTTCGGACCCAATACACCAAAAGATAAAACGCCTCAAGACACCGTTCAGCGTCCAAATACAGTATATGGTATAACTAAAGTAATGGGAGAACTTCTTAGCGACTATTACTATACACGCTGGGGGGTAGATACCCGTTCGGTTCGCTTTCCCGGTATTATCTCAAATCTGACCCATCCGGGAGGCGGCACTACAGATTATGCGGTTGAAATATATTATAATGCAGTAAAAGAAGAGAAATTTATCTGCCCTTTGAAACCCGGTACATTTATGGATATGATGTATATGCCTGATGCCCTGAATGCAGCTGTAAACATTATGGAAGCCGATCCGGCAAAATTGATTCACCGCAATTCATTTAATATAGCATCCATGAGTTTCGACCCTGAGATGATCTATAATGCAATAAAGAAACACTATCCGGACTTTATAATGGAATATGATATTGATCCACTGAAACAATCAATAGCAGATTCATGGCCAAATTCACTGGATGATACTTGTGCCCGTCAGGAATGGGGATGGTGTCCTGAGTACGATTTGGAAAAGATGACTACTGATATGATAAAAGTATTGAAGGAAAGAGAAGTACATCTAACTATTTAAAATATTAATCCTACAACGGTAAAAAAAAAGCACGGATATTCTCCGTGCTTTTATATTTTAATCCCAAAGTTTCTTACTACTCAATGCATATTTTCCGGCTCCGGTAAATACCAGAGCTAATGCCCCGAAGAAATATAACCCCTGCAATTCGAGCATCCAGCCACCGGCAGCATTCATAGAAAAAATATCTCCACCATGAGCCATCGCAACAGCAACGATCATGTTAAATGCAAATATAGCTGCTGCAATGCGAGTACCAAACCCAAAGATAATAAATAATGGCGCTATTACTTCACCCACATATACACCATAAGCAATAAAGGAAGGTAAGCCAGTAGTTGCCAACATATCTTCGATAGCTCCGGCTCCATGCGTCAGTTTTCCTATTCCATGCAAAAGCATTAATATACCAATACTCAATCTTAAAATAAGTAGACCTATGTCTGTATTACGTTCTAATAGTTTCATGTTAATTTATACTGTTATAGTTAATATTACAGTTAATTAAACAATGAAATGTTAATTATGTTCATTCGGAAATTAATCAATTATGGTAATTCGAATGGAATAGGTAACATAATTTGCTTCGTAACAGGCTCTCCATCCTTTAATCCGGGAATCCACTTAGGCATTTTTTTAATTAAGTAGAAAGCTTCTTCATTACAGTCAGGGAACAGGCCCTTGAAAAGCCAGATTTTTGTGATCTCACCTTCCGGTGACACCTCAATATTAAAAATCACCCGCCCTGTTATACGATATTCTATAGCCCGCTTCGGATATTTCATATTGGTTTTCAGATAAGTCTCCAAAGCCTCTTTTCCTCCCGGAAATTGGGGATCAGTATTTAAACTGTCAATCACCGGCTCTATTATTGATATACTATCTCTTGGCACAATAGCAATCAATGAATCAGTTAATACAGGCTTATCTTCTTTAGGACGCTTTAATTCCTCCAATAATGCATCAGTAATAGTAAAAGTAATGGTTATAGATTGTAAGAAATCAACAGGAGCACCTTTTAGTGAAGCAGGAGTCCACTTAGGCATCATCCGCATAACCCTCAATACCTCATCATCTGCATCAGGATCGAACCCACTTGTTATATTAAGATTTTTTATCATCCCTTCTTTATCAATCTCAAATGATAAATCTAAAGACCCTTCCATCTTTATCTTTATTAAGACCGGAGGATATTTTATATTATCCGATAAGTATCTATATAGAGCAGATTCACCTCCAGGAAATTGGGGAAGGACTGTATCTCCTAATAGAGCCGGATTATTTGGTACGAGTTTGGCTGTTATTGGCTCCTGCGCAGAAAGTGAAAAATAAAAAGAAAACAAAAAAATAAAAAATATCAGTCTATGAATCATGTTAGTGTTTAATTAAGGCCTTTAACCTATTCGTTGCCCGCAAGTTCTTACTTTACTTCATATTATAACGGGGATATTCGAAAACAAATATATACATTTTCCATAAGACAGCCATTTATTTAGATTTTATTAAAAAATACAGATAATTATTATAAAATTAACAATATTCACATTTTTAAACAATATTTTTAACATTTCAATATGTATCTTTGCATCCAAAATAAAAATTGTATGTGTGGAATAGTAGGATACATTGGCTTCAGAGAAGCATACCCCATTTTGATTAAAGGATTACACCGACTCGAATATAGAGGATACGACAGTGCAGGAGTGGCACTGATTAACAAGGAAGACAGGCTATCAGTATATAAAGCAAAGGGCCGTGTACAAGATCTTGAAGAATATGCAAAAGATAAAGACATAACCGGAACGATAGGAATAGCTCACACTCGATGGGCTACACACGGGGAACCAAGCAATAGTAATGCACATCCACATTACTCCCAGTCCGAATCACTAGCATTGATACACAACGGAATCATAGAAAATTATGCTGTACTAAAAGCCCAACTCATACAAAACGGTTATACATTTCAGAGCAGCACAGATACCGAAGTCTTGGTACAATTGATTGAGTATATAAAAAAGTTAAATAATTGCGACTTGTTTTCGGCAGTGCAGATCGCATTAAACCAGGTTGTAGGTGCTTATGCAATTGCTGTAATTGAAAAAGGGAAGCCAGAACAAATTATAGCCGCTCGCAAAAGCAGCCCGCTTGTAATCGGAGTTGGTGACGGGGAATTTTTTATAGGATCCGACGCCTCTCCTATCATTGAATATACGAATAAGGTCATCTATCTGGATGATGAAGAAATAGCAATTATTAAGCGTAATGAAGAACCTAAGATAGTAACAATAGCCAATATAGAGAAAACGCATGAGATAAAACAGCTGGAAATGAATCTCAGCCAGCTTGAACGTGGAGGATACCCTCACTTCATGCTCAAAGAGATATATGAACAGCCTGAGACCCTCAAAAACTGTATGAGTGGAAGAATCAACATAGAAGGTACAAACGTAACTCTATCAGGTATCATCGACCATAAAGAAAAGTTTATCAATGCACGCCGTATTATCATCATAGCTTGTGGTACATCGTGGCATGCAGGGCTAATAGGAGAATATCTATTCGAAGAATTCTGCCGTATCCCGGTTGAGGTAGAGTATGCATCCGAATTCAGATATAGAAATCCGGTTATCCACCCTGATGATATTGTAATTGCGATCTCTCAGTCAGGTGAAACAGCAGACTCCCTCGCTGCAATAGAACTTGCACGCAAGGCAGGAGCTTTTGTATATGGCGTATGTAACGTGGTTGGTTCATCCATACCACGCAATACTGATTCGGGATCATATACGCATTGCGGACATGAAATAGGCGTTGCTTCCACTAAAGCATTCACTGCACAAGTAACTGTTCTTACCATGATGGCACTAACAATAGCCAAAGAGAAAGGAAGTATCGATAACGATAAGTATATTGATACCATCAAAGAGTTGCAGTTGATACCGTCTAAAATAGAGAAAGCCCTGGCGGCAAACGAAAAAATAAAGGAGTTGTCCAAAATATTTACGTATGCTCAAAACTTTATTTATCTGGGACGAGGATACAATTACCCTATTGCGCTCGAAGGAGCATTAAAGCTAAAGGAAATTTCATATATACATGCCGAAGGTTATCCCGCCGCGGAGATGAAGCATGGCCCTATAGCACTTATTGATAATGAAATGCCCGTAGTAAGCATTGCTACCAATAGTGCCATATACGAAAAGGTGGTAAGTAATATTCAGGAAATAAAAGCACGCAAAGGATGTGTGATCGCCATAATCAACGAAGGAGACGAAACTATGAAATCGATGGCTGACAGGTACATCGAAATACCGGCGACAATAGAGTGTCTTGATCCATTATTAACCGCTATCCCACTACAATTATTGGCATACCATATTGCCGTTAATAAGAATAGGGATGTGGATATGCCACGCAACCTTGCAAAATCAGTAACTGTAGAATAAAACCATTTTACGACAGATAATAACCATTGCATCTTTGCATTGACTGAAATATGTTTAAAGAATTGAATTCATTATTCAAAATATTTCTATCTTTGCAGAAACTTTACATATAAACATAAAATTTATGAAAGCAAACATTCTAATACTCACACTTATTTCCCTATTTGCATTAAACACCAAAATAAATGCACAAAGTCATCTGGCCATTGGTACTCAAATTACAATGGGAGACGATACAAGAAAAAGTGTAGAGAACTTATCTGTGGGCGATGTTGTTTTATCGTATGATTACACAAAAGATGTATATGAGAAAAAGACGGTGAAAAGTGTTGAGAAAATCATGTTTAACAGGTTGATCCGCATGGTATTGGAAAACAAAATGCAGATTCTTCTAACTTCAGACAATCCATTTTGGAGTGAAAGAGGCTGGATATCAGTAGATCCGGAAATGACTTCTCAAAACCCTAAATATAAATCAGTAAAACAATGCAATACAGGTGACTACCTGAGCTTCTATGACATATTAAGTACAGGTTCGGAAAGAGTAGCTATAATGGAGGGTATCCTTGAACCCATTATGGCTTATTCCATACAGTTGGAAGGCGACGGCTCAATCATTGCCAACGGCTTTATCATAGGTGCAGATTAATCATTTAATGAGACTCAATACCAACAATATACAAGAACGTATTAAAAATACATTGATGGAGACGTTGAACATCACATTCATAGAATCTGATGATGAAACGTCTCTTGAAGCTATTATGCCTGTCGCAAAAGGTCTTACACAAACGATGGGCGTATTACATGGCGGAGCAACGATATCCTTGGCTGAGTCTGTTGCCGGAGTAGGATCAAATGTATTATGTGCGCAGGATGAGCGCTGCTACGGAATGCAGATCAGTGCAAGCCATATTTCCAGCGCCAAAGTTGGCGACATAGTCAGAGCCAAAGGTGTTATACAACATAAAGGACACTCTACCCATGTATGGAATATTGATATCACCTCAGAAACCACTGGAAAGCTAATCTCCTCCATTCGTGTAACTAATGCCGTTGTGAAACGGGTACTCTATACTAAATAGCTCTTCTGGAGTATTAATCAGAATATTATTTGCAGAGTACTTCCCTCGCTCAATATTCAAATTTAAATTAAACCTTTTCATAACAATACATTCTAATAGTATATACAAACTATTAAGGTCTCAGACCTATTTATTACTTTGGTAAGTAAAACAACAATAAGTTGCTATGATTCAAAACTGATCATTTTAATGCTTACTCTAAAAATGAATATTATGAAAAAGTTAATCATCCCCCTATTGGTTATTATCCTGACATTATCAGGTTGTGCCAGCAAAAGAGTAGCTGTAGTTAATAGTTTGTGGATTGGAATGACACAAGAACAAGCGAATCAGATTATGGGCTATCCTGTAAGAATATTATATTCTGAATACGATAACGGTATCACATATGAGGGCTTAGAATATCACACCTACTATAACGAAGCCTATGTATTGGATTTTGGAGATGGAAGATTGTTAGGCTATGACTTCTTATACAATATATCCAGCGGAGGAACGATTGTATATGAACCTTACCCTGTATACGAACCATATCCGATTTATGATCCTTATCCGTCATACCCTCCGAGTTATATAGGTGGTAAACCTGGCAAACCGAACAAACCAAGGCCTAGGCCAAACCCTACTGAAAGACCGATATATCGTCCGTCCGAACCGGGACGCCCATCAACATCAACCAGACCGACTAGTCCGTCTGAATCTACCCGTCCATCCGAAGCCGGCAGGCCATCTGTTTCAGGCAGACCTACAAATGAGAGTCCTAATTATACTGGTTCGAACAGAACCCCAATTAGAGAATCATCCAGAGACAATGACGGAAAGACCAGCACCCGCAGATCTTACAATAAGGTTGTAGAGAAATCTGATTCAGAACGTCCTCCTGTAGTTAATTCAACAAGCAGGCCGTCTGCCAATAGTTCGAATGTGTCTTCCACAAGACCGACTACCAGACCATCAGGAAGTTCTGGTGGAACAACCAGACCTAGCTCAAGTAGCTACAAGCCTAGCTCCTCATCAAGCAGTTCATCCGGAAGAACATCGTCTGGCAGTTCATCGGGTTATACCCCTAGTAGTTCGTCCAGCTATACTCCAAGTTCATCTTCATCAGGCAGTAGTTCGTCCAGCTATACTCCTAGCAGTTCTTCAAGCACAAGGCCTTCCAGTAGTTCTTCAAGCTCGTCAGGAAGATCATCATCAAGTTATAGCTCAAGCAGTTCATCAAGTAGTAGTAGCTCATCGGGTAGAACATCAAGCAGTTCTTCTACTTCAAGACCGTCAAGTTCTTCCAGTAGTAGCTATACACCAAGTAGTTCCACAAGTAACTCTTCTGGCAGATCTTCATCAAGTTCTTCTACCAGTAGTTCAAATAGTTCATCAAGCAGCTCCTATTCTTCTAGTAGCAGATCAAGTTCCAGTAGCAGCTCAGGACGTTCATCAACATCAAGTAGTTCATCTTCCGGAAGATCATCCAGCGGTCGCAGATAATAAAAAAAAGCCTCTTCGATTGAAGAGGCTTTTTATTACTGTACACTAGATAACACAACATTTATCACCTGGTACACCATCACCACAAAGCAGATAATTACTACAGCAATCATAATTCCTAAAAGTTTATTTGTATATTTTTTCATTTCCTTATTTTTTTAATTGTTTGTACCGTTCAGCAATCTCGTCGATACTAATACCCAGCAGATTCATCGCCTTAAAGGTTTCAGGCAATACTTCATTGAAAAACTCTTCTTTCTGAAGCTTTACTATTTCATCTCTGGCATTCTCAGCCACATAATATCCCATTCCTCGTTTCGAATATATAATATTCTCAGATTGCATATATTCGAATGCACGCATAGCTGTATTGGGATTTACCTGTAATATTGTTCCCAATTCGCGCACAGAAGGGATTCGCTCATCTTTCATCCACTCCCCGGTTAATATACTCCGGAAGCAGAAATCCACTATTTGCAGATATATTGGTTTATTTGCTTTAAAATCCATAATCCTAAATTTCAGTTTCTCTCAATTTAAAATAACTCAATACCCATACGCCTATCGGAAATACAAGCTGAATAATACCTCTGGAAATATCATATGCTAAAGGAATACTCAAACCTGTTGCCTCAAAAAAACCTCGACTAAAGAAGAGACCAATACCTTGGCCATTATAATTAGGCATCATATGCATATTATTTTTCAACTCCAATATTTCAGGGTAAAATTGTGTTACCATTATTTGTGATATAGAGATAACAAGAATAAACATCACTGTGATAGCAATTAGAGTTTTCACAAAAGCTTTTTTCTTAAAATATACATAACCAAACATAAAAATAGACTGAACTGCAAAAAGAAAATGTATAGTAGAAAAAGAATCTACAAAATTCAATGTAACGTAATCTTCATTCAAAACGACAGATGTTATAGCATCTAACAGACATGAAATAATAAATATTATTAATGGAAAAACAATCACATTCTTACACCACATAGCCAAAAACCGTTCGAAAGAGGAAGCCGGAGTGGACAAATAGAACGATATGTTCGATTCATTCAGATTTTTATCTAAGAAAGGAGATACACATACAATCATTACCACATAAATAACAGGCATAAACTGTAGCAGCACCCTATCATTATATAGAGAGTACACTAGTACCGCAATAATAAAATATGCCAGCAGACCACAAATAATGAACAAATATTGTTTATGATATAAAGCAGTCTCCTTCTTTACCAGTTTCCAAAAGCGATTTATATTAAATACTTTATCCATCATTTCTTATTTTACATTAAATAATTCTTTTATTCTATCCTTATTTGTCACCACAGCATTAAAGAGTGCCTCTATATTAAGTGTACTATCTTCATTATACTTATTTTCCAACACTGAAGTATATCCCAGCATTGTCTGCTCCGAAAACAATGCACCTTCAGGCCTGGTGGTAGAATATGTAAACAACAGCTTTTGAGAAATTTCCTCAACAGTATTATTTAACAATACCTTATTTCTATCCAGAATAATAATAGGATCTATAAGATTTTCCAGGTCACGTACCTGGTGCGTAGATATAATAATACACTTATTTTCGTCAAATGCTGATGCCATGACCTTACGGAACTGAGTTTTAGAAGGTATATCCAAACCATTTGTAGGCTCATCCAACAATAGTATAGGTGTATTTAGTGCTATTGCAAATGCAATAAGCGCTTTTTTCTTTTGCCCAAAAGACAACTCTTTCAAATTGGAATCAATATCCAAATTGAAATCTTTAAGATAAGTTGTAAATTGCTCGTAGCTAAAATTCGGATAAAATGCAGAATTATACTTTACAAAACTTTTAATAGATTGAGCTGGCACCTTAAATTCCTCCGGTAAATAATAGAGTTGCTTCAACATATCGGGATTTCTCAAAGCAGATTCCATACCCAACAAAGAGCAATGCCCCTTTTTGGGAAAGCGCAGACCGCTAATTACATGTAATAATGTAGTCTTTCCTACACCATTTTCGCCAAGCAAGCCATAGATACCGTTTTTCATTTCAAAAGAAACGTCTTCAAATACAGGCTTACTCTGCTTGTAATAAAAGGTAAAATTATTAATTTTTATCATATCGAGTGTATTAGTTTAATAGTACACTGCAAATATAAAGCATTATTTTATAAATCAAAAAAAATATGGCATTATTTTGAAAAAATTTTCAGCAATATAAAAATCTGGCGATTTTTCAACATAAGAATCTTAAAATGTATTTATATGATGCATCTTTTCACTTTTTTTTATATTTTAGCGGGGAAAAATAACTTACACAAAATATGGAGGTCAGAAACCATAAAAAACGAGGCGGAACCGAAAAGCCAAACGAGTAGGAAAATTACACTAAACTTATATTATACTATGGAGTGGTTTTTAAAAGTAGTAAAAGAACATTACGCAGACTTTAACGGAAGAGCTAGACGCAAAGAGTTCTGGATGTTCACATTATGCATGTATGCTATTATCCTTGCAATTTATGTTGTTGGTATCATCCTAGCACTTATTGCAGACTTCCTTGGCCTAATTTTTATGGGAGTTGCCGGAATAGCAATGCTTGCACTAATTGTACCATTTTTGGCTGTTGGAGTAAGAAGATTGCATGATACAGGTAAACCTACCTGGATGATTATTTTAAGCTTCCTGCCTGTTGTAAGCTTATATTACCTATACCTGATGGTGATTGAAGGTGATAAAGGAGACAACGAATTCGGTCCGGATCCTAAAGCCGGAGAAAATTAATTATATAGTTTTACTATATTTAAAGCATGGCCAAAAGCCATGCTTTTTTATATAATAGAGAAAATCTATATAAAGTACTGATTTATTATTATTTTTTTCATTACATTTGTAAAATAGCGCTGAATATAAGATATCTTAAAAACAATAATAGAAAATCCTAGATAATATCCAACATGGAGTTATTATACAAACAAGAGCACTTGACTTGTTACAATTACGAAAAGGGGAATAGACCAACCATTGAGAAAGTTTCTTTAGGGAAAGGACAAGCATGGAATTTATTCTCTATTGACAACAAAGTCATATTTATGCTGAAAGGAACATTAAATTTTTCCTTTGGAGATATTATTGACGAAAGCATCACTGAAAATAAAATGATGATGGTATCAGCCGGTAGCCAACTACAATGCCAGGCTGTAGAAGATTGTATCTTTATTGTGATCAGATTGCACAACACCAAACAGCTATGTGACTGTTTTTCACTCGATTTACTTTTACGCGAAGAAAACAAAGACTTAAAACCGGGAATCCATTTCCTGGAGATCAATGAAAGAGTCGAATCATTTCTTTCCTTCTTGGACACCTGTATGTCCGACGGCCTAAAATGCACATATTATTTCGAACTCAAATCAAAAGAATTCTACTTCCTGCTGAGAGCATACTACACTAAAAAAGATTTGTTAGGTTTCTTTTACCCTCTCATCAGCCATGATATATCTTTCTCCGAATATGTTATAAAAAATCACTATAAAGCCAAGACAGTGCAAGAACTGGCCGATTTAATGCATTATAGTTTATCCGGATTTCAAAAACGGTTTAAAAAGGTATTTGGAGTATCTGCATATCACTGGATGAAAGAAGAACGTTCTAAACTGATCTATCACGAGATAAACGGTACAAATAAATCGTTCAAAGAAATCAGTGATGAATATGGTTTCTCTTCCCCATCACATTTTAACGACTTCTGTAAAGCCAATTTCGGAAGTACACCAGGCATTATTCGCCGGAAAAAGATCACACTCCAAACTTCCCTTCTAGAAAAGGCATGAATTCTGTAAAAGCAGGCATCTTTCTGTAATAAACATTATTACGAATCCTCATATCTTTGTAATGTAAATATATGAGGAGTATATTTATTTAAATTTAAAACCTGACTAGGTTTGTAATTTAACTCTATTATTGTGTAGTTTTGTAAAGTTTGTGTTAAGGTTGGAAAGTCTGCGAAGTGAATTTGCGGGCTTTTTGCATTTTATATGATTCCTATATCAAAGAATAAAGTATTATCTTTAGAGAATAAAGTAATGCTCAGAAATTATTATGAAAATTATTAAATCAACTATCGAAACTACTGACCTTGTCTATAATTTCCTTTCATCTGCAGACTACAAAGAAGCTTTTGAATGTGAGTTTTTCAGTAACAAAGAAACCACTCCCGACGATTTAATGATAGATTTCTGGACAGACAATCCGTCCTGGATAAACGCACTATTTAAAATACGGAATATACTGGTACGCCCATTGGGTTTACGTCATCCGGATGATACAGAAGACAAAAAAAAGGAAAGTCTGAAACATAGCATAAAAGAAGGCAAAGAATACGAAATAATGAGTATTCCTGCAAAATCGGATAAAGAAACAGTCATGTGCCTGACTGATTCGCATCTGACTGCATACATAGCAGTATACTATGACAAAAACCAAAATGCTACAAAACTTAAGGTATCAACCTTAGTGCAGTTTCATAAATTTTTTGGCCGAATTTATTTTTATATGATCTCCCCTTTTCACTATTTCATAGTAAAGAGTAAAATAAAACAGGCAGTAAAAAAATTGGAATAAAGATTACATAATATTCCTTTTTTCGGCAAGAAGAGATCTCTTACGTTCTTTCAATACAGAATACATCTGAAGAAAAACAGATAAGATAATGAGCCCAAGCCCTGCATAGAAAGATGTGTCCAGTTCTTTGGCCTCACCAAAAATAATCATAGCTAAAACAATACTATATACAGGTTCCAGATTGTAGCTTAAATTAAGGGTAAAAGCCGAAATACTCTTCAACGCTTGTATTTGCAACATATATAGTCCTATTGTACAAACAATAGAGAATATAATCAGATACAATAAATTCAAATTGCCAGGGGAAAAAGATTCGACAGGGAAGAAATACAAATAAAATGGCAGAATAAGACTCAAAAATAAAAAGCCTCCAACCATTTCATAAAGCAATGTAATATCCCAAGAATAATTAGTAGTAGCCCCTACCCTCTTATTTGCAATCACAAAACAAGCTGCTAATGCAGAAGAGATCGTACCAAGGAGAATTCCTGTACGATAACGTGTATCGAAATGGAAAATCAGAGCTATACCACAAAGCGCTACAACACTAAAGAATAGCTCACGTAATGAGATACGGCGATGATTAATAATGGGTTCCAAAATTGCAGTAAAAAAGCCTGTCATGGAAAAACAAACTACACCAATAGAGACATTGGACGACTTGATACTGGCATAAAAGAATATCCAATGTGATGTCAGTAAAAGTCCCACAAACCCAATCTTCAAAAAATCTTTAATGGGAACTTGTTTCAGCTTTTTAGTAACCCAAAGCATCAAAAACAAAAAAACAGAAGTAATCAATAAACGATACCAGACAAGCATACCTTCATTGAGAGTGATAAGCTTCCCGAATATCCCTGTAAATCCTGCAATTAAAATTGATAGGTGCAGCTTAATGAATGCCTGTTTCATTGATAACTAAATATCGGGCAAAGATACTTATTTAATAAGAAAAAAAGCCTCAAAGAAAACTATCTTTGAGGCCAATTTATATGAAGTTTTTAACAGTAAAAATTAGTTTTGTCCGCCACCTTGTCCGCCCTGAGCACCTTCACCCTGACCAGTTGACATTGTATCATCATTATTAATTCCTCGTTTTGTTTTCTGTATCTGAGCTTTCATTTCTCCAAAGCGGAATGAGAAAGCAATACCAAAATTCCTCATGCGATTCGTAAATATTGATTCATCCCTGAAACTTTCTGTAGCTCTTTTATTTTTGAAATCCCATTCCTTAATAAATGGATTCTGTGCAAAAAGTCTGACACTTAACCGATCATCTTTAAATCCTTTACTCACATTAAACCCGTGAAAGAAAAAAGCCGAACGTTTTCCTTGAAGATTTATATCCGGTGAAAACGCACCGATATTCACCCCAAAGCGCAAAGGCCCTTTAAATGAAGGTTTATCTTTTACTCCAAAATCATAAGGAACGGAAAACTGTCCTCCGGCAAATATATTTCCTGCAAACCCAGAGTTAGACAACCCTGTGCCATTATTAGCCTTAAGATCTGTATAGCGTCCCGACATATTGGTATAAATATTCCACTTCTGAGAAGGGCTCCAGTTTACATAACCATTAAGTCCTATATTTTTTCGCTTGCTTACATTATCATATGTAGTGGTACTAACTCCCTCATCAATTATAGTTAGCTGCTCTATACCATTATTTTCAAAATCATAAGCTAAATTTAAGTTGAAATTAAGTTTCTGGCTAAAGTTTCCATAATTCATACTTAATGAATGGGTCTTTACAGCATCGAGTTCCGGATTACCATATTGAATATTGGTCGGATCATATGAATTTACATATGGATTTAACTGCCAGATTCCCGGACGTGATATACGCATATTGTAACCAAAACGGATGTTCTGAGCCGGTTTAAGCTGATAAGTGAGCGTTGCCGAAGGTACTAAATTTGAATAATCTACATTAAAGTTCTGCTCTTCATTAATAGGGAATTTGGCTTTCAGCCATGTCGCTTCATAACGAAGTCCGGCTTTTAAGCCCCATTTACCAGTCTTAGCATTATATCCGGTATATGCAGCAAGAATATCCTGCTCATGTTTAAATTTGTCATTACTATTAGGCACATTTTCCCAACGATCCGGAGCTACAAACTTATCATAACCACTATTACTTTCATTGATACGGATAATATATTTTGCTCCAGTCTCTAAACTATGATCAAATGTTCGTTTATCACCAAATTCAATCTTCTTAAATGGTGTTACAAAATCGATCTGAAATGTATGCTCCTTCATATCCGCATCAGTAAACTGCCTGTTTGTAACAGCCATGTCAGGGATTGCTCCTGTTTTATTCTCAAAATAACTTTCCGACTCCGAGTCATTCGGGCTAAGGCTCAGGCGATACGATGCAGTTAATAGCTGATCTTTCTTTTTAAATGTACGTTGGTAATCAGCATTCAAATCCGTACCTCCATATGTATTCTTATTACGACCAGTTTGGTCATAACTATACTGTAAATCCTTATTCTTATCCAACATCTCAACAAACGATCCCAGATTCTTTGTTTTTGCATTTCCATGATAGCGATTAAATCCGATGTTAATAAGATTCAATGTATCTATTTCATAACTCAGTTCTCCTGATCCGAATTGCCCGGTACCATTTGTCTTAGATTTACCATTACTATTTAGAAATTTATTATTATCATCAATAAAACTTTCACGAACAGACTCTGTTTTTCCTTCCGGACGTCTCCATTCATAATAATTATATCGTCCTGTGAATCCAAATTTGCCATACTTTAATGAAGCATAAACTCCCCCACCAAATCCGCCTTGTGCATCTGCACGGGCATTTACAGTAGCAGTATAACCTCCCATCGAGGAATTACTTTGTGTAACGATATTAATAATACCCGAAACTCCTTCTGCGTCATATTTAGCTCCCGGATCGGTAATCACCTGTATGTCTTTTACCGTGTTAGCAGGCATACTTTTCAATACATCTTTAGGACTACTGGATATCATATTCGATGGTTTCCCATTGAGGTATATTTTAAAATTGGAAGTCCCTTTCAATTGAATATTTTCTTCACCGTCTACTGTCACCATGGGAACCTTTTCAACATATCCAACACATTATTTGTCTTCGACTCCGGGTCATCCTCTATACTATATACTATCTTATCCAAGTCTACCTTTACCAAAGGCTTCTGTGCTGAAATCACAACCTCAGAAAGTGTCTGGGAATTGTCATTCACAAAAACAGTTCCCAAGTCTACTGTTTTTGCATCACCCACTGTTACGGGCAATGTCACCGTATTTTTACCGATATACTCTATTGCCAGCAGATAGTCTCCTTTCTTATTCATTGAAAGCTGAAATTTTCCATTGTCATCGGATGCTACAGCTTTTAAAAGAGTTTTCGCGTTTGTCTTATCAAACAGCTTAATAGTTGCATAAGGTATAGTCTCATTTGTTAATGAATCAATCACCTGACCTTTGATCTGGACATTCATCAAAGGACTGGATTGAGAAAATGCTAAAGATGATATTAGCACAGATAATACAATTAATAATGCACGGATGTTCATAAGTAAGATTTATTATTGATATGTATAATTCCCTTTTTCAGGCAACTAAGATATAAATTGATTCATTGCCTTTTAGCCTTTATATGCCTACTAGTCGGATTTATTATACATTTATCACTAAATGAAAAAATATTTTATCATTTTTAACAATATAACAGATTCTTTACGTAAAAAAGACACCTGAACCTGCAATTCAGATGTCTTTATCAATATTTACAGATATTATTTACATATAGGTATTTCCTTTACAGAGATCGTCTTCCCATATATTTCAAGATAATTGATATTTATGGTATCGATAGTTAATACTATATTTCCTCCACGACCTTTTGTCAGATTCAAATCAACATGTAATACATCATCGTTGTAGCGGGATGAACTCCATCCTGTTATACCATAAGCAGAACCTTTCCAATTAATTTGTAGAGTATCGCTGTTCATCCGGCAAATATTAATATCATCTGCCGTTTTCCGAATAAACCATCCCTTTTGCATTGCAGCAAACCATAATCCAAAAATTAGAGCTGCAATTATCAGCGTAAAAAGTATAGGAGACAATCCTCGACTCATTAGTATTCTGATTTTGGGTTACTCTTATCTTTCTTTTTCTCTATGAAGTAAGCTGAGACAAGTCCTAACCCGCCAAATACGGCTGCAAGTGCAGGATATAGTACAGATATGGTATTGCGGAACTCATAAAACACCTCACCTCCAGATGTTGGTGGCACAGCCAACAAATCTATAATAGCGGCTATAACCACTCCCAGACCTATACCAAGTAGAAGTAATCCTATACGTATAGCCCAAGAACCGTTATCCCTGCTCTGATAAATAGGCAGAGTAAACTGATTCATTAATATCTGTGGGTCGATACCTGTTGAGAATTTTTCAATTATAGACATTCTCTCATTACGTCTTACAAACAGTTCGAATATTTTATAAATACCGAATGTTACGATTGCCAAAACAAAAACCGGTGCTAAATCATTCATTTGTTTCTATTTTTAAAAGTTAAACATTTTGATTTCGTTCGTTTGCTCATTTTGACGCACATGTTTTTGAAAGGTTACAAATCTTTGAAATAAATTTTTCTAAAATATTTTTACACTACATTTGTAACCTATCCAACTCTTGTGCGTCATACGGGTATGACTGATTTTGATGATATTTACTATATACGCAGGATCAAGGACGGACACACCGATGCATTTGTGCATATTGTACGTCGTTATGAGAGAATGGTATTTACTATTGTCAGCAAAATTGTTTACCGACGCGTTGAAGCCGAAGATATTGTTCAGGAAATATTTATTAAAGTTTTTCAGTCACTGGACAAATTTCGGGAAGAATCAGGTTTTGCAACATGGCTATATCGTATAGCATATAATGCCACTATATCGGAATTGCGCAAGCGCAAACATGAATATACTTCTATAGAAGATAATTTTGCAAATATACCGGACAGTGAGATTGCAGATATAATAGACGAAATCAGTACAGAAGATAAATTACAATATCTGGAGACCGTATTGAAAATGATGCCACCGGATGATGCTTTGCTGATTACAATGTTTTACCTGAACGATCACACTATAAAAGATATCAGTAGTATTACAGGCAACAGTGAAGCAAATGTGAAAGTAAAGTTGCACAGAATAAGAAAATTTATGAACTTTGAACTAAATAAACTCATACAGCAATGAAAGAAGATAAAGACAGACTTAGGGGTTTATTTCAGGAAATGAAATTAGACAGACCGTCAGTCGGATTCGAAAGCCGCCTGATGCAAAGCATATATGCCATAACCGAAAAGCAAACGAAGAAAGAAGCTATCTCCGCTAAGAGTATTTTGGCTATAATCGGAGGGATTTTAGGTATCTTGGGTATACCTGCGGCTATCCTGTGGTGGTTAGGCTTCTCCATGAAACCGGATATTCAATCTATTAAAACTGACTTTTCATTCAGTATGCCGGCTATAAATATAGATTCTTCTATTATCTCCATAGCATCTGTATGTCTGTTGCTTTTAGTTACAGATATGTTGATTCGCAGACGTATCTGGGAAAAGAAGCACAAAGATTGATTGGTGCTTGTTACGTCAACCGGAAAAGACCATACGTTCGTCATTGCGAGGAGGAACGACGAAGCAATCTACCCTTGTTTTGCTGGATTGCTTCGAGCAAACTCTCGCAATGACGCGGTTTTATAAAATCAACCGATAATATCGAACCGGGCAAACTTAAGCAATAGCTGTTTTACTCCTGAATTTTCGAACTCGACAGTTGCCTTCCGGCTATCCGGGTCACCCGATACAGCAGTTACTTTACCTATTCCAAACCGTTCATGTTTGATTGTGGCACCCACTTGCACCTCATTAGTTTTTCCGGTAGAAGTTTTTGGTACAGCATTTTTCGCATTTACAAACTTGGGGCGTGAGAACGGTAAATCTGTACTTTCATTCGCCGGTTTCCCTGTGATTGCGGGTCGCTCGTTGTAAGTAGCGGGAGTAGCCTGAGCTTTTGTATAATCAAATAATTCTTTGGTATATGTCTCCGGTTTGTTTATCGTGCCGAATCCTCCGAAAACATTTGCGTTCACATTCAGATATTCCGAGTCTATATCTCTCAAAAAGCGGCTTGGATTGGAAGCATTTACCATTCCATTACGGAAACGGCTCTTGGCATAAGAGATCATACAGTATTCCTTAGCACGGGTAATGGCTACATAAAAAAGGCGCCGTTCTTCTTCCAATCCCCTAAATTCATTTTTTGCCATTGCCGAAGGGAATAAGTCCTCTTCCAGCCCGACTATAAACACATTGTTAAATTCAAGTCCCTTAGCCGCATGCACAGTCATCATAGTCACCTTTTCCCGGCCTGCTTCCTTATCCGTATCCTGATCTGTGAGCAACGATACTTCCGATAAGAAATCCATCAACCCGATACCGTCTATTCCTTCTTCCTGCCTGCTTTCGCAAAACTCATGGATACCGCCTAACAATTCCTGCAGGTTTTCCTGACGGCTCATGCCTTCGGGGGTCTGATCCTGGTAAGCCTCGCTTGCGATACCGCTTTGTTTGACGATTCTACTCGCCAATTCGTATGCGGAATATTCGTTTAACGATGCTATAAAACTTTCCATCAACTCTCTGAAATCTTTCAACTTCTTTGCTGTGCCTGCATTGACGTTCAGATTATATTCGAGAGGCTGCCCGATAACCTCCCACATACTCACATTGTGAGTACGGGCGGCTTCCGATATTTTATTAAGTGTTGTATTCCCTATACCGCGAGCGGGGAAATTGACAGTCCGTTTGAAAGCTTCCTCATCCTGCGGATTGACTATCATACGGAAATAGGCTATAACATCCTTAATTTCTTTCCGTTGGTAAAAAGACAAACCTCCATAGATGCGGTATGGTATATTTTTCTTTCTTAACGCTTCTTCGAATACTCGCGACTGTGCGTTGGTACGATACAGGATAACAAAATCGCCATAAGAAGCCTTTTTTTCGCGGCGCAAATCCCAAATCTTATTGGAAACGATTACCCCTTCTTCAAAATCGGAATATGCACCGGCTACTTCAATTCTGTCACCCTCGTCATTTTCTGAAAAAACAGTCTTCTGGATCTGCTCTCTATTCTGTTTTATAAGACTGTTAGCGGCATTTACAATATTCTGTGTCGAGCGGTAATTCTGTTCCAGTTTGAAGATCTTAGATTCCGGATAAACCTCTTTGAACTTAAGTATATTATCGATGTTCGCCCCACGGAACGAGTAGATACTTTGAGCATCATCTCCCACCACACACACACGGTGATGTGCGTCGGCAAGTTGTTTTATAACCAGATACTGGGCAAAGTTAGTGTCTTGATACTCATCAACAAGTATATACTGGTAACGTTCCTGATAACTTTTCAGTACCTCGGGATAATCGCGGAAAAGGCAATTGGTATAGAACAGCAAGTCGTCGAAGTCCATCGTATTCGATGCCTTCAGGCGATT
>JAITVV010000005.1 GCA_031285625.1 Prevotella sp.
GGATGGTGCAGATAATATATAATCATTTAATTATGATACACATACAAGATTATTGCAAGTATGTTATTGCTCGAAAAGAACTACATAAAGAGATGGATAACGATACAAATCACAGATGGGTTTTCGTTCGGAGTTCGAAGACTCTTCCTTGTTTTTATAAATACACTGCTGTCACTTGAATATCGTTATTTTCCTGTCATTTCTTTATCTTTTCACCCCGTTTTTTTATTACTTTGCATTGAGAAACGGTTTTGATTATCTCATACACCTTTATGAAATTATATAAAACTATGGATAATACTCGGGAATTATTATGCTATTCTATTTTTATATTGCTCGTATTCTGCGTTGTTTCGTGCAAAAAGACAGGCAATGCGGATAGGGTATTGACGACAGTAGAAAATATAGTGGAACAATATCCTGATTCAGCACTGATTCTTCTTGATTCGATTTCCAATTCCAATAATTTAAGCGATAAGGAAGAGAATCTTTATCGGCTGTTGCAAATTCAGGCAAAAGATAAAACCTACAAAGACATAACTTCCGATACGGTAATTTTTCAGGTAAGGGATTATTATAAAGAGAAAAATGATGCGGAGTATTTGGCTTTGGCTTCATTTTATTGTGGGCGAGTGCTGCAATATCAGCAGAAGGATACGCTTGCAATAAATGAGTATTTGCAAGCAGGAATATATGCCGAACGCACAGAAGATAACATGCTCAAAGGGTTGATAGAAAGTTCTATGGGAGCAATTTTTTCAAGTGAACTCGTCGAGGCGGAAGCAATCAAGCATTTTATGAAAGCCAGCCACTATTTTCATAGAGCCAAGCACACTAAAAACGAAATTATCACTTATAATCAGATAGGTAATGCGTATTTAAAAGGGTCGAAGAATGACAGTGCCTTCTATTATTATAACAAAGGACTTGAATTGGCTAAGGCCACCAATGACAGTTTAGAGATAGCAGCTCTCACACACTGTCTTGGCATTGCATACAGAGAAACACGTCAGTTTGACTTGGCGGAAAAATATATCAGGGAAGCTTCGAGATACACTAACAACAATGATGATGAAATAAAACAATATTTAAACCTGTCAAAAACTTTCTATGCAAAGAACGTGCTGGATTCGGCAAAAATATATATCAACAAGTCGTTATCTCTTTTGTCGGACAACGAGAATGCTTTTGTTGCAGCCGAAATTCATCTAACGCTTTCTGAAATATTGGAAAAACAATCCGACTTTAATCAATCGTTGGATTATTACAAACAATATACTACTTACTTTAAGAAAATTCTCAGTGAAAACACAGGTAAAGAGATAGCCGATCTTAAGGCAAAATACAATAATGAACGACTGCAAAACGAAAATGGCAGATTAAAAGTCCGTTCACTGCGAATTATCTTATTCTCATCGGTTGCATTACTCGTGGGTTGTTTAATAATTTTGGGGTTCTACTTGAAGTCAGTACAACAAAAACGGATTGTACTGAAAAAAGAAAATGATTTATTGGAAAAAGAAAATGAACTGTTAGAAGCCCGAACAAGAATATCTCAATTAGTAGAGATGGCCGAAAGCTATAATAATAAAGTCGATTCGGACAGGAATCTGTTGCTGCACCATTTTGATATTTTAAAAAGAGTATCCTTGTTGAAGCAATACTTAAGAGAGGATGATGAGCAATCACAGCGTTTAGTCAAGAAATTCAACGATATTGTTTACGGACAGGAATCGATGAATTGGGAGCTGCTTTATCAGGATATGAATAGTATACACAATGGATTGTTTGACCGTTTGAAAGAACAATGTCCCGAACTCGATGAAAACGAATTCCGCATATGTTGTATGGCGTATGCCGGCTTTACCTGTTCCGAAACAGGTATTATTATAGAATTAAGTACTCATACGGTAGAAATGAAACGCTCTTCCATTCGAAAAAAATTGAGAATAGAGCCAAAAGGTAGTTTGCGAACTTATCTTACATCCCTGTTTGGCTCATAAAAAACCATACCCCTACCATATCGGCTATTTTTCAATCACCTATTAATCACCGATCTATCTATTTTCACTCCCCCAAAAAGCCATATCCCTACCATACCCTATTGTGACATATAAGTGCTGTTTATAAATTTGCCACATCATAACATTATAAACTAACAAAGAGTCATGAAGAAGGTCTTTTTTCTATTATTAATTTTATTATCCGCTCATGGAAATATGCTTTATGCAGATGAAAGTAAGAATGTTGAATTGGAAGGAGATTTACTATCTAACGGAACACGCTCCCTTTCCTCTCTTATTTCAGCGGTTAGCTATTCGGATTATATAAAAGTAAACTTCGCAATTCCTTTGGATGAAATTTCTATCCGGATCTATGATGAGAGGAATGATATTGTATATGAAGATATGGCGGATATTTCTATTCAAAGCAGTGTAATCAGTACAGTGTTATTTGAAACAGGAACATATAGGATCGAATTTACAAATTCACAAGGCCGACATTTAGAAGGAAGCTTTGTGATTAAATGAAAAGAACGATCCATCAACACTAACCTTCATAATCAGTTAATGAAAAAGGATTTTGTTGTTGAAAATGATTCATGCCTATATATCATAGGAGGGAAACATGAAAGTTTTGTTTTTCAAGCAAATAATATAGTCAAAGTGTGTAATATTTCGATAGACGAATGCTCGATGCTAATATGTAACAACATAGATTTCATTCGAATAAATAAGCATGTGATTATAAATACAAAATTTTTCAGGCAACTGAATAAAGGAAGAGAAATAGTGATGAAAAACGGTACGATATTCAAAGTATCACGCCGTTGTGTTTCATTATTTAAATAATCGGGAAACGTATGTACATACAATAACGGTGATGAGTATCCACCATTAGCTACTCAACATAATTTTTAATTTTACGATAATGAAAGAAGTAAAATCAATTGAATTTTTGAACGAGATTGACGGACTTGAAAATGTAAGTCTTGACGAAGTAAAAGGTGGTATATCCTTAGGGTCTTACGCTGGCGGTTGTCCTTCAAATGACCACCAAGTCGTTCAACGCTCGAACGCAATAGCAGTATGCTAATGCTTTGGTAGTGTAAAAAGGAGGGTAATTATTATCCTCCTTTCAACATCCAACAATGATGAACTATTAAACAACTATTCTCTGAAGATGTATTTTTTTAAGTTATATCAAATGTAAAAAACATGGAAACTAAAATATATTGGTCACAATTTAATCACATGTTCAATTCTGAAAAATATGGGCATATTCTTTATAATGCAGAAACAAATGCTTTTGCTAACATCTCAATTGATTTATACAATTTGTTATTTGCCATAAGTAAAGGTGTAAAAGAGATAGAAGAATTGGATAATGCTACGATTGATAATTTACTTCAAAGAAAGATTCTGGTAAAAGATAAGAATGATTATTTATATAGACGTCGGTTAAGGTATTATTTCCAAGCATTTGATACATCAAATTTAGGATTGGCCGTAGCTCCTACAACTGCATGTAATTTTATATGCCCGTACTGTTATGAAGATAATAAAGTTAATAAATACATGACAGAGGAAATAGAAGATCTCCTGTTAAAGTTTATCAGTGGGCATAGAAGAACTAATATTCTAAATTTAACGTGGTATGGTGGCGAGCCATTAATGGGGTTTAAATCTATACAAAGAATTTTGGACGGATTAAAGAGAATAGATCATATCAAATTGGGTCTTCATAATATGCCTACAAATGGTTATTTGCTAACAAAAGAAGTCAGTCTATTTTTTAAAGAAAATCCAATGAATAGCATACAAGTGACCATAGATGGTGCAAAAGAACATCATGACAACTTAAGAATGCTTCCCGGTAATTTACCAACTTTTGATAAGATCGTTTCGAACTTAGATACATTCATGGACTATAATCCTGATACACCTGTATTTATTAGAATGAATCTTTTAAATGACAATATTGACTCATATGGTAAAATACATCAGGAATTATCTTCGCATTGGAAAGGACGAGATGTATTAATATATCCGGCTTTTGTGAAAGATTTTAGCGATAGCTGCAAATCAAACTGTAACCTTGTAAGCAGGGAAGAAAAAATAGAGTTTTTTAAGGAGCTAAAAGATAAATATAAAATTGATGTACAATTTAAGCCGCTTAATTCCAGTACCGGATTATGTGGAGCCACTCATGTGAATTACTATGTAATAGGCCCTGAAGGTGAAATGTACAAATGTTGGAATGATCTTGGAGTGAAAGAGAAAATAATAGGATATATTGATGGAAGAGAAAAAAACTATGATGTCTTAACTCGATATTTGGCCGGCCCAACGATTATGGATGATAAAGAATGTCAAGATTGTTCCATTATGCCCATATGTACAGGCGGATGCTTATGGGTTAGACATAAGAATCTTTATGAAAATAAAGAACTTGATTATATGTGTTGTACAAGGAAAGATAATCTTGATAAGATTATAGAACTTCAATATGAAGAAACACTAAAAGCGTCATTATAAGAACTATAAAAAATATAAAGGATGAGATCTATACTGCTTTTTTTTGTCATACTCTTATTTTCAATTACTCCGATTTTTGCACAAATAACCATCAAAGGTAAAGTAACTAATGAAAAGGCATTACCTGTAGATTATTTTACGATTGAGATACTTAATCGTATAGATTCATCTTTTGTAATGGGGGGAGCATTTGTCGATGGAGAATTTCAAATTGATGATATAAAAAATGAAAAATATATTTTCAAGTTCTCCAGTTTGGGGTATTACGACCTAATAAAAATAGATAATGCTCAAACGATAAACAACGGAAACTTTCAGTTGATTGAAAAATCTATATCTCTTGACGAAGTGGTAGTAGTGTCAAGATTGCCTAAAGTTATTAATAAGGCGGATAAATATGTAGTGGAAGTTGAAAATACCTCTATTAGTGATGCCGGTAATGCTATCAATGCACTTAGCAGGACACCTTTTGTCATAGTGGACAGGATAAATAATGAAGTTACAATAGCAGGAAAAGGAACAACATTAATATTGGTAAATGGCAGACGGATAACAAATCAGCAGGAGCTGGAAATGCTTAATTCACAAGATATTAAAGAAGTTGAAGTTATTGAAAATCCATCAGCCAAATATGAAGCTGAAGGCCACAGTGTTATTAATATCATCACAAAGAAAAAAAGTGAACATGGAGTAAATATAAATCTTCAAACTATCTATACGAGAGGCAGGCATAATAGTGGTAAAACATTAGCAGGTTTCACATATGCAAAGGAAAGGTTTGTTTTTTATACTCAATATGGTTATAATGCAGATAATAGTGAAGGATTTAATTCTTCTGATGAGAAATATGAAAAAGATGGTCGTTCTTTCATTATGAAACAAAAGAATCTCGATAATTTATACGAAACACGATTGAATGAATATTCATTGGGAATTAATTACGACCTCACAAAAAATCAAACTATTGGAGTGAAATATGACGGATATTATGGAAACATTTATTTCAACACCATAAATAAAATGGATGTAATCTTCAATGGTAACGAAATCCCGACAGAATTATCTTACAAAAATGGCAAGAATAAAATTCAAAAAGATGGGATAAACTTAAATTACAATTTTAGCAACAATCTATTTGAAGCATCCTTAATAGGCGATTATACAAAATCTAAAGGGAAATCCGGTTTTAATATTGATGAAACGGATAATGATAATAGTTATCACAATTTTAAATTGTATGATTGGCAGGCAGATTATGACTTGTATTCAGTCCAATTTGATAGCAGGATACCATTAGAAGCGATAGGAGCATCAATAGAAGGAGGAGGCAGATATTCTTATGTTAAGAGCAATAATAACAGTAATTTTTTTGATAAGGCAGGTAATAGCTGGATATTGAATGATGAATTTAGTAGTCAAGTAGATTTTAATGAAAGTATTTTGGGTACATATGCTTTATTGAGTGGAAAAATAAAAGATAGAACACAATATTCAATTGGTTTGCGATATGAATATTCAGAAAATAAGAACAAATGGGATGTTAATAATGACTCTATAAATAAAAATCATACCAGCAATTTTTTTCCGAGCTTACTTATAACACATAGGCTCAAAGATGATCTGTTACTGAGATTATCTTTCTCAAAGCGTATCTCCCGTCCTTCTTATGAAGTTTTAAATAATACGGTACAATATATTAATTCTTACTCCAATCAACAGGGTAATCCGTATCTTAAATCAGCAATCTATAACACAATTTCATTTTCATCTCAAATAAAAAGGATCAACGCTTCTATTAATGCTTCATATATTCAAAACCCGAATGATTTATTGTATTTAAACGATCCAAACCAAATTGAAAGATATACATGTATGCGAATAAATACGGAAAACAGGTGGTCGTTTGCCTTTAATCTGAGTTCTTCTTTCTCATATAAAAAATGGAGTATTCAACCCTTTTTTAGTCTGACATATATGAAAAGAGCAATTATAGAAGACGGCATAAAATATACAACAGATTATCCCGGTATTTATTTAAGCTTGAGAAACAGTTTAAATCTTTATAAGAGCCTTGATATGGATTTTGACATGACATATAATAAGCCATCCCATAGCTTTAAAACATTTAACGACCAATATATTTTCAATCTATCTCTCCGACAAAAATTATTTAAGGATCAATTAACCATACAATTAACGGGTAATTATACACCGACTAAATGGGAACAAAAATTAGACTACAGCTATAAGTATATTGATTTTGTATGGGATGGAGATGATAGAAAACAGTTAATATTAAGTGTAAAATATAATTTTAATACAGCTAAAAAACAGTTCAAATCGAAGGCGTCCAATATGGAAGAGCTTAATAGAATGTAAAAAACAACTCATGAAATTCCCTTTTTACAAGCAGCTTGATGCAATGGATTGTGGGCCGTCATGCCTACGAATGATATCTTCGTATTACGGAAAAAAATACTCGTTAAATATGTTCCGTGAACTCTGCTATCAAAGTAAAGATGGTGTTTCATTACAAAATATTAGTTATGCAGCAGAAAAAATCGGATTTAAAACAATCGGTGGAAAATTCACTCTTGATATTTTAGTTAATAAAGCACCTCTGCCATGTATTATTTTTTGGGAGCAAAGACATTTTGTTATTGTATATGATATAAAAAAAAGAGGAAAGGATTATGTCTTCCTGATAGCAGATCCGGGAAAAGGAATAGTCAAATATTCATTAAAAGAATTTCTACCCCATTGGAGCAATAGTGACTCTATATTAGAAGCAAGAGGAATTGGACTCTTTTTAGAACCAACCGATGAGTTTAGAAATGAAAATAATGAGCAATACATTGAAAAGAGCACATTCGGATTTTTGACGGGATATTTTTTGAAATACAAAAAATATTTTGGGCAATTGATTTTAGGTCTAATTTTCGGGAGTCTTATTCTGCTAATACTACCTTTTCTAACTCAATCAATTGTAGATACAGGTATATCTTCTAAAGATATAAGTTTTATCGTATTGATATTAATAGCCCAATTTACACTATTATTGAGCAGTACGTTTATTGATTTATTAAGAAGAAGAGTGCTTCTCCATATTAGCACCAGAATAAATATATCACTTATCTCTGATTTCTTTATTAAATTAATGAAATTGCCCATGTCTTTCTTTGATACAAAACAAATTGGAGATTTGATTGAACGTGTTGATGATCATGATAGAGTACAGCGATTTCTTACGACCCAGAGCTTAGGCTTACTATTTTCCGTTTTTAATATCGCTATTTTCGGAATAGTTTTACTGATCTACAACTTGCATATCTTTTTGATATTCCTTATAGGAAGTGTCTTCTATTGTATTTGGGTAATACTATTTTTAAACAAAAGAAGATTGCTGGATTATAGAAGATTTGAACAGCAAGGGATAAACAAAGGAAAGGTGTATCAATTGCTGAATGGCATGCAAGAAATTAAGCAACAAGGATGTGAACAACGGAAGAGATGGGAATGGGAAGAAACACAAGCGGATTTATTCAGTATTGACAACAAATTACTATCCTTGCAACAAACACAAAGAGTCGGGTCTATTTTTATATCTGAATTTAGAAATATTCTAATAACATTTACTGCCGCAACTGCTGTAATAACAGGTGATATGACACTCGGTATGATGCTTGCTGTTCAATATATCATTGGACAGTTGAATAGTCCGGTAGATCAGGTAATGAATTTTGTATATGATTATCAGGATATCAGTATTAGTTTTGAAAGGATGCAAGAAATACATGAAAAAACAAACGAAGAATCTTGTAAAAATGAGATTGTATCCTTGCCTTTAGAAAAGTCGATAAAAATAAACAACTTATCTTTTCAGTATGAAGGGCCGACCAGCCCTTTTGTCTTATCGGATATTAATTTAGAAATTCCGGAGGGTAAGGTTACTGCTATTGTAGGTGCAAGCGGAAGTGGAAAAACTACGCTCTTAAAGTTACTCTTGGGATATTACACACCGATTAAAGGTGATATTTTTATTGGAGATTTACCTCTTTCTCAATTTAGTAAAAGATTTTGGCGTGTTCAATGTGGTGCAGTTCTCCAAGATGGATACATCTTTTCTGACACAATAGCAAGGAATATTGCCGTTTCAGACGATACACCGGAAAAAGAAAAACTAATGAAGGCGGTATCTGTGGCAAATATAAAAGAATTCATTCACAAACTCCCATTGTCATTCAATACAATAATAGGACAAGATGGGCAGAACCTAAGTCAAGGTCAAAAGCAAAGAATTTTAATATCACGGGCCGTATACAAAGATTCTCCATTTTTATTTTTTGACGAAGCGACAAATTCTTTGGATGCTAATAATGAAAAAGTAATATTGGAAAATCTGTCTAAGTTTTATAAAGGAAAAACTGTTATAGTTGTCGCTCACCGACTAAGTACAGTTATGAATGCTGATAAAATAGTCGTTATAAACAATGGTAAAATAGTGGAAGTAGGTACTCATGAAGAATTGACAGCATTGCAGAAGGAATACTTTCATCTTGTCAAAAATCAGTTGGAGTTAGGTAATTAAGTTATGAAAGCGGAAGAAATAGAATTGCAACTAAGAAGCGAAAAAGTTCGAAATATAGTTGGAGAGATTCCCTCAACCATAATGAGATATGGTTTATATATCATTATTATGTTTGTTTCTGTGATTTTCTTTTGTTTATCTATCATTCCAATTCGTGAACAGTATACAACTGATATAGTAATAAAATCAATACCTGAAAATGATATAATAACCTCCCCTATTGATGGACAAATTAATTATTCGATTGATGACAATCGTAATATAAACATAAATGAGGAAATAGGGCGGATTATCAACAATGATACAACATGTATAATTTATAGTAAAATATCCGGAATGGTAATTCGGAATCAGAAAAATAAAACGCATATAACTCAAGATGATATTTTATACGAAATAAAACCGAACTATACTCAATACTTGTATGGCGAAATCTTGGTGCCAATTGATTTTATTAATAAGGACTATAATTCTTTTGATGTTGAGATTGTTACTCGTGAAGGTAATACAGTAAAAGGGGAAATAACACATATATATGAGATATTGGTAAACGAAGGAAGTGATCAATCGTATAAAGCGGACATATTAATTGACAGTAAGGCTTCTTTGCAAATAAATCTTATTTGTAAGGCTATCGTTACAATAAAGAGTGAGAGATTGATAAACAAAATATTCAGATGATGGCTTTTATATTTAGTAACCGTATGATTAAAAAAGGCATTAACATGAAGTATAATCTAAAGTATCCAACGTTGTTTCTTTTCTTATTTCTATCTATAAGTAGCATCATGGCTCAAGTAGATTATATAGAAAAGAGAAACAATGTAGGCGATATTCCATTTAATCCGGACACAGATGATTCTTCGTTTGAACTGATAGACGAAAATAATATATTACCGTATAATATGGTATGTGGTTTTCTTATCGAAGGTGAAAAATATAGGGTTGTGGATTATTTTAATGAGAAATTCAAATCTGATACCATTATAGGGGCTAACGGATATATAACGATACGATTTATTGTAAATTATAAAGGAAAAACAGATCGGTTTAGGGTTTATGAAATGGACAATGAATATAGACAAATTAAATTCCCCGAAAACATAACACAATCTCTTTTGGAGTTAACAAAAAAAATAGACCGATGGATTACCTCATTGGATTATAAATTAGACCGTTACAATTGTATAGAGATAATGGATAATGGAAATAAAAAATATTTATATGATTACTATCAATATATCTTATTCAAAATCAAAGATGGACAAATTGAAACGATTCTACCTTAAATCAATATTGTTGTGTACTTTTTTATTCTGGTTCGAAGGACAAACTTTCGGACAAACAAATTGCCAGGCTTTATTTGAGAAAGATTCTCCGGAATATTGCGCATGTATGTTGATATATGGAGGTGATGCCATCAAAGGAAAGGCTCGCTATCAAGGTTCAAAAGAGTCACAGGCTTTATGTGATTCTGCTATAATGCTTTTTCCTTCGTTTGCGGATTCTTATTATATAAAAGCCATTCCATTTTTAAAAAGAGGCGAATTCGGTTTATGGAAAACAATTATTGATAAGGCGGTAGAATATGATTCTCTATTATATTTGGGATATAGAGGAGGTGCACAATTTATGTTTTTAAGAAATTATGAAGGAGCAATAAAAGATATTGAAACCTTAAAGTCCATATATAAATCGGATATAGGCGCCATCTATAATGGTGAATACCATTTGGAAATAATAAGGTCTTTATCTTATAAAGGGTTAGGAGATACCATTCAAGCTATAAAAATTTTAGAGGATCATATAATTGAATATGAGGCAGGTCTTTATGGATATTATCATTTAGGAGTAATGTACTTTGAAGAAAATAGATATTTAGATGCTATAAAAACATTCTTAAAGCAATCCGCATCTTACGATTTTGCAGATCTTAATTATTTCATTGGACTGTCTTATAAAAATATAGGAGAAGATGATAAATATAAAAAGGCGATTCAAAAGGCTTATGATTTATATCTGGAGGGTCGAATGCTTTGCGGTAATGGAAGTTTTATGGACTATCCGGATAAAGTTTATTTGAAGCAAATCAAGAAAGCTATGATTCAGTAGTTAAGAACTTATTGAGTTACACAAACCTTGTAAGAAAAGAGTTTTTGATGAAATATTCTATGGATGAGGACGAAAGCTGTATCCCTTTTATGAAAACTTTACAGGTATTATAATAGGCTTTAGAATGACAGGATAAAAAGAGAAATGCCCCAATGTAGAGGAGTCACCTACCTCTCCCGTTCAATTCCAATTAAGAAACTTCAAAAAATAAGTTTTCGGCTATCAAGCTGAAAACTGTTTTCTTTTTTATAAACCAATTAAAATTACATTTTATGAAAAGGTTCATTTCAACGAAGTTTATCCATACATTACGGGAAGCTTCACAAAAAGGCATCGATGCAGATGTCGAAGTATTGGAAAACAGATACGAGGAGTTCGTCCGACTCTTGTTCTCTCAGTGTACTATCCTATCCGACAGGGCGGCGTGCTATAACACATTAGTTTATACCCACGCCGAACTTGCAGGTTTGACAGTGGTATCGGGAAAAAAATGCAGCTTATCTTAGGAAAGCTCTCGAACTTATAGAGTCCGAATTAGAACTACTCAAATTAAAGATTCGACATCCGGAACAATTTACTGCGTCGTCCGCCTCTCTGCCTTTGCCCGAAAAATGTCCAAAACAAACAGAAAAAACCAAGGATTCGGATTTTCAGTTGGAATGGACGGATGATGTCATCAAGCTGCTGGAGCTGGCATTATCTGTTCACAGAGCACGGTCAATCAATCATGGCAAAATATCTATTACGGATGTCGTGAACTTCTTTTTCAAGCAGTTTGGCCTGAAGCCCGGTAATTTCTTTTCTACCTATGGTGTCATGCGCACCCGAGCCGGAAGCCGTACCAAATATTTAGATGAACTGAAAGCGGGATTGGAGGAGAAAATGGATGAGGATGACAGAAAAGAGGAGGTACAAAAGAACGATGTAAGGAAAGGACGCAGGTAAATGAGGCTTTTCTAAAAGAGGGAGGAGATTCCGGTTGAGATCTCCTCTCTTTGCCTTTTATTTCTGTTGCAATAGATGTGCCGGTTATTGCAATATCATCTCCATGAGTTTGATTGAAAAAGGACAACTTATTTCCACTTTTTTAAGCGAATGCCCATTTCTCTCACAAGTTCGGCATTATTTTGATAGACTATATTTGTTCGTATCAGAAATTCCAATTTAGAAGCGGCGTCCAATGGTGACAGAGAATCACATTCTACTAATCTATCGAATATCCAAAGCATTCCATGATATTCGATAGAGCTTTTCTTAGCACAAGTCCTCACAGCCTTATCGCTACTTAAAACCATCGCACCTATTTTTTCAGCAAGGAATAATACTGTCTTGTCATTTTCGGATAATGCTTTGGGATAATTTTTCTCTTGCATTTTTATTCTATCCTCTGCCGGTAGATTATGAATGGTTAATTTCCCAACAGAGTGAAATGCGGATAAAATATCTTGCTGTTGAGGATATAATTCATTAAAAACATCCAAAGAAGTGTGTATCTCCATATCCAAAGAAAATAGGAGATTGGTTAGTTTCAGGTTATGCAAGTCTATAAAAATGCACGCATCCGTAATAGCGATTCTCATTGCACTGTAGTGATTTGTTTATGAAAATCTATCAGAGATTGGTTGTTTAATACGGCAGCCTTATTCATAGATATGAGTTCTTCTGCTAATGCCCTAAATAACAACTGGGTAAAGCGATTTGATTCTTCCAGCCCGGTGTATTGTACAGGTTCTATGATTTTCCAATCATTGTGCAGAATTATATATACTAATTGATTCAGATGAGTTTCTGAAATAATATTGAGATCTTTACACCTGTACATTAAAGCCTGAATTGAAATTCCATATTGCTTTTTCAACTCTCCCAATTCTTGGATAAACAGTTTTTTTCGGGCTATTCCCAATTCCTTTTGAATGGCCGCTTTAGGAATCAACATGGCTGCTGCAAACTGATTACAATATTTTTCTTTCATTTTATCGGAAAGTTCCCCTAACGGAAGTAGCAAATGGCCTAATTCGTGTAATACCGTAAACCGGATTCTGTCTGCTGATTTTAACTTATTCTCGTTTATTACAATAACGGGAATCGTTTGATTGAGCCAAGTTTGCATGCCGTCAAAACTGTCTTCCGAATGAACTAAAACAACTTTGATGTGATTATCTTCCAATAATTCAATCGTGTTGTAAATAGGGTCTAAACCCAAATTCCAAGAATTTCTAACTTGCAATGCGGCTTCTTCAATAGCTTCAATAGCTTCAATAGAGGAAATTACGGGGAATTCTTTCAGAGGGTTTTCAAAATTGGTTCCAATTCCCAGTATTTCTTCCAACTCCAGATAGCGGGACAATACATCCTTAGTGTGTTCGACGATCTTATTCTGTTCTTTTACGGGTAGTTTTGTCAGCTTTCTAAACTCCAAATTCCCTAACTCAACTTTTGTATCCCTGAAAAAGAAGTCGGGCTGCACATGAAGTGCCTTACTTAAATGGCTGATCATCTCACTGTCCGGGATGACCTCTCCTTTTTCATATTTATGTAGTGCTTGACGGGATATTTTGTTACCGAGAGCATCCGCTAAATCTTGTAATGAGAATCCATTTAAGATACGGGCAGATTTAAACCGTTCCGAAAATAACATATTCATGATAGTTCCTTCCTTTATTCTTTATATTATTCAAGACAGTCTAATGTAATAACAACGATTGCCTGTATTTGGTTGACAAAGATATGAATTTATTTTAGATTTGTCAATCTGTCATAGGATTTTTTTTCTGTCAGAATACGGATATGACAAGACTGACAATGTGTCTTAAAAAGCAATCTGGTTGACAATTTAATATATTGGTATATTATTTGTCAACCAGATATATAAAGAATATCTTTATGAATTATAAAAATAAATCATTGATAATAAGATGAGCGATACAAAAATAAGTCCGAAGAACCAAAATCTCCTATGGGCAATTTCTGGTGGAAGATGTGAATATGCAGGATGCAATAAAATTTTGCATACAGACATTCTGACCAACAAAAAGCGTAATAGTGCCTACATTGCCCATATCGTTGGTGATAAACCCACCGGGCCGAGAGGCGATGAAGAGCGATCGAAGTTATTGGCAAATGATATCAATAACTTAATGCTACTTTGCGATACACACCACAGAATGATAGATGACGAGATTATATATACAGAAACTTGCCTTCTTGAAATGAAGCGGCAGCATGAAGAACGTATCAGACGAATAACTGATATAGCACCTAATATGTCCAGTGAAATAATCTTATATGGGGCGAATATAGGAATTAACAATGCTCCCTTGTCCTACCAGTCAGCTTGTGAAGCTTTGTTACATGATTATTATCCGGCAAGCGACAGTGCCATAGAATTGAGATTGAAGAATGTGCCATTTACGGATGATACCGATACCTATTGGAAAATGGAAGAGGCTAATCTTTGTGAACAATTTAAGCTACAGATAAAGCCTCGATTGATGCAAGGAAATACCGACCATTATTCTGTATTCGCACTTGCACCGCAACCGTTACTTGTAAAATTGGGAGTTTTGTTGAATGATTTGAATAACGTGAAAGTATATCAAAAACACAGGGAACCTTCCACATGGAAGTGGCAAACAACTTCTCCTGATATTGAATATATCCTTCGTGAGCCTGCTGATAAGACGAAAGTTCCTGTACTCGTATTTAGTTTGAGTGCGACAGTAACATACGATAGAATACAAAAAGCGTTGGGGGGTAATGCAAGTATATGGGAAATCACAATAAGCGGTACTCCCCATAACGATGTTTTAAAAACAGAAGTATTGTTGTCTGATTTTCGTTGTATCGTCAGAAATACTTTTGACAAAATAAAATCTCATCATGGTTGTACGGAATTACATATTTTTCCGGCGATGCCTGTTTCTGCATCCGTTGAATTGGGTAGAGTCTGGATGCCCAAAGTTGATATGCCTATGGTAATATATGATGCGAACAAGGCAAAGAACGATTTTTACAAGACAATAACAATAAGATAAATAGATATGCTAACGCAAGAAGAAAAAAAACAATTCAGTGAAATTTTAGAAACACTCGGCGAAACATTAGATATTACGGAATCCCAATATAAAGCCGCAGTTAGTAGTTATGGAGCTGTAGGCGAATGGCTGGCAAAACCCGAATCATCACTTGCTCCGTATAAACCTATTATTCGTCCACAAGGCTCATTCATGCTCGGAACAATGATTAAGCCTGTCTGTGAAGAAGATGATTTGGATATTGACTTAGTATGCGAATTGACTGGTAAGAATCCACAATGGACGCAATATCATCTCAAACAAGCCGTAGGAAATCGACTTAAGGCAAACGAAACTTACAAAAACATGCTTGATAAGGAAGGTCGAAGGTGTTGGACATTAGAATATTCCGACAGTGCCAATTATCACATGGATATACTACCGAGCCTTGTTTGTAACGGATATGGTACTGTGCTTGAGAGAGCGTTTTCAGCTACAGCAATGGACAAAAACTATGAATCATTAGCAATACGTATTACCGATAATAAGCAAGACAACTATTATACGGACACAGTTGCCGAAAATTGGATGAAAAGCAATCCATTCGGTTATGGTAGGTGGTTTTTCAATGCGGCTGATGTTAGTACACTACGCAGAACCATAATGTTATCGGATGCTGTAAATCCTGTTCCGAAGTATAATAAAGAGAAGTTGCCGCTTCAACGGGTAGTTCAAATTCTGAAACGACATCGGGATATGATGTTTAATGGAGATGAACACAAACCTATTTCCATAATTATTACAACATTGGCTTCAAGAGCATACGGCAAAGAAACGTCCATTATTGACGCATTAACGAATGTGGTTACCAATATGCGGAATGATATCGAAAGCCGTTATGATTCAAATACTGGCAGGATGGTTAAATGGATTCCAAATCCGGTGAATCCTGAAGAAAATTTCGCAGACAAATGGGTAGAACATCCTCAAAGGGAAAAGAATTTCTACAAATGGCTTGACCAAGTTGAATCTGATATACAAACCATTGTTCAGAAACGGGGGTTGCAATATATAGCTGACGCGATGAAAAAGCCTTTTGGAGATCAAGCTGTTACAAAAACCTTCTCCACTTTAGGTGAGAGGAGCCTTAATCTTCGGGAAAGTGGAACTCTAAAAATGGCAACAAGAACAGGTATCCTTAGTTCGGTTGGTTCTGTAACTGCTGCAGCACATAATTTTCATGGCAATGATTAAAAGTAAAGAAATACCACTGATTATACAAGCAAGTAAATTGCAAGTATATTTTCCGGATTCGAAGTATTCTGTTAGACAGAACATTCTTGTATGGAAAGGCTATTTGCAGCCAACGTATTTAAGTCCAAAATATTTAATAAGAGTGGTTTATCAGCGTGAAAAACATCCTAACGTATATGTAATAGAGCCGAAACCTTTGACATTAGCCGAAGGAAAGTCAAAACTTGAACATGTATATGATACAGATAAACAACATCTTTGCATATACTATAAGAGGGCTAAAGAATGGAACGAAACCAAGTTTATTGCGGATACCATTATTCCGTGGACAAGTGAATGGTTGCTTCATTATGAAATTTGGGTTACCACAGGTACTTGGCATGGTGGTGGAATACATTAATGAAATAATTAAAACGATAGAAATATGAACAATGTCTTATTCCAAAATAGGTTGACAGATATTGATTCATAATAATTTATCTGTCAGTAAGAAAAGTATTAAACCCAAGATAGGTTTACACCGGTTTTGGCAAAGGTATCTTTTTCTGCG
>JAITVV010000050.1 GCA_031285625.1 Prevotella sp.
CCGTAAAGATGTTTATTGTACCTTTTTACGGTACGACAAATATCTTGTACAATATTAATAATCAGCAAAATACAAAGCAATGATTATACACTTTGAAAATAGAACGTGTCACTTTTGTCACCTTTGTCACTTTTTTAGAATGAAGTCGGTTGAGGAAAGTATATTCTATATATTTATTGATGCTTTTTCCCTACCTTTGCACCTTCAAAAATAAAAACGAATATAGATGCTGATTGTTGACAGCCTAAAAGTAGAGTTAGGTGACAGGATATTATTTGATAATATCAGTTATATAATAAATGATAAAGATAAAATTGCACTTGTAGGTAAGAATGGGGCAGGGAAGAGTACCATGCTCAAGATTCTGGCAGGTGTAAATTCCAATTTTAGAGGAACCGTTACCGGGCCTGATGGTGTAACTGTGGGTTACCTGCCTCAGGTAATGAAGGTTACGGATGGACGTACGGTAAGAGAAGAGGCTTCTCTGGCTTTTTCTCATATTTTCGACCTGCAGGCTAAGATTGAAGATATGAACAAACAATTGGAGACCCGTACCGATTATGAATCGGATGATTATGCTAAATTGATTGATGACTTTTCACATGCTCATGAGCGTTTGGCTATGGTTGAGGGTATTAATTTTGAAGGAGAGGTAGAGAAAACATTGCTTGGCCTTGGATTTAAACGTACAGACCTTGAGCGTCCTACTAGTGAGTTTAGTGGAGGGTGGCGTATGCGTGTTGAATTGGCTAAGCTGCTATTGAGAAATCCTGATGTTATGTTACTAGATGAGCCTACCAACCATCTTGATATAGAATCTATTGGCTGGCTCGAAGATTTTATTAATACGCAGGCTAAAGCTGTTGTACTTATCTCTCACGACAGGGCGTTTATTGATGCAGTTACTACACGTACCATTGAATTGACTATGGGGCGTATTTATGATTATAAAGTGAATTACTCTAAATATGTGGAGTTGCGTCAGGAGCGACGTCAGCAGCAGATACATGCATGGGAAGCACAACAAAAGCAAATAGCCGAGATAGAGGAATTTATAGAACGGTTCAGAGCACAGGCAGCTAAGGCTGTGTTGGTACAGAGCCGTATACGCCAGTTAGAGAAAATGGAGCGTGTAGAGATAGACGAAGAAGATAAGTCTCAGGTGCGTATTCGTTTTCAGCAGGCAATCCGTCCGGGTAATTATCCTCTTACAGTGGATATGGTTACAAAAAAATATGATGATTATCTCGTATTTGAGAATGCAAACCTGATGATTGAGCGCGGGGAGAAAATCGCTTTGGCCGGAAAGAATGGTGAAGGAAAATCAACCTTCGTGAAATGTATAATGGGTGAAACACCATATGAGGGAAGTATGATGCTTGGGCATAATGTGCAGGTTGGATATTTTGCTCAAAATCAAGCTGATCTGTTAGATGAAGATCTGACTGTGTTCGAGACTATCGACCGGGTAGCCGAAGGTGATATACGTACTCAGATACGTAATATTCTGGGAGCATTTATGTTTAATAGGGATGATTCGGAAAAGAAGGTGAAAGTACTGTCAGGGGGGGAGAGAACGCGTCTGGCTATGATAAAACTTCTGTTAGAACCGGTGAATCTGCTTATTCTTGATGAGCCGACCAATCATCTTGACCTGAAAACAAAGGAAGTACTGAAAAATGCGCTACTGGATTACGATGGTACAGTAATTCTTGTATCACATGATCGTGATTTTCTGGATGGACTGGTGACAAAGGTATATGAGTTTTCAGATAAAAAAGTGAGGGAGCATATTGGAGGTATTAAAGATTTCTTGGCAAAGAAGAGAGCTTTATCTTCGTAAGGGGGCTGTAAGTTTATGTTTTTTATTATATTTGCATTTACTGTCAAATTTTATCACAACTGCAAAAATTAACAAACATGAAAAAATTACTATTCTCTTTAGTCGCAGTAGCACTTATTCTGGTGTCTTGTGGAGGCTCATCACCAACAGCTTTCAATAATGGTATTGTTCAGGCTCATACAAATCTGTCTCAGATTGGCTCTTCTTATATTAATACATTATCATCAGCTGTCAGTTCGGGTACATACGATGCTATTGCTGCGCAAACTGATAGTGCATTAGTTAAAATAGATGCAGAATTAACTGCTGTAAAAGCACTCGAAGTACCTAAAGGCGGCGATGCTTATAAAGCAGCAGCAGTGAAAGCATGTGAGAGCCTTAGAGCATTCATCGAATCAGGTAAGAGTTTCTCTGCATTAACAAAGGAATCTTCTGTGGATGAATATAACAAGGTTTCAGCTGAGTATGAGGCTAAAATGAAAGTATATACTGAAGATATTGAGGCCTTGACTGATGCTCAGGAAGCATACGCCACAGAGGCTGGATACAAGGTACAGTAATTTTATACCATATATAAAAAACAGGCTTGGAAATTTCCTAAGCCTGTTTTTATTTTATAATTAGTTTTCCAATACTTGTATTTTAATCACCTCATTAGTAGATGATTCTGTCTTAAATCGTTCGTCTGAACGTTCACCTATTATCCATACAATATCATTTCCGGAGCATAATAACCATGCTTCTTCTTTATCAAATATACTGTATTTCTTGTCAGTGAAATAATCACTTACTTTTTTCTTTCCTTTCATACCAAATGGAATAAACCAGTCGCCCTGTTTCCATCTTCTTATTATAAGTGGATAGCTGATTTTACTCTTATCTATATAAAGGATATTCTTATTTTTCTCGATTGAGAAATTCTCATCTATTATAATAGTTTTTATTGTCATAGAAACAGGATATGCTATTGTAGAATCATCTTGACGGATTGTGAAGCTGTCAACAGATAAGTTCTCTTTTTTCTTTAGTATAAAGTAATCCCTGTCCCTGATTAGCTTATGAGTTTCTGAGTAGAATATCTTACCCGGCTGACTAATAAGTGACTCAAATATTTGCCTTACCGTTGCCGAATTAAATTTATAGGGAGCTAACAGTTCATATAATATTGCTTCAGGTTCGATATATCGTATCAGTGATTTAATATCTATAGCATCATCTTTGAATATATCATTTCTTACTTGCGCCATATAGAAATTATATATGGTTTCCACTTGCCTTAAGTGCTCTGCAGTGCGATTAATAGACTCTTTGACTGATGGGTTGATTGTTTCCAGCAAAGGAATAATGTTTAATCTGATTTTATTTCGAGTGTACAAATCCTCACTGTTTGTACTGTCGTCTACATAACTCAGTTTTCGCTCTTTCAGGTAGTCCAATATCTCATTTCTACCAAGACAGAGTAGAGGACGCACGATATATTCGTTTTGTGCATTAATGCCCGTTAGACCTCGTATTCCTGTTCCTCGTATAAGATTGAGTAAGATCGTTTCAATTGAGTCATCTCTATGGTGAGCTACAGCAATTCTATCGGCCAGATGTATCACTCTTATCTGTTCAAACCAATTATACCTTAACTCACGGGCAGCCATTTCTATCGAGATGGATTTTAGTTCTGCATAGGCTTCGGTATCAAAATCTATTCGTTCATATTTCAGATTATATTTGATGCATAATTCTTCCACAAAGAAAGCATCCCTGTTGGATTCTTCTCCCCGGAGATGGAAATTACAATGTGCAACTACGCATTCATATTTCAAACTATGCAAGATGTCGAGCAGTGCTACCGAATCGGCTCCACCACTCACCCCTACGATTACTTTACTGTAGTCTTCCAGTAATTGATTTTCTGCTATATATTGTACAACTTGCGATATACTCATGATTAGACACAAAAATAATATATCTTTGTCTATATCAGTAAAAAATCAAATAATTGTTTAATGGCAGACAATATAAAGGAATTACTTAAGTGTGACTTGTTCTCTTTCATTAATGAAGGAGAAATAATTGATATTTTAGATAGACTGAATGTAAAAGAAACTAAATTCCTGAAGGGAGATATTCTTGCCATGCAGGATGAGCCTTGTAATAGGCTTATTATATTAACATCGGGTAGTGTTAAAGCTGAAATGACCGATCCTTCAGGTAAGGTTGTGAAAGTTGAGGATATTTCGGCACCTAGTCCTTTAGCAATACTTTTTTTATTTGGAGTTAACAATCGTTTTCCGGTACAGGCTACTGCCCGTGAGGATGTAACAGCTCTTGTTATACCTAAAAGTTCTGTATTGAAGATGCTTCAAATGAATGAGCATATCCTGGAGAATTATCTTAATATTTCGGCTATATATGCATCTAAATTATCAAAGAAACTTCATTTCATGTCTTTCAGGACTATTCGTCAGAAGATAGCATTGTATTTATTAGATTTGATGAAAGAAGGGGATTTTCTGGTTGAAATGGATCGTACTCAAAATTCTTTAGCTGAATTTTTCGGCGTTTCGCGTCCGTCTTTAGCACGTGAAATGTATAATATGCAGGAAGACGGATTAATTGAGGTAAACCGGAAACACATCCGTATTCTGGATAAGCATAAATTAATTCAGCTTGTGAAATTTTAGATTATAGCTTGAGATAGGAAAAATAATGCTTTTGTACCTTCTTTGCCAGTAACTGAATATTGAGCATATCGGAAGCTTCTGATATATCTTTGATAGAGCCATCATTATACAAAATGTCTATACTATCGTCGGCTTCATTATACATATTTGTGTAGATAACGTCGGATGAGTAGAAATAAGATGCTTCATGCTCGCTTATATTAAATTCGGTCATATATCTGTTCATATATTTCTGAATATATGAAGGTGACAAAGGTTCATTTGTTATTTCAATTTTGAACAGATTTCTATTTACCAGGCAGGTACTCAGTTTTGATAATACAATATCTTCATGATCTGCCCATACTTTTAGTGCACACCATATATCATTATCATCTAGTTTTGCGAAATTTTCTAAAACGATATCTTTGTCTGATTCAAGCAAGGCTTTATTTACATTATTTTCTAAGAAGTAGCGTAAAGCAGGAGATGCAAATAGCTTTACCTCTTTATTTGATAATTCTTTTGCCCGATCCAAGGCTTTTATTAACATCTTTTCTGCTGCTACGGCCGTTTTGTGGAGATATACTTGCCAATACATCAGCCGACGGGATGTAAGAAAATTCTCAATAGAGTAAATTCCCTTTGCTTCTACAACTAACTTATCATCTTTAAGATCAAGCATTTTTATTATACGGGCAGATCCTATATTACCCTCTGTTACACCTGAGAAAAAACTATCCCGTCTTAAGTAATCCAGACGGTCTACATCCAATTGTCCACTGACAAGCTGATGAAGAAACTTTTTAGGATATTGGTTCTTGAATATAGAGATACAAATATCTAATTCTCCATCTAGTTCTTTATTTAAATGATTCATGAATGCTAAAGAAAACTCTTCGTGATGTATTCCATTTGTCAGGGTGTGTTCCAAGGCATGGGAAAAGGGACCGTGTCCTACATCATGTAGTAGAATACAGGCTAATGCTCCTGTGGCTTCTTCGTTTGTGATTTCATGTCCTTTGGCCCTCAGATTGTTAATAGCCTCGTCCATCAGATACATTGCACCAATGGAATGATGTAGGCGGGTATGTTGTGCACCGGGATAGACAAAAAAGGCTAAGCCCATTTGCTTAATACGATTTAAACGCTGTAATATAGGGTGTTGTATCAGGTTGTATAGAAAATTATTAGGTATAGTGATGAATCCGAATACGGGATCGTTAATAATTTTTTTTCTTATTGTCATATTATAAATATTTAGATTCAAAGATACATACATTTCTCATCTTATAAATATGGATTAAGGGGGATTTGATAGGTATTATATATGTGCTATCACTTTTTTTTATTAAATTAATGTGCTTATTTACAATAAATGCTATATATTTGAACTCCGATGACAAAAGAATTGCAACGTGAAAAAAATTATTATCAGAATTAAGTATTTTCTAGGACTTATAAAGACTGATAGAAACGCTGTCATAAAAGATTATTTAGAAAAAATGGCATAATTTCCAAACGAGTCAAAATCTTTATTAATTTTGACTCAAAAAAATGGAAATTTTAGAAACGTTTCTCATGCCTAGTGCTTGGATCGCACTATTGACTTTATCATTTCTGGAAATTGTTTTGGGCATAGACAATATAGTCTTTTTGTCCATTGTTTCAGCGAAGTTACCTGCTAAGGAACAGCCAAAGGCTCGCTCTATAGGGCTTATTTTGGCTATGCTTTTTCGGATAGCATTGCTATTCTGTATATCATGGTTAATGAAGCTTACTCAGCCAATATTAAGTTTTGATACAGAGTGGTTAGATGGTTCTATATCCGGACAGAGTATCATAATCCTTGTCGGGGGGCTTTTCTTACTTTATAAAAGTGTTACAGAAATACATCATAAGCTTGAAGGTGAAAGTGATGCTGTACATGGCAAATCAAAGACCAGTTTTATGGGTGTTATAGTACAAATAGTGGCACTTGATATTGTATTTTCATTTGATAGTGTGCTAACAGCTGTAGGATTGGTAAGCTTCAGTGAGTTTGGTTATGTGGGAGCAATGACAATTATGGTAACTGCAGTCGTGATAGCTGTTATGATCATGCTATTATTTTCAGGTCCGGTCAGTAAATTTGTTAATGAACATCCAACTATTCAGATGCTAGGCCTCTCGTTTCTGATCTTAATCGGAGTTATGCTAATTGTTGAAGCAGCACATCTTTCCCATCTTTCTGTTTTTGGCTCTGTAGTAGGAGAAATACCTAAAGGATATATTTATTTTGCTATAGCTTTTTCTTTGCTGGTTGAGTTCCTTAATATGAAATTAAGAAAGAAATCAACTCCGGTAAAACTAAAAGACTCGGAATTAGTGGAAGAGGAAAAAGAATAGGATAATATAATTATCAAGATAAACGAAAATCCCATTTTATAATGGGATTTTTTTATTTTAACCATCTGCCTGTGATTTTAGTTGTTATAGGACTTATCTTTGTAATGCAATAAAAAAAACATGGAACACGTAAAAAAGCCTGATTGGTTAAAAATAAGGTTAGGAGGAAATGATAGTTTTTCTCAAACACAGAATATAGTAGAATCTCATGGTTTACATACTATTTGTACGAGTGGAAGATGTCCCAATATGGGGGAATGCTGGGGACGTGGTACGGCTACGTTTATGATAGGGGGAGATATATGTACCCGGTCATGTAAGTTTTGTAATACCAAGACAGGTAAGCCATTACCACTAAATCCGAAAGAACCCGCTAATGTGGCCGAGTCTATCCGTCTCATGAAATTGAAACATGCAGTTATTACGTCTGTAGACAGGGATGATTTGCCTGATCAGGGAGCTCAACATTGGGTAGAAACGATTCACAAAATACGGGAAATAAATCCTACTACAACTATAGAAGTACTTATACCTGATTTTCAAGGTAAAATGGAGCTGGTCGATCTGGTATGTGAGGCTATGCCCAATGTGATCTCTCATAATATGGAGACAGTTAGGCGACTAACCCCACAAGTACGTAGCGCTGCAAAATATGATATTAGTTTATCGGTGTTGAAACGTGTTGCAGGGAATGGTCTAAAAGCCAAATCAGGAATAATGCTGGGATTAGGAGAAACTGATGAAGAAATATTGCAACTGATGGACGATTTGTTATCGGTTAACTGTGGTGTGCTTACAATAGGTCAATATTTACAGCCTAGTCGGAAACACCTTCCGGTATCTGCTTATATTCATCCAGATGAATTCAGAAAATTAAAACAAATAGCATTGGATAAAGGCTTTAGCTATGTGGAAAGCGGACCATTGGTGCGGTCATCCTATCATGCTGAAAACTGTTTGTAGTAGCCGTATTATACTTTTTTGCAGATGATTAGTACTTTCTGATCATTGGCTAAGGTAGTTGCAAATATATATATATTACCACCTTCTTTTATTTTCGTTTTTTGTCTTATTTCCTGAGTAGATAGGGGAAAATTACGGGGAGTTATATTTGCTTGTTTCATATCAGATAGATATTGCTTAATATCTTTTTTGTTTAGAGTGCAGACTTGTTGAACAATAAATTCTCGTCCCTGAAAGCTTGGAAGCAAGCTGTCAGAAGTATATAAGTGGCTGCTTGAATGTAATTTTTCAAGGTTGTTTGCCTTTGCAAAATATTTATATGCACCGGCTTTCATAATAGAAGGATTGGGTTCATACAAATACTTTCCAACCTGAGATGTGTAACATATAGAGGCCTGTTCTTCCTGATCTTTGGAGAAAGTGAAGCGATCAATCCGGTCTTTTAGTATATTGATGCAGTGAAATATTGTACTTGTATTACCTTCATCTTTGATAAGAAGCAACTCTTTACATTCATTATTCACACTAATAACATGTACTTCAGATATATTCCTCATCGACTTTACTGCCAATGATATATCAAGCATTGGAGATAACTTTATCATTGTTTTTTCTGCCTTTTCTTCCAACAACTCTTCAATTTCTAGAATATCAGGGGTACAATCTTCAATACGAACTGTTTTTCTACCGCTTGTATCCCGTCGTGCTGGATCTATATAGATGAGGTCTACTGGAGGCATTTCCTTTAAATACTTAATTGCATCCGAGTTAACAATGGTGGTGTTTTTTAAGTTTAAACTCTGAAAGTTTGATACAGCTATTCTACATAATTCTTCTTGTTGTTCAATATATGCAGCTTTGTTGAATCTGGATGAGAGAAAGGAAAAATCGATACCAAAACCTCCTGTCAGATCGACCATTGAATTGCCTTCCACCAGACTGGACTTATATGAAGCTGTCTGTTCCGAAGAACATTGTTCCAGTGAAATATGCCTAGGGTATATTATTGAATCGTTTTCATACCAACTTGGTACTTTTTCTTTTATTATCTTTCTCCCTGCAATTTGTTGTACAGCCATCTGCATATCTATATCAGGATATTTTTTTGTATGTAGGGCTAAAGAATGAATATCATCATTCTCATGTTCTTTAATAAAGTCTTTAAGTAGAGGAGAAAGAATCATTGTTTCATCTTAATAAAATGGCTCAGGGAGCTACCTTTCTTTATAGAATCGGGAACTATCGGAATAATAGTATCACTTATACTTGCTTTAGGTTTCAATGGGGCTTTGAATAGGTCGTTCAGATTATCAAAATCCTTCTTGTAGATGATTCCGACCCCTTGTGTCTGAGAAGTTCGTTCTGTATAATAGTATTTCTCATTGTAGTGGTTATACGCCTTTATTCGCCAGGTACCTGCATTATTTAAGAGATATTCAATATCAACATCACTGATCATTGCTTCCTTACCAACATATATATCATTCCTGTATCCGAAATTCCCATTGATTAATAATCTATCATTCAACAAACGGCTTGATAAAAGTAATTCTACTTCGGTATTTGTAAACTCTTTATCACTATAGCGAATATTAGTGCCAAGCTCCCATCTGTCATCTACTTTACTTACAATTTTAGTTAACTGGCTAGATAATGTAGCTGATGCTACAGCTGCAAAATCAGAAGTACTGTAAGGTGTATTGCTATCCTGAGGACTAATAAATTTAGAAAGTAATAATAGATAAGCTACTTGTTTACTTATCATATCAGGAGTATTTATTATACTTTTTACCTGTCGGGCAACTTCAGGGTCTGCAGCCGGGAACTGTATATCAAGTCCTACATTCGGGTGTTTCAGTTGACCGGATAAGTTAAGTACACAATTGACAGGAATACTTGTTTGCCCTGTAAACTCTGAAATATCCTGATCCAGATCTCTTAAATTGGCATTTACTTTATAAATTGCTGTTACGTCCAACTCTGCCCCAAAAGGATCTCCTCTAAACTGAACAGTACTACCATCTTCTATCGTGAAACGTCTCTCAAGTATACGTTGGAAAGTAAAATTATAACTTCCCCTGTTTATCGTATACGTACCAAAGAGGCGAGGGGAGGCCTTTGTACTCCATTGGAACTGCATAGCTCCGCTACCTGAACCTCTCAATACGTCACCACCTACCGGATCCATGAGAATCTCAACAACGGCATTTGGCATTGCATCTATATAGAAGTTCATATTGATGTCCATTCCCGAATCTGTTTTTATCGGGGTAGGTGAGGTTGTAACTGTTGAGTCGGCTTTCTGATCTGATTTGTATGTAATAAAAGAATATTCGTTAATTATGTCTTCCATAAAGTTCATACGCACAACAGTCTTATCTTCGGTTCTCATGCTGATATCAATGTCGACAGCACTTTCGTCACCACCAATTGTTCCTTTTCCACTACCAAATACTTTTCCGTAGAAGATTGGATTTTGTTGCACGGTAGCATTATATACCAAAAAGTTATCAGCAGATAAATCGACTAAATACATGAAGTCATGGAAAAAATCATGAGCGACTTTTCCACTGGCTATAGCCTTATTGTTAAATTCATCAGAAAGTGTAATATCTGTAAAATAGATAAGGTCTTTTTTCATATAAACCGTATCCGTAAATTTATAGTTTGTGTTTAAGAAATTGATACCAATATTACCATCTCTGATAAATGCTTTACCTTCAACCGTAACATCCGAAAAGTTTCCAAATAGATGAACGTGTCCGGTTCCTCTTCCGCTTACATTCTGAAAAACTGCTTCTGCATATCTGTTCAAGAAGCTAATGTCAATACTATCTGCATCGAAGTTTATAGACAATCCTTGTTTTATCGGGTCTATCTCCCCGTTTACTTTAGTTAATTTATTTTCTTTACTAAGGATTTGCCCATCCATCATGATTTTATTAGTCTCCTCGTCTAACTCGCTAAATATATTTAGCTTACCTAATTCAGTACCATTGAATTTGAAATCAGTAACTTCTAAGCGTGTGTTCAGGTAAGGCTTATTTTCAATACTTGAAGCAAATAAACTACCTGTAGCTGCACCACCGAATCTTAAAACGTCGATGGCTAATGTCTGGAAAATATATTCAAGGTTGATATTTTTTAATTCAGCCTTTAGGATATCAGATGAACTTTTAGGGGAGTAACTACCGTTTATTCTTATTTCCTGACTATTGTCATCTGTGTAAACGGAAAAATTATTAACAGCATAATGCCCGTCCTTTATATTTATGTGAGACTTTTCCATTTTCCACATTGCATTATTTAATAATAACTCGCTAGGAAGCATGTCGATATCTATCATCAATGGGGATTTATCTTCTTTAGTAAAAAGTGTTGCAATAGAAAACTCGCCTTTTGCTTTCTGTTTCCCTGTATTCACCAAAGAGATATTTGTATTAACCAGGTTATTATTTGCTGTTGATTTTATAGAAACTTCATTTGTTACGTCTTTTTTGCCAATAAGTAATACATCTACCTGAGTGTTGATCTGGTTATCTGAATTTTCATTTTCGGCTAGTATATAACCAGATTTGATATTCATACCTGCTGCTTTTATTACAGGGGTGAATACCTCAACCTTAAATTTATCCAATACATTGTTATAGTGCCCTACTATTTTTGCCGGGCTAATAACAGTAACAGGTAGTTTAAGAATTGTACTCAAATCTTCTGTATTACTGATAGAGAAATTGAATGTAAAGTTATTTTCCAGCTCTTCTTTCTCTTTTTTCTTTCTGTCTTTAACTTTAATTAATGCCGGCAGGTAAGGGTGTAATGTCTGTAAAATACTATTGGTCATTGTTAGAAATGAATATTCTCCTGCTACTTCACCATTTAATATATCAGACTGTATTTTCAATCTATGACCGATCGAATCGATAGAGGATTCAACCAAGAACTTATTCATTAAAAATACTTTATTCTCGCGTAGAAAATCAATCGAATCGATACGTATATAGCCTTGCGCGTGATCTATATCTTTTCCTATAAAGTCAGCATCCACAACGAAAGAGAGATATGAATGTTCCATCTTTTCAGCTATATGTAATTTATCCAGTTGTAAATTAGCTACCCGTGCTTTAAAGGTTAATTCAGGCATATCTTTATCTGTCAAATCAAAGAGCCCGGCTATGTCAAGCTTTCCATTCGGGTCATCGATAGCAAGTTTCCCATCCACGCGCAGCCCGTCATAACTGGCATCTAACTGTATATCTTTATAAGAATATCCTTTATAATCAAAGTTAAAAATATCTCCTTCAGCCGTACCCCTTATACTTCCATGTTTTGGTTTTTCTAAGTCGACAGCTATGTTCAAAGATGTTTTATTTAAATCGTTATTTGCCAGTAATTTTCCTAGTTCAAAGTCTGATGTATAAACTTTACCTTTAATGTAAGAACTAATTCCCGGACGAGGTTCGTCCAGTCCAAAAAGCACATCTGTCTTTATCACACCGAGGTCAGTATCAAGACTACCAAAAGCGGTTAATTGATTCAGATAGCCGGAAATATCACCTTCAAAAGACATGGTTCCGAGATTTTTCAACAGCGGAGGAAGATTCGTATTAGAAGCGAAATTATCAATAATACTTTCCAGTTCAGTATAATCTAGGGTTAACCGATCTATACTTCCCAGAATATATGCTTTTTTAGGATCGGATAAATCTTTAATTTCCACATTAGAAATAAGATGCATCGTTTTGCCGTAATCCAGTGATAGATCTTCAATATTAATATTATTCGCAGATCCATTAACGTGTCCCCGAAGTACTATACGATCGTCGAAGTTCTTTAAAGCAGGTACGAAGGCCGAAATATCCTGAGGTGAAATATATGAGGTGGCTATAATACAGTCAAGGGTAGCATAGTCCTTAACCTTTGAACTATCATCAGGAACTGTAAGATCAATCTCACATTTGTCGAATTCTAATGATGATGCCGGCAATTGTAGGTTAAAACCTCTGACAGATATTTTTTTATTTTGTGTAATCAATCGAAAGGTCAGATCTGAAATATCCAATCCACTTTTTTCTTTCAATGCAAATTTCTTGATTTGAATATTCAGAGAGTCTGGTAGCAACGATTTCATTGCCAGTTTTGCGTTGAAATCGGATATTGCAATGTGATTTGCATCAAAACGGTCTTTAACGATGGGTTTATCTTTCACATCATAGTAAAATTGCCCATTAGCAATATTGACAGAACTTAGCTTTATATCAATCTTCGCTTTTGGTTTATCGTCCTGTGGCTTAAAAGCATCAATTATGTATTGAATATTCAGCGGCGCTTCAGCTGTTTCTTTAGATAGATGTACTTCGAAGTCTGTTAGCCAGGCTGATGTTATCACCACTTTCTTCTTCATCAGGGAAATGAGGTCGATACTGGCAGAAAGTTTTTCAACCATCAGAACCTTATCATTAGATTGGTCATACAGATAAACACTATCTAATTGTACAGTATTGAATAGTTGAAAATGGAGTTTTCCGATGCCGAGTTCAGTGCCTATTTTATTCTTAAGTTCGTCGACAACGATATTCTTAGCATACTCTTGAACAGCAGGCAAATTTAACAGGCCAAACAGTAGTGTTATCAGTCCTACTATTATGCCTAATACAGTGAGAAATATCTGTTTAAACCGTTTTATAACACATCCATTTTAGAGGTACAAAATTATCAAAAAAAGAGGATTTCCTTTCATTAAAAAACAGTTATCTTACAGATTTATTTTTCTCTTAAGATAATTTATAGAAAACCGTCTCTCCTTTTGACTTAAACAAAAGAAAAAGGTTTATGTTCTCATACGGTAATAAAGGCTTTATTTAATTTTATCAAGTAGATCTTTATTTAATCGGGACAGTTCCTCTATCTTATTTTCCAGGGCGTTCATCTTTTGCAGCAATTCATCGTTATTATCCGAAACCATTTCATCAACAATTAATGAAGTAAAGAAAGACATGCCAAGCATACCACCTACAAAAACAAATAATGAGAAAAAGAACCTTATCAGTACTGATTCTGTATAAGCTATATCTGCTGCCATAAAATCGGGTATTTCGTACCAGCCCTCAATCGTAAGCATTCTAAATACAGTATAGGCTGACTCAAACGGGTTACCAAACAGAGTAGGGTATGAGTCTTTAAAGATATATGTTAATATTGTACTGATGATAATCATCATGATTGTTGCACCAACCAGCAAGCTGGCAGAAGCTTTAAATGCACGGTTAAAGTCTTTTAATAGCTTTGTAAAGTTCGGGATGAATTTGCCAAAACGGATAAATTTAAATAGCTTGAATACCCTCAATAGAAGAATGTAATTAAAATCTGTTGGCTGTTTTTCACTGAATACAAAGAATAGAGGTACCGATGCAAGAAGTACTAACAGCATATCAAGTACATTTGCCTTATCTCTGAAAAAATCTTTTTTATAAATGTATATCTTGTATGCAATCTCTATGAGGAATAAAAAAGTTATTAAATAATCTACAAGTTGGAAGGCTTCGTTGAATGGTGTGTCGAATGTTAATAGTATAGTAACTATAGTATTAAGTAATATAGCACCACCAATAAACCGATTATTCAATAATAATTTAAGCATTATCTTCGTGTTAAATCTGTGATCAGGAATGGATTGACTGTCCTTATCTCTTCCAGTATCTTTACTACTTCATCGTATGCGGATTTACTGGCTTTTATCCTGTCCATTTCATTCGATGTTAATCCTACCATCTGCAAGAAAGCTACTTCTCCATGAGGCGTTTGAATCTTTCCTAATTCCGGATCAAGGGTAAATGCTACACCTACAATATCTATATCTGAATTAAGGCGAATAGGTCCATTAGCCGGAATAACATGATTTTCTTCAAACCACTTACCGCTCTTTATCACATAGCGTGCCAGGTTATTCATGAGATTCACTACCCATGTAGGATCTTCTCCATCTTCAACAAAAGGTTTTAGACGAAAAGTAAATTCAAATCCCCATTTACTAAACTCACCTCCGGCAGCTTCCTCATTATAATATAATTCAGACATTCCATAACTAACCAAATGACGATGGAATTCTCCTTTGTCAGAATCATATATACTCACACCATCCAAAGGATCATTACCACCTACCATATAGTGTAGAGGAGGGGTATAGTGACGTGGCTTTTGGGTACCATATATCTTGTCAACTACTTTGTCTATTTCGAGCCAGCCTACTGCATCCTCTTCATCGTATGTGTTTCTGTATTCCTTTTGTGTTATCATAAATTATCTAATCATCCAGTGTTTTCGATATTTTGTCGATGTTTAAACTACGGGCCATCGCATCAAAGATTTCTTTGTAAGTACCATCCTGATGATAAATTTCTTCATGTGTTCCTGATTCAACCACATGTCCATTTTTCATTACAAAGATACAGTCTGAATCTATAATCTGCGATATACTATGTGAAATAATGATCACTGTACGATCTTTTTTTATAGCATCGAGACTATTCTTTATTTGCTCGGTAGCTATAGCGTCCAGACTGGCAGTCGGTTCATCCAGAAATATAATTGGAGGATTTTTTAAGAACATACGTGCAATGGCTATTTTCTGTTGTTGTCCTCCCGATAAGGATAAGGCTGATGTCTGATAGCCTTGTTCGAATGTTATTATTTGTTCATGTATGTATGACCTTTTCGCAGCATCGATAACTTCTTCCAGAGTAGCATCCGGTTTCCCGTATCGTATATTTTCTTCTATTGTACCATTAAAGATGTGATTTTTTTGCAAAACAAGTCCAATATTTTCCCTTAGGTAAGAAGTGTCATATTCATCTAATGAAACTCCATCCAATAAGATCTTACCTGAATCAGGTTGATAAAATTTATCCAGAAGATTTATCAATGTACTTTTGCCTGCTCCTGATAATCCAACCAAAGCTGTAGTTTGTCCCGGTAGAATTTCCATATTGATATTGTACAAAGTTTTTAATTCATTATCAGGATAAGTAAAGTCAATATTTTTAATTTCAAATTTACCTTTGATCTTTTTAGGGCGGTAATGTCCTGAATGTTCTATCTGATGATCTGCTTTTAAGATATCGAAGAAACTTTCCGAATAAATTAAAGCATCATTCATCTGATCGTATATACGATGTAACTGACGGATTGGAGCTGATACATTATTAAACAACATAATGTGAAACATAATTGCTCCAATCGTCATTTTATCTGATAGAACAAGATAGGCTGTAAGAATAATGATAATGACAATCCCTATCTGTTCGATAAAGCTTTTTAGACCATCGAAAAGGAAACTCATTTTACGGGTTTTCATTTGGGCATCTGTCAAATCATTTTGTAGAGCCATCTGTTTATCACTTTCAATATTTTCTCTTATAAATGATTTGATAACCGTTATTGATTCCAGAATACCGAGTATTCCCTGACTTTTATTCTCTCTTAACTCTTTAATTAGACGTCGGGTACCACTCATACGAACAGCTTGTTGACGGCTAACATAATAATAAATGGGAACAATACACAACCCAACTAACCCTACATAAAAGTTGGCATTGAACATCATGATAAGTGCTACAATCGAATTGGCAAATAAAGGGAGAATATCTATGAAAAAGTTTTGTACCAGGCGTGTTAAGCTTTCTACTCCTCTATCAATCCGGGTTTGGAGTTTTCCCGGTTGATTGCCTCCCGAGCTATAAAAAGCAAGTTTATATGTTAATATTTTATCAACGATAGATTGAGCCAGATCTTTTGCTATAAAAATCCGAAGTTTTTCACCATAGAATTTTTGACCAAACTGAATAAATGAATTAATAATTTCTTTGCTGATAAGTATTAGCGAAATAGTGATAAGGATTGAAAGACCTTCGGCCAGCCCTTTGTGTGCTTCTACCAGAGCATTGATTTCATCCACAGTATACCTTAAGACCCATGCATTTACCTGTGCCGTGAGTGATCCTATCAGTGTTAATACCAATGCAAGTATTACCAGCCAACGGTATGGGTAAACATAAGGTTTAAGATTCTTGAAAAGCTGAAGCAGTGTCATTGTGTAATATTTTTGCAAATGTAATTTTTTTGAACATCAAACCCAATGATAAAGTTTATTTTTACAAAAGAATATTTATCTTTGGTCGATATATGTTAAATTAATACAGACAAATAAAACCAATAATTCACAGACGTAAATGTCTAAACTTAATGATCAAAAAGGATTAAGTTTAGTACTTCTCTTTTCTAAAAAACTTCTCCCTGCCGTAGAACATAGGCAAATAATCCCAATACAAAGAAAAAATATATATTTTACACTAAATTTTAATAATGAAAGCAAAAACTAATTTTCATATAATAACCGGTGGTCCCGGAGTTGGTAAAACTACACTAATCGGTGAATTACGTGAGAGAGGATATTGTTGTGTTCCTGAAGTAGCCCGTCATATAATAAAAGAACAAATGGAAATAAATGGCGATGCACTTCCATGGTTAAATACACGGAAGTATTCAGATATAATGCTATTACGTTCAATCCATGATTTTATAAAATATTCGGGAACTGATAAACTTCATTTTTTTGATAGGGGAATACCGGATACATATGGATATGAAGTTTTGATGAATTTTACAATGAGTAAAAAACTAAAGGATGCTGTGACTCAGTATCGTTATAATTCGAAAGTCTTTATACTGCCTCCATGGCTGGAAATATATGAAACAGACAGTGAACGTAAACAAGGTTTTGAGGAGGCTCTGAGGACATTTGATGTGATGTGTAAAGTATACTCAGATTTAGGCTATACTATTATTCAAGTTCCAAAAGCAAGTGTAGAAGAGAGGGCTGATTTTATTGTAAGCAAAATAAAAGAGGAAGCTATGGTATTATAACTCCCTCCAATATATGATTCTGTATAACTGTTACTTAACTAAGACTTTCTGAACGTAAGTTTTCTGAGCATAAGTGATTTTCACTATATAAATTCCTGAAGTGAGGTTATTACCCAGCTTGAAGCTTGCGGAGTGATTCTTCTCAACAGATATAGTACGACCAGAGAGGTCTATCAATTCGGCCTGTTCTACCTGTGTTGTTGTATTTAGTTTAACTTCAACATAACCGGAAAAAGGTATGATTGTGAAATCAGCGTTGACGCTTTCGCCTATAGTACTTTTAGGTATTGATTCATCAACTCTCATTCTACGATCTTTCAAATCTACAGTTACAATGTAAGTACCATCTTTTTCCAAGATGAATCGAGGATCGCCTTGGTAATTATTTGATATGTGATGAGTAAAGCCAAGGGTTACATTTACATTAGAACTCATGTATGGTACAAGTGAATTCCATGTGCCTAATTGTGTTATAAATTTGAAATGACCAGCTTTTAGTGCTCCAGTCCATCTATACATACCATCTCCAATTTCCGTCATTGGTGTAGCCATCGTATTATACCATCCGTTTGGTGTAGCGTCTCCAACCAAATAAATCAGATTATTACTTGGTAATCTCTTAACTGTCATCAGCATGGTTGGCAATGATACTCTGATGCTGTACGTGCCTGTTTCAGGTATTATAAATCTGTAATCACCCTGATAATCTTCAGAAATATTGTGATTATAACTTGTAATTATTTGTTCGTGGGCTTTAAGAGTTGGTACAATTGAATACCATGTGCCCAGTTGTGTTATAAATTTGAAATGACCTGCTCTTAATTCACCTTCCCATGTATATATACCTTCTGATTCCTGTGCCATTTGGGTTGCTTTTGTATTATCCCACCCATTTGGGGTCGCTTCCCCAACAAGATAAAGCTTATCAGGTTTAGGTCTGCTTATTACCATTGTATTATTTTGTAGATCTACAGTAATTTTATAAACTCCAGCCGCTGGAAGAATAAATCTGTAGTCACCCTGATAATTAGTACTTATAGTGTGATAGTGGTCTATAATAACGGGTTCATTATTCTTATCGACAGGAACAATGGAGTTCCATGTGCCCAATTGTGTTATGAATTTGAAATGGCCTGCTTTCATTTCTCCTCTCCATATGTATATATTATCCGTAATTTGCTCCATTGGAGTAGCCTTAGTATTATCCCATCCATTCGGGGTTGCTTCCCCTACAAGATAAATAAGTTTATTGGAAACAAGCTTATTTACTACCATTGTATTTTTCTCTATATCTACAGTAATTTTATAAGTCCCGGCCTCAGGAAGAATAAATCTGTAGTCACCCTGATAATTAGTACTTATATTGTGATAGTGGTCTATAATAATGGATTCATTATTCTTATTGACAGGAACAATAGAGTTCCATGTGCCCAGTTGTGTTATAAATTTGAAATGGCCTGCTGTCATTTCGCCTTCCCATGAATATATATTATCCGACAATTGTTCCATTGGAGTAGCTTTTGTATTATCCCATCCATTCGGAGTTGCTTCCCCGACAAGATATAATGGGATACCCATCCTGCTCTTCTCTTCCACTAACATTGTCCAGTTCTTTACGTCTACTGTAATATTATAGATGGCGGATTTGGATATTTTGAATTTGTTATCTCCCTGTACTGCATTAGTAATGACTAACTTCATAGGGCTGTCTGAAATCTCTTGGTCGCTGACCTCTGAGTTGATCGAAGGGCTCCAGGATGATTTTGTTGTAATGAATTTAAAATCGCCCACAGTCATTACACCTTCCCAGTTGAAGATTCCTTCTTTATCTTTGACTGGTTCCATTTTAACAGGATTGTTTGCATCCCATCCACATGGAGCGGCAGCACCAACTAAATACAATTCATCTAATACTTTTTCATTAACGGTTACAGTCTTCTCTATTGTGTTTAATAGAACTTCATAATAACCGGATTTATCCATCTTAAATTTATAATCATAAGCTGAAGTAACTGCATTTACATTGATGTTTTGTACTCCACCTAAAGCTATTACTTGATTATTTACTGTGGCATTAATAGCAGGAAACCATGAATTTTGAAAATTTACAAATTTAAAATCGCTAGCTCTCAAAATACCTGTCCATGATAATATACCATCTTTATCTAACACAGGTGACATTTTCTGAGCACCACTTTGTACCCACCCATTAGGCGAAGCATCACCTATGAGAAATGCTTGGGTTTGGCTTATTTTTAATTTCTGGTTATTATTACTTGTACTGGCTACCAAAGATATTTTGTTGTCAGCTAATACCAAGGCTAAGCCTGTGGCCTCTGATATAACATTAAAAACACCATTCTCAGATGTTTTCTTTAATTTCCAATATTGATTGGTTGTATTTGCATTCGTTGATAATGTAAGATTATTCCCATTTACTGATAGGTATTGATTACTACCATCTGTGGTCTGAATTTTATAAGAAGAGTTTGTTGCTTTAGATATCAGCCAGCTTTGGCTTTTTTCATCTGTAAACTTGCTTACTGTAAAGTTTTTATTCGTTACTGTTAAAGAATTATCTGCATAAGTAATTTTATAGTATCCGTCGGTTAGATTTGTATATCCAAATAGCCATGGAACTAAGGTCTCCTCATTAAAAGCGTTATACCATGAAGGGTGTTTAACATTTGCATATTCGGTATACTTAGCATTGTTACCCTTAGTTTGGATTAATCTTTGGTATACATCTCTTGAGTAATTTACACTCACAACATCATCAGCACTTCCGTGGAATATCCATAGAGGGATGTGTGCAAATGATGCTAATTTTGTTTGATTGGCAGTTGAACCACCACAAATAGGAAATGCTGCAGCAAAAGTATTTGGCATACGCCACAACAATTCAAATGTAGTCATTGCTCCCATCGACATACCTCCAATGTATATTCGGCTCGCATCAACGTTAGGATTAGCACTCCATTCCTTAATAAATGCCATAAGTAGTGTCATTGCTTCTGTAGGTGCTTCTTTGCTAAAATCAAATACAAAATTACCATTTGCCTCACTGATGCCATTTGCCCAATAAGTATCCGCAGGACATTGGGGAGCGACTATTATTGACTCGAACTCTCCGGCGAACTTTCTTTCCAGAAAATCTCCAATACCTGATTCTGTTAATTGCTTTGAATTGTCATCTCCACGTTCACCAGTACCATGTAAAAATATCACTAATGGATATTTTTTAGATTTATCACTGGGCTGAGATACTCGGTAGGGTAGTCTTTTACCATTGGATTCATAGTGCTTCGAAATAAAATTTTCATAATTCTGGGAGAAGCCTGTTATAGTAATGAATACAAACAAGCCTAATAAAAGTAACTTTTTCTTCATGTGTAGTTTGTTGTCTTTTAAAAATGTAGCCCCAAAGATATATTTATATGTTAATCACTCCAAAATAATTTGAAATTTTTTTTAACAATTTGTTAAGTATGCTGACTGGAATAATAAAAACTCCCCTGAAAGATTATTCTTTCAGGGGAGTTTTATGTTAATGTGGTGTCTTTTTATTTAAAATAATTTGCATCCAGATAGCTGAATTCAGCTTGGTCTGCCTTACGGATACCTACATAAATGTTTTCCCATTGGGTCGGCCATCCACCGAATATTGCCCCTAATCTTATCAGTTTAAATGAGTGCGGTCCTTTAGCTAATGCTGTTGATTTATCACTACGTGAGAATCTACGGGCAGTATTATGATTGTCTTTCTCGTTTGATATAAGTAATTTACCATCGATCCACAATTCAAAGTCAGTAGCAAAGTAATATACCGCATCTTCATTAAGATTAATATAGCCTGTAAGAACTGTAGAATAAAAATCATCTGCATATGGCTCTGTATAGTTTTTTACTCTATATTTCGAATCCTGTGGTGCTGCAATATATTCTGTTTCAGTTGGAGTTTTACCTTCCAGTTCTGCTACAGTCAGAGTATAACCCTTATAATATTCTGCTTTAAGACCAGACTTTGCATCCTTTTCTTTTTCAACAGCAGGCGCGTATGATTGTTTTTCAATTGTAATAGTACGCACTGGGCTCATTTTGTCAGATAACATTACCGAACGGATCTTTAGTGTTGTATTTTTGGTAAATGTTAATGGGTTAGAATATGCTTCAGATGTTAAAGTTGGCTCAGTTCCATCTGTTGTATAAACCATCTTAACCGGCTCGGTTGTTTTGAACTCCAGAGTTGTCTGATCTGTAAATGCTACAAAATCACATGATGGTGCACCTTTTTGTTCAGGAAGAGGTATATAGTAATTTATTTTGTGCATATCCAGACGCACACGCTGGTTGTCAATACGACGCTCAAAGTCTTTATAATTCTTCTTTTCTTTTGGTGTCCAGTCTAACTCAGCTAGGGCTATAATACGCGGATAGATATCCTGTTCCATATATTCGCCGTCGTAATTATACTCGTTCCACATATTTGCCTGAGCACCTAGAATATGATGCCTTTTATCTTCTGCTATTTTTTCAGGAACGGGTTCATAGTTATATACTTTTTCGAGTGTTAATAAACCTCCGATAGTAACAGGATGTATTTTATAATCTCCATGATATTTATCAATATACATCCATGCTCCAGGAGTCATAATGACATCATGGCCCATGTTAGCAGCAGCAATGCCACCTTCTTCTCCCTGCCAGCTCATCACTGTTGCAGTAGGGGCTAATCCACCTTCAAGTATTTCATCCCAACCTATCATCTTCTTATTATGTTTCAACAAGAATTTTTCGATACGTTGTACAAAATAGCTTTGTAGCTTTTCTTCTGCAGAATGATCTTTATCCGCTTTAAGCCCGAGCTCTTTGATACGTGCCTGGCATTTAGGGCAAACTTTCCATCTGTCTTTTGGACATTCATCACCTCCGATGTGGAAATATTCACTTTCGAATAATGGAATTACTTCAGCAATAACATTTTCCAGAAATTGGAAAACAGAATCATTTCCTGCACAATATACATCGTTTGCTACTCCCCAGAAGTTACGTACATCTATTTGTTTACCTGTACATGAAAGTTCGGGATAGGCTGATATAGCAGCAACACCATGTCCTGGTAGTTCCACCTCAGGAATAACTTCTATAAAACGCTCTTTAGCATAGGCTACAACCTCCTTTATCTGATCTTGAGTATAGAAGTAAGGACCATATTCATTTCCTTCACCTTCTATTCTTGTAGCTCCTATTTCTGTCAGTTTAGGATATTTTTTTATTTCAATACGCCAAGCCTGATCTTCAGTCAGATGCCAGTGAAATGTATTTATTTTAAACATAGCCAGTACATCCAACTGTTTCTTTATGAAGTCTACGTCTACAAAATGACGACATACATCAAGATGCAGACCACGGTATTTGAATCTAGGCTCATCTTTGATTGTTACAGCCGGCATTTTCCACACAATGTTTTTTACTAATACAGGGCTCTCAATTTCTGCAGGTAGCAACTGCATAACTGTTTGCATTCCGTAAAACAAACCACGAGCTGTTTTGGCTTGAATATCAATTCCCTTATCAGTAACATCAAGCAGATAGCCTTCTTCGTTAACGGGAACATCAGCTACTAGTGCTAGATTTATATAATCAATTGCAGGCTTTGTTTTTTCTATTTTCAAATCATAGCCTGTGGAGCCTTTGATTTTAGCAGCGAAGTAAGCCGCTACTTTTTCTGTTTCGGCATCATTTGCAACAAAAACTATACTTTTAACCAGTTTAAAAGTATCCTCTTTTTGTATAAGTTCTAGAGGCAACGGTGTAATATTGATGCCTTCATTGTATGGCTTATGAACGGTTGGTTCACTTCCTCCGCATGAAAACATAAATAATAGCACCATAAATGAAAAGATTGGGATTAGTTTTTTCATCGATTTAATGGGTTTAACGTTTAATGATCTTGGTATTTAAGTTATGAATGCAAATATACATATCGTTTATTGTATATCAGCGCACTAAATGTTAATTAACACTTTGCCCTGAGTGTTAAAACGAGGTTTAATAATAAACAATAGTCTTATTAGAATCGTTAATATAATCATACACAAAATGATGTAAACTATTAAAAAAAGGCATACAAATGAGTAAAAAAGTAGCAGACCAATTGATTGATGTTCTGGAGCAGGCTGGAATTAAACGTATTTATGCTGTGACGGGGGATAGCCTGAACAGGGTAAATGAGGCAGTAAGAAAGAGCAAGTCGGTAAAATGGGTCCATGTAAGAAATGAAGAGGTTGGGGCATACGCTGCAACAGCAGAGTCAGAATTAAATGGTATTGCTTGCTGTGCCGGAAGCAGTGGCCCGGGACATGTGCATTTGATAAATGGCTTGTATGAAGCTCATAGAACGGGAACACCGCTTCTTGCTATCGCTTCAACTTGTGCTACCTATGAGTTTGGAACGTCTTATTTTCAGGAAACGAATATAATTAAACTATTTGATGACTGTAGTGGTTACAATCAGGTTGCAACCACACCTCAGCAGTTTTCGAGAATGTTGCAAGCGTCTTTGCAATGTGCTTTTCATAGGAAAGGGGTTGCTGTATTGGGATTATCCGGAGATATAACAGATATGGCTGCAGAAGGCAGTATTACAACTGATTATTTGTTACCAACAAAAGGAATATACAGACCCCTAGACTCAGAAGTTGCTATGTTGGCAGATCTTATTAACAATCATAAGAAGATAACAATATATTGTGGTATAGGAGCTAAGGATGCACATTCAGAACTTATAGAACTAGCATCGCGTATAAAAGCGCCTGTGGCTTACAGCTTCAGGGGAAAAATGTCTGTTCAGTATGATAACCCATATGAAATAGGCATGACCGGGCTCTTGGGGTTCCCATCAGCTTATGCAAGTATGCATGATTCTGATCTTTTGATATTGTTAGGTACTGATTTTCCTTATGAAGGATTTATGCCTGATTGTAAGATTGTACAAGTTGATAATAAACCCGAAAGAATAGGAAGAAGAGCAAAGATAGATATGGCTCTGGGTGGTGATGTTAAAGATACTCTTGACGCACTTTTACCTTTGATTACAGAAAAAACGGATAATAGTTTCCTTAAGAAGCAATTAAAAAATTATGATAAGGTAAAAGATAATCTATACAAATTAGGAAATGATAAAGGAAAAGAAAATTCTATCTCTCCGGAGCATGTAGCTTATACAATTGATAAATTGGCTGATTCAGATGCCATATTTACTGTTGATACAGGAATGTGCTGTGTATGGGGAGCCAGATTCCTTACTGCTACAGGACAACGAGAAATGCTGGGTTCGTTTAGCCATGGATCTATGGCGAATGCAATGCCGATGGCGATCGGTGCTGCTTTTGCTCGTCCAGACCAGCAGATAATAGCGCTTTGTGGCGATGGTGGTCTGTCAATGCAAATGGGAGATCTGGCTACAATAGTTCAATATAGGTTACCAATTAAATTAGTTGTATTTAACAACAGATCTTTGGGGATGGTAAAACTGGAAATGGAGGTTGCAGGCCTACCTGATTGGCAAACAGATATGTATAATCCCGATTTTGCCGCTGTGGCTATAGCTATGGGTATGCCGGGAGTGTCTGTCTCTGATCCTGAGAAGGTAGAGGCAACTTTAAAAGAGGCCTTTGCAATGGAAGGTCCGGTATTAGTAAATATTTACACTAATCCGGATGCACTTGCTATGCCTCCGAAAGTTGATTTTGACCAGATGAAAGGATTTGCAACTGCAATGACAAAATTGATTCTAGCCGGACGCATCAGCGAAGTGATAGATACGGCTAAGAGTAATATGAAACATTTAGGTGAGGTATTGTAAAGATTGCTTTAACACAAAAAAATTGCATGGTTCTATACTCACAAACGGAAAGAGGAATAATATTATTCCTCTTTTTATTTTTAATAAAATAGCATTAATAACAATTGAGTGAATATGATACGTGCAAACATTGATACAGGATAAACTGTAGCATATGCTACTGCAGGTTCATCATTTTCTATTGTGGAATTCACATAATTCAGGGCCATTGGATTAGCCATGCTTCCACAGAGCATGCCTACATTTCTTGCAAAATCGATTTTGTATATCTTCATTGCTATCAGGGCTACAACTAATACCGGAACAACGGTCAGAGAGAATCCAAAGGCAATCCATATCAAACCTTCTGTTTGGAAGACTGTTTCAAAGAAGTGCTCACCGGCACCAATTCCCAGACAGGCAAGATAGATTGTAAGTCCAAATTGGCGCATCAACAAATTTGCACTCTGGGTCGTATATGTTGTTATATGAAAACGAGGACCAAATGCTCCCATCAGTATACCTACAATGATCGGTCCTCCTGCTATACCAAGTTTTATAGGAAAATCCATACCTGGGAAAGGTAATGGCAGTGCCCCTAATACCAGACCAAGGGCTATACCAAGGAATATAGCTATCAGATTAGGTTTGTTCAATCGCTTTTCTTCATCTCCTAATATTTTAGCTACATTATCAATAGATGCTTTTTCTCCTACTACCGTGAGTTTATCACCCATTTGCAGCATTAATCCGGGTGAAGCTAAAAGATCTATTCCCGCCCGATTTATACGGGTAATATTTATCCCGTAATTATTTCTCAGTTTCAAAGAACCAAGCTTTTCTCCGTTTATCTTACTGTTAGTAATAATAATCCTGCGGGAAACCAATTGACTGTTATCAATATGGTTCCAGTCTATATCTTCTTTATTCCAGTCAACGTTTTCCTGTTCGCCGAACAATATCTTTATATGTTCAACATCATATTTTTTAGAGATGATAAGCAGATGATCGTTGTGTCTCAATATACTTTCAGAAGTTGGTATAGTAACTACCCCATCATGCCATATACGTGAAATAACAAAATGCTTTGCAGACAATTTCATTATATCACGAATTGTTTTGCCTTCTACAGCCGGATTGGTAATATGAAATTCGCCAACATGCATTTCACTGTCTTTCTTCTCTGATAGCTTAGAGAATTCATCTTTAGGTACGAAAAGTTTGCGAAGGAATACAATTGCCAATATAACACCTACAACGCCTAAAGGATAAGCTACTGCCGTAGCCAAAGCCATATCGGAGATTACTCTCATGTCTCCCGAAATTTGCTTTAATGCTTGTTGTGCAGCCCCAAGAGCGGGTGTATTAGTTGTAGCGCCACAAAGTATTCCTACCATATTAGGAAGGGAAATATTACTGGCATAACTGAATATTACAGTAAATATCAATCCTAGGAATACAACACCCAGTGCTAACATATTTAATCTTAATCCTCCTGCTCTTAAAGAAGAGAAAAATCCGGGACCGACTTGTAAGCCCAGAGCGTATACAAACAGGATAAGGCCGAAATTCTGAGCAAAATTGAGCATATCCTTATTCAGGTCAAAATTAAAATGACCAATAATGATACCAACAAAGAAAACAAAGGTAATACCCAGCGAAATGTTGAGGATTTTTAATTTACCTAGTTGTAGTCCGATAGCAGATACAACAGAGATAATTATAATAGATAGAACCGAAGGCGATTCTGTAATGGTCTCTATAAACCAGTTCATGACGTTACACTGCTTTTAAAAACAGGCAGCAAAGGTAAGACAATTAATATAAATGTACCAATAAGCTATGTGAAAATTGGTAAATGATAGTTTATAAATAAATACTATATTTGCATTTATGGAAATTTAACCTGATCGACTATGGAAAAAAGCGACCTTTGTATGCCTATTCACGAAATATTTCATATCAGAGAAAGAGGTCTGGTGGTTACCGGAAGAATCGAAAAAGGCGAAGTCAGCATTGGAGACGTGGTGTACTTCGAAACAGCCGATGGTCAACTTATAAAGGATAATATTATTCTGGATGGGTTGGAAATATTTGGACGGATTACAACTGCAAATGAAGGAATGAATATTGGATTATTCTTCAAAATACCTTATGTGAAATCAAAAGATGAAGCATTGAGCGTATTGCCTTTGCAGATAGGCGACATAGTCCGTAAATAATCGTGATAATCTTTAATGGGATCGTTTTTTCAATTTGTCTTCTACAGATACTTTAAGTTCGATATCAATTTTGTGTTTGTTCGTGATATACAAAGATAATAAAAAGGGATATCTCGATTTCGAATAGCTTCTTTATGTTGACTTAGCCCATATAAGTTACTTTTTAAATGAGAAAAAGTATATAATTCGTTTTTGTAAATCTTGAATAGTAAAAGGTATCCTGCCAGGTTCAATGGAAATATCCTGCTAACTACCCGCCTGTTATACGACCTTATTGACGGAGCAGATGATATATATTTTTATTCTGTTTATGAGAATGAAATATTAGCTGGATTCTTTATATACTGGGATCTCAAAGATTCATTTTATAGCAATCTTTGCTGAAATGCGAAACCATAAGATAGGGCAGAAACTCCTTGAATGGGTCGCAGGAAACCTCAATAAACCCGTATTTTTGGAAGTAGATATTCCCTTTGATGACATTACACAAAGAAGGTTTAGTTTTTATAAACGGAACGGATTTATCGAAATTGCCCGTGATCCTTCAATAGTGATGAGAGTCTTTTGTTGTCTAATAGTTTTGTCTTCATTTTCATAATTTATCCACTGCTTGTGAAGGTAGTGAATAAACATTTTTGAAGCATTAATTTTTCATATTATACGCAACCTGAACAATCCACAGTCAATGGTAGCAACAGCATCATATATTAGCGAGCCTATCAAGTCAAAAGACCTAAGTTACATACCGTCAGACAAAATAGTACCATTTACCCGTTTCATTAAAGGCATAAAGTGAGAATTTAGCCGGATATTACGAATAAATGTACGATTATTCTTAATTAATATTTATTGCACATCCTATTATTTTGTAGTTGTATAAACAACTCTTTATAGTGAAGATCATAATGGACAAAACTTTTAAACCAAACAGGCAATATCAAGCTACAACTATCTTCCTGAAAATCTGGAAGAAAAAAACGATAATCCAAATCATGTCCCGGTTTCATGGGCCTGGTCCGGCTTATCCTATAAGCCCCTGTCTATGCGATGGAGTATGTACATGTTCAGTAAGGATACCAAGTATAAAGAAACAAAAAACTGAAATAAAAATTCAATACCTTCAAAAGCGATGTAAGTCTCATGCTTAATTAGCGAGAAGTTTATGTCTTCGAATTGCTTGTCTTTATCCTTTATTCTATTGCTTGTGAAAGTAGTGAATAGACATTTTTGAAGCGTTGAATTTTTTTATATTACACACAGATTCATAAAAAAGAAAGAAATAATTCAAACTGAAAATTTGATAAAATAGCTTTTATGAAAATTCATTCTTCATAATATTATATTGAATTATAATAACATATAAGCTAATAAACAATACTAAAACATGAGTTGTTTAACTGATTATTTACTATAAGAAATTTATAACTAATATGTTTCTATAATTTAGCCTGTGCAAAGATGCTGCAGATACCCGATAAATATGGGTGAGAACCGACATTATAAAGAGAGATGGGAAAATAAGGAATTAGATAAACTGAAATGAAAACGGACAATAGTTATCCCAATCCCGATAAGCTTCCAAACACAATAACTCAGGAAGAGCAAACCAATAAGAGGGGAAAACTGAAGATATTCTTCGGTATGTCCCCTGGTGTAGGCAAGACTTATACGATGCTGCAAACAGCACATCAGGATTTGTCTAAAGGAGTAGACGTGGTCATAGGTTATGTGGAATCCCATAACCATTCTGAGACCAATGCGTTAGTGGAGGGACTGGAGATTGTCTCACGTAAAAGGTTAGACTATAAAGGTGCAGTCCTCGAAGAGATGGATTTGGATGCCATCATTATGAGACATCCTTATCTTGTTTTGGTAGACGAACTTGCACATACCAATATAAATGGAAGCCGCCACGCTAGACGGTATCAGGATGTACAGGAATTACTTGATAACGGCATAAATGTATATACTACCGTCAATATCCAGCATCTGGAGAGTAGGAATGATACTGTTGCCCGAATAATAGGAGTTACTGTAAAGGAAACTATCCCTGATGAAATATTTGAAATGGCGGACGATGTGGAATTGATAGATGTTACACCAGATGTTCTTCTCGACCGTTTCGCAGAAGGTAAGGTGCATGTACCGTTTGAATTAAAAGAAGCCGTTCAAAAATTCTTCAGGAAAGGAAATATTACAGCACTGCGAGAGATGGCACTGCGCCTTGTTGCCGATCGGGTAGATAAGCAACTGAAATTCTACATGCAGCAAAAGCAGATAGAAGGCCTGTGGAAATCGGGGTTACACTTACTTGTCCTCGTGGGGCCAAGTAAATCCTCCGCCAAACTGATACGCTGGGCAAAGAACCTTTCATATGCAATGGGAGCCGACCTTGTTGCCTTACATGTAGAAAATACGCAGGTATTAAACGAAGCTCAACAGGAACAGCTCTCAAAAAATATAGATCTGGCCCGCCAGTTTGGTGCAGAGGTAATAATAACATCCGGTAGCGACCTCATATCCACAACGCTGGATATTGCCCGTAAAGAAAATATTAGTCATATCATTATTGGAAAGTCCGGAAAACAGAGCTTCTTTTCCTCAATGTTTTCAAAAGACAATTTTGTAGCCCGTTTATTGAAAGAAAGTGGCGAAATAGATATTTATGTTATAGAACCGGGATTTGAAACTAAGCAGTATAAAAAGAAACTAAGTGCATCGCTGGATTTTTCTTCATCATTCAAGAGCTACTTTTTATCAATATTAGCCGTATTTGTTGCCGTTATACTATGTCTGCCTATTTCGTACGAGACCGGTTATCAGCCCATTTCTTTTATATTACTTTTTGTGGTGCTGCTATTATCAATGTTTTTAAGGCTTGGACCTGTTATGTTAGCTTCGGTAATCAGTGCTATGGTATGGGATTTTTTCTTTATACCACCACGATATATATTGAAAATAACAGAGTTGGAAGACCTGCTTGCCCTATGTACTTTCTTTGTAGTAGCTTTGGTAACAGGAACCCTGACATCGAAAGTTCGCAAGCAGGAGCGACTGACCCGGAGAAGGGAAGAGAAAACAAATGCCTTGTTCCATTTGACTAACCAGCTTGCAAGCGCAAAGAATACAAAAAGAATAATAGAGGTAGCCAAAGAAGATATAAACAAATATTTCAATGTCGACGCTTATTTTCTGCTTCAAGACGGAGATGGTAAATTAAATAAAAAACAATACAATAGTATGCCTGGCGAATTTACCGAGTCGGAGTACAAGATTGCCCAATGGGTACTTAAGTATTCGAAGAAGACCGGAAAACATACAGATACATTTTCTTTAAACGAATACACATTCTATCCGCTAAAAGGAATAAAAACAAAGCCCGGTATAGTTGTAATAAAACTCAATAAGAAGTTTAACGGGGAAACCGAGCTATTCTGGGATACATTCTTGACACAGATATCGAATACATTAGAACATCATTATTTTGCCCAACAGGTAAAGAAAGCGGATCTACTGGACGAATCGGATAAGTTATATAAAACACTATTCAATTCCATTTCACACGAGTTAAGAATACCCATTGCTACTATTATGGGTGCCTCAGATATGCTTATAACCGGAATGTATCCGGAAACAGCCAGAAACGAACTATATACTGAAATATTAAAAGCATCAACGAGGCTGAACCGTCTGGTAGAAAATTTGTTGAATATATCCCGGCTCGAAACGGGAAAAATAGCACCTCATATTGACTGGTGTGATATAAATGATTTATTCAATAAAGTGGCCGATAACTTAAAGGAAGATTTAAAACTGTATCATTTAGAAATTGCTATTCCCTCATCCATGCCATTAGTGAAACTCGATTTTGGGCTGATGGAACAAGCGCTGCATAATCTGATCTATAATTCCTGTAAATATTCCGAACCCAATACGACAATCCACCTGAAATCCTTTTATGATAACGGATATCTGATTATTCAGGAAATGGATCGGGGGAGAGGATTTCCGGCAGATACACTACCTCTTGTATTAAATAGGTTTTACAGGGTAGGAAACCAATCTACTGGCGGTCTGGGACTGGGACTTTCTATTACTAAAGGTTTTGTAGAAGCACACAAAGGAACAATAAGTGTAGAAAACAGGCAAAACGGAGGTGCACGCTTTACTATAAAAATACCGACAGAAGTATCTTATTTAAATACATAACAAAATGAAGGCCGATACAATTCTTATTATAGACGACGAAATTCAAATCCGGCGGTTACTTGAAATAACACTTTCTGCAAATGGCTATAAAATTGTGGAAGCTTCTACCGGAAAAGAAGGGCTGATTATGGCTGCTTCTCACCAACCCTCACTTATTACCCTCGATTTGGATTTACCTGATATGGATGGAATGGTTGTGTTAAAAAGCCTGCGAGAATGGTTCCACAAACCTATAATCATCTTATCTGTCCGCTCTTTGGAAGAAGATATTGTTAACGGACTGGACAAAGGAGCGAATGACTATCTTATCAAGCCTTTCCATACAGGGGAACTACTTGCCCGTATAAGGGCATCACTAAGACTCGGACAAACAGCTAATGATAATCCGGTATTTCAGATTAATGATCTGTCAGTCGATACGATAAACCACATTGCAAAAAAGAAGGATAAGTTACTGGATCTGACACCAAAGGAATTTTCATTACTAAGCTTATTCTTCAAAAATCGAGGATGTGTATTAACACATCAATATATACTTAAAGAGGTCTGGGGATATAATTATGCAGGCCAAACTCAATCATTACGCGTCTTCATAGCCCAATTAAGAAAAAAGATTGAGGATAATCCGGCTAAACCTGTTTTACTAATTACAGAATCCGGTATTGGGTATCGTTTCGGAATATAATAAGCTTATCCCAAACAGTAGGCTTGCTTCATAAAGTAAACACGTAAATTTAAACAGATAAGAAGTAAAGATTGCACATCCCAAGAAAGAAGTACAACCTAAAGGCGGCATTAAATGTTCAACTAGGCAAATTAAGGTATAATTACTCGTTTTTTATACCTTTTCTAATCTGTCCAGGCGTCATATCAAACATCTGTTTCACAAAATCGTTCATAACTGAAGGTGAACTGAATCCATATTTATCACTTATCTACTTGAAATTCAGCTCTCCTGTGACAATGTCTGCATGTATATCATATGCCTTTTGAGACATCATCCAATGATAAGGAGTATCATTAAATACTTTTTTAAATAGTCTCTCAAAACCGATACACTGTAATTCAATAATTTTGCCAGCTCTGTTGCATTATGACATTTCGAATAGTGCTCCATTACCTGCTGAGAAAACAGCATGTCACTACTTAACAACGAGCGGAAAAAACGGAATAAACGGAATAAATCTTCTTTAAAAATAACGAAGAATGTAGAAAAACTCCGTTATTTTAATAGACAAATAGTTCTGACAATGTAATCCGGAGCGAAGTGCTCCTATTAATGAAAGCAGGTAGTTTTTCATTTCAACATTTACCTCTAGTAACCGGGAACTGTCTTCGTTTACATTTTCTATTTGTGATCCCTGTTGATTGATTTGTGGAGATTTTATAAAGTATTGATATATCCATTGATAATTAATAATATATATTCTTTATTTAGTAAGCATACAGACCAAAAGCATGACTGTCAATAAAGATGTCGTCTTCATAGTATAATTTAGCTGAATATACCGAATAAATGTACGATTATTCTTAGTTGATATTTATGGCACATCCTGTTACTTTACATTGACAAAAGAATTGCTTTGCGGTAATAAGAATAGTAATAAGAATAATGAGCAAAACCTCAAAACAAAACGCAACAAAATACTTCATGCTCTCACCTGAGAATTTGGAGTTTCGCTATGCTTTATGGAGAGATACTTGATTTCAGAAAACTTTACCATAATCAATTAAGTTCTGTTCATGCTGTTTCTTCACACAATGAACAAAAATGAACTGTTCATAATCAATAATTCTGCTATTCTTTTTACACAAGATATTGGAGAAAAATCTTATTCGCTTCTGCAGGGTGCAAGGGGTGCATGAGCGGTGCACAATATTTTATCAACATAAAAATAGAATTATATGAGACTAAAAGCAAACAAAACAAAATTATTACCGGCATTGATACTGCTTGTAGTATCAATATTTGCCTTACCCGTACAGGCGCAAGTAACCATTGGAGATGGAGAAACCCCTGTTTCAGGAGCATTGCTTCAGCTCAAAGACAAAACGGGCATAAATGATGATGGTGCAAATGCTACCAAAGGATTATCATTTCCGCGTGTCAACCTTTCTCAAAAAAACAAGCTGTACCCGATGTTCGAAGATACAAATACCCCCCAGACATCAAATGCAGAATATTTGGCTGATACAGATGGAATAAACAAGAAACATACCGGGCTAATGGTCTACAACATGTATACATCGGCTGAAGCCGTTACCGACGAGAATCTGGTGTTTCACGAAGGATTTTATTACTGGGATGGAGAAAAGTGGAAAGATATGGGAGCAGGAGGAACCGGTGAATGTATCGAGGCCAATGTTCCCTTTACTGGAGGCCTAACGTCTCCAATTGTGGCTGTGCTTGGAACATCCACCGGTGTTACCACGATGGCAATAGCAGGAAACGGAACTGTAGCAAACCTTGGTATAGATGTAAACCTTGTAGGAATAGACCTGCTAAATTTAGACTTAGAAGACTTGGGTCTCAGTTCTCCCATCATTGCCGCTTCAGACGGTTGGTTGAGTGAAATCAGCATTGATATGGCTGTGACGGCATCTGTTGCCTTGACCGGAAGGTACGATTTTAATGCTACCCTCTACGAAGCTCAGGCTGGCAGCGGTACCTATAAAAAGGTAAGCGAAGCTGTGGTAAAAATATTTGAAAATGAAGGGGGCGGTATAGCAATAGTCCCAACCGGCTCCTTGTCCAAAACACAATCCTTTGTAGGTAGCAATATACCGATAACGAAGGGTAACAAGTATGCCATTCTTTTTACATTGAAGCCATCCGGTGGTTTAAATCTTCTTGGAACCATCGATGGTACTATTTCCGGCAATATGTCCATAGGATGTAACAACGGCAGTACAAGCAGCGCTATCGAACCTTGGCTTGTTTCAGGAACTACAGATCAAGCCACAGTTAATACGGATAATATCTACCAGATGGGGCAAGTAACAATAGGAAATACCGCTACCGCTGAACCTTCGGCAGCATTGAATGTGGATGCAGGGAACAAAGGTGTATTATTTCCGAAGGTAGCACTGACCGGTACTACGGACAAATTAACCATTCCCAACCCCGCCACAGGTTTGTTCGTGTACAATACCGGTGCTAATACAAATTTCCGCACTGTAGGTTATATGTTTTGGGACGGTGAAAAATGGAAACTGTTTACCAATGCTACGGCAGACGAAGCACGAGCAGAACTGCATTGCGAAGGTGTGGCGATGAGTCCCGGCCAGCAGGTACGCGGAGGCGTGGCACTCCTCTCCGGCTCTGTGTTGCAGATACCTTATTCGGGTAGTAATGGCGGTAGTTTCAACGGTGTGGTACTGCGCTCCGAAGGCAATAATAATGTAACCGCTTCTATTGACAACGGGATGCTGGCAGTAGGCAACGGCGTGCTCAACTTTTCACTGGCGGGGGTACCTATTTCCGGTCAGGAAGCCCCCAATGGTATCAGGTTTGACCTGACTCCTTTCTTTGACGCTAACCCTAATATGCTTGGATGCGAAGAAGTAATAGTAGGACATATCATGACTGCCGATATTTCTGAAGCTGCTGTAATGGGTTATATGCAGAAAGCAAGTGATGAAGACGGTAATACTGTCTGGGCAGTAACTGCCCAGACTCCGGACGGCAAATATTCAGTTCGGGTACGCCTTAATGGAAGTGCTACCTCGGTAGCATTTAGTAACCAGCAATTAAATGTTCAGGTAAGAAATAACACTTCCAATGATGCTATTGTTATCTGGAACTACGATACTCAGTATAGTGGCGACATCAACACCAATGGGGTATTTACAATGCCTGCTCAGGAATGGGGCGGCGTACACAGTGGTGGTGCTGATGCTAACTGGTATAATGAAACAGAAGACGATAATGCGGCTTACTGGGGTAATATAGGTATTTATGATGGAGTCAGCGGACCTGAATACAGACGTTACACATGGATACCGGGAGGAGGAAACAACGTTGCCTACGAAGCAAAGATAATGGCTGCTATTGATAATCTCAATCCGACAACAGCAGTTTCACCCTCCAGGTTAAAGGTTTACATTAAGATAGAACAGGTAACAGCGGTGCAGTAAACATATAACGACAATACAATATACTTCCTGCATAGTGAATAAGTCCTGCAGGAAGTATTCATGTTTTCTAAATCAATGAGAATGAAATTCCGCTATTCTCAATTGTATTATTGCCGTTTAAAAGCAGTTGTTTGTAAGTCGTTAGTTGTCTTATAGTTAAAGTTCGAAAGGGGTTAGCCGTGAGGTTCACCCCTTTTCTTTTTGTTTTGTCATTTGCTACACATTCATAGAATTGAGCTTACAGCCACGGCACATTCTTCCAAAAACAGGCTAACACAATTCAAGGCTGTGGATTTAAGAAACGGTGAACAGATTTTTATAAGGGATTTAGGTTGTCAGACTGTTAATATTGGAGAATTTTTGGGAATAATAGAAACCGGATATGAGCCCAAAATCATCTATAGCGACAGTCTTACGGCTACTATCTGGATTAACAATAAAAAGATCGCCTCAAAAAAAATACTTCTCGGAATTATTGAAAGCAGAAGTATACCTTAGAATATTTGATACCCAAATAAAACAAATTGAAATAATTAATTGGGAGGAGTATGCTGCCGACTTCGGTAATAAGAAATAGTATTATGTATAATGAGTGCTTCAGATTATTGCAGATATTTGAGCACATTTCCTGAACAAAATTGCAATACTAAAGAAAGATAAGAATAAATATATCACTATATCTGAACTAGATTATTTGGAGTTGATTTGAGACCACATAATGCTTAAAACGTTAAAAATTGCAGGTGTAGAAAGCCTGCCGCTATTTAAATGTGTACAAAGCATTATGAAAGATGACAGGATAGAAGTTTATATCAAACCTGTACAAAAAAGATACAAATAAGAAGGGATATATTATTTTTCGCATAATCAACCATCTATCGTTTTTCATTAAACTAAGTCTTAAAAAATTTAAAATAATATTGAAAGAAGGTGAGTCAAAAGTATTTTTCGCTATCTTTTTGTCATGTTGAACGGAGTGAAACATCCCATGTCCGGAGGGTCGAGATCCTTCATTGCACTCAGGATGACAAAGAGGGTCGCACTTTGATAGTGCAGTTTTACTTTTGACACATCCTTTTTATATTTACTAATTCAAAACGTATAACAGGCACTATAATAGCGTATCATCAATGAATAAAAGAGAATTAGTAAATATAGCAGCAGACAAGAGTGGAATACCAAAACAGACATTACATATGTATTTGGATTTGTTTATTGAAAGTATGGCCCAGACCATCAATGATGGCAACTCAATCACTTTTTCAAATTTCGGGACATTCAGGGTTACAGATGCAAAAGAACGCAATGGTTGGGACCCTATAAAAAGAAAAACGATTCTTGTTCCTGCTAGAAAAAGGTAACCTTTAAGTCGTCCCCTCAATTACTCAAAAAACAAACGAAATGAATTTCATTTAGTGATATTTAATACTATTATTTAAACTTTTTTGATGTAGAAAGGTAATCGTATTTGATTTTTAATAGAAAAAGCCTATATATGCGAGACTTCAAAAATCTTGTCATTTATAGGCTTTCTTTTGAGATAAACTATATTTGTATTTTTATGAATGTAGTAATAACCCAAGCCATTATGTAGAAATACATGTAGGATATGGTAAAAACCACAAATATCTACGTCTGATATACAGTCTATTACTCTGGAAAAGGGATACCTGAAGTTCAGATATCCCTTTCAAACATATAGAAATACGTGTTAGATAGCGTTAATTTCTTTCAGTACTGCATTTGTTTTGTGAACAGCTGCAGCCGATGCTTCAAATTTTTCTTTTTCATCTGCTGTTAGTTTCAGGTCAATGATCTTTTCCCAACCATTTTTACCTAAAACTACAGGTACACCAATACAAATGTCATTCTGTCCGTATTCTCCTTCAAGAGATACACAGCATGGTACAACTTTCTTCTGATCGTGAAGGATAGACTCTACCACATATGCTCCGGCAGCTCCCGGTGCATACCATGCAGATGTTCCAAGCAACCCTGTAAGAGTAGCTCCACCCACCATAGTGTCAGCAACAACCTTATCCAATACTTCTTTTGATAAGAATTCAGATACAGGAATACCTTTGTATGTAGCTAAGCGAGTAACAGGAATCATAGTTGTATCGCCATGTCCACCGATTACCATACCTTCCACTTCGTTAGGATTGCAACCTAAAGCCTCACTCAAATAGAATTTAAAGCGAGAACTGTCTAAAGCTCCTCCCATACCTACAACACGGTGTTTAGGAAGACCTGTTACTTTAGAGGCCAGATATGTCATTGTATCCATCGGATTGGATATAATAACAAGAACAGCATTCGGTGAATATTTAAGAATGTTTTCTGCAACACTCTTTACTATACCTGCATTTACACCAATCAGCTCTTCACGAGTCATGCCCGGTTTACGTGGAATACCTGAAGTGATAACAACAACATCAGAATTAGCAGTAGCAGCATAATCGTTTGTTACCCCTTTGATACGTGTATCAAAGCCTAATAACTGAACTGTCTGGTTCATGTCGATAGCTTTACCTTCCGATACACCTTCTTTGACATCAAGCATTACTACCTCATCTGCCACTTCATTAAATGCAAGTACATTTGCACATGTAGCACCTACATTACCGGCACCTACAACTGTTACTTTAGACATAATAAATTGATTTATATTAATTAATAATTTGAATCTTTCATATTGTTACAAGATTAGAATAAATATAGTCCAACCTCTCTGAAAAGCCTAACAAATGTACATGCTTATTCTGAAATAAAGAAGATTTTAATGATCAAAAATGCCTTAATTTATTAAAAAAAGCGAAAGCTTATAATCCTTTTGTTCAATCTGTTTAATTCTTTTATATTTGTAGTCGCAGATTTTTACACAGATATGGATACAGAGAAAAAAAGTAATTCAAAAATACTAATAGGGATAATAGCTCTGCTCATCATAGGTATGGGGATTGCCGCGTATTTTATTTTCAATCAGAAGACTCAGATTCAGGAACTACAAGAAGAAAGCAGCCTGAACAAACAGCAGTTGGAAGATGAATATGAAAACCTAACGATGCAATATGAGGGTTTTAAACTGAATATAAAGAATGACTCCCTCTTGCAAAAACTAACCAATGAGCAAGCTAAAGTACAACGCTTGTTGGAAGAACTGAAAACAGTAAAAGCGGAAAATAAAACGGAAATAAACCGCCTGAATAAAGAATTGGCAACACTAAGACAAGTGTTAAAGTCTTATATTGTACAAATAGATTCACTAAATCGTGCCAATGAACAATTAAGACAAGAAAAACAAGAGATAACAACTAAATATCAGGAAACATCCAGAACACTGAATCAGGTAACACAGCAAAAGCAGGACCTCTCAGACAAAGTAACGCTTGCCGCAAAACTGGATGCAACAAACATCAGTATACAAGCCACCAACAGTAAAGGCAAAGTACAGAAGAAGATTAGTAAAGTAGAACAACTGGTAATCAACTTCACTATCACAAAGAATATTACAGCTGAACCCGGAGAGCGGACTGTTTATGCCCGTATAATGAAACCCGATGATGATGTGTTAACAAAGAGCCGGACGAATACATTCCCTTACGAAAATGGTAATATCAACTATTCTATAAAGAGGACTGTAGAATATGGAGGTGAAGAGGTAGGAGTTACGATGTACTGGAATGTAGAAGAGTATCTGATGCCCGGCACATATCGTGTTGACTTATTTGCTGATGGTAATCGCATAGGCACAAGATCCTTTACTTTAGAAAACTAAAACAAATGCAGATAATAGAAGCTACAACCGATCACATATATAATATACAAGTATTATCTGATATCATTTGGCCGGTAACATTTAAGGAGATCTTATCTCAGGAGCAGATTAAATACATGATGGATATGATGTATAGCACCAGTTCGCTGGAAAAGCAGATGACTGAGTTGAACCATCATTATTTATTAGCAGAAGAAGATGGTGAATATCTGGGTTTTGTATCTTACGAAATAAATTATAAAGGGACACAGACTACCAAAGTGCATAAAATATATGTATTGCCTTCAACACAAGGGAAAGGAGTTGGTCGCTTCTTTATAGATACAGTAAGTAAGATAGCAAAAAAAAATAATAATACAATACTCTCCCTGAATGTGAACCGCTTTAATAAAGCAATCGAGTTTTACAAACGTATGGGATTTGACTTTCATGCAAGTGAAAACATCGACATTGGCAATGGTTTCTTGATGGAAGATTATATAATGAATAAAACTTTATCTTGAAGTTTTCAATATCTCCATTACAGAATCCTTTAAATAACTCTGATAATTTCCAACCGGCATATAATTACCTAATTCGATGGTAGGTTTTGTCTTCCCATGAAAGTCACTACCACAGGTCATTAGTGCCTTCCTTTTAGTTACAGCCTCTGCAAAATATGTGATTTGTTTCTCGTTGTGGTAGTTATTAAAAACTTCGAGCCCCTCGGCTCCATTGTCTAATAATTCCTCAACAATACTTTCTCTATTCCTGAAATTTAGCCCGGGATGAGCAACAATTGGTATCCCTCCATTTTCCTTCACCAGATCAATAGCATCATTATAGTTCATATATTCTATCATTACATATGCAGGTTTACCCTGAGCAAAATAGTCGAGATAGAAATTAAGATAAGGCATATCACTTCTCTCACCTCCCGGCATGTAAGGCAATAGCTTTTTATTCTCTACTTCATCAGTTAATAGAACCTCAGCTATCAGTTCGGCAGAAGGAAGTTTTCCATTTGCTACTTCCAATACTCTTGAAGCATCTACACTTATCCCCAATTTGTCTAAGTTATGAATCATTTGATCAAACGATTTCATCACTTTAGCAGAAATATCGTTATCCAGTGTTTCAAAATCAGTACTCTTCCAATCTATATTATAGCCAAGCAAGTGAAGATCAGTTCCTTTATAGTTACAGTCTATCTCTATTCCGGGAATAAAAGAAATACTATCCAATATGTTTGTAGAGACATCATTTATTGCTCTTACTGTATTGTGGTCGGTGATTGCAAAAATATCGATCTTGTTATCAATACATTTATTGACAATGTCTTTTACCTTGTATTCTCCGTCGGAACTATATTTTGTGTGAATATGTAAATCAGCTTTCATTATTCTATAATAATATCAAATTGATGTAATAGCCCCTCCAGGCCATCTTTAGAGAAACGCGCCTTTTTCGTCATATTCTGCCTTAGGTCAATGGAGTAGTTATAAGCAGATCTAAAATCGACCTCCTGTAAATTCGTATTATAGAATATGGTTTCTTCCAATTCGGATTCAATAAATCTCGACTGTTTGAGATCAGCATCACCAAAGTCAACACCTTTGAGGGAGGAGTTCTTGAACCTTGTCTTACTCATCTTCCGCTTTGCAAAAGAAGAATAATCCAATATGCAGTTTTCGAAATCAACCTGAAAGATAAAGTCATGGCATAGATTAAACTTTACTCCCAATACCTTACAGTTTTTAAAGTGTACATTATTAATCGTTGATTGAGAGAAATCAGTCATAGATAAATTACAATCAATAAAATTACAATCAGTTAAGCCACATGATATAATTTTAGATTTGTAAAAATCACATTTCAGAAATGTGCAATTATCAAACATATCCTTATGTAAACCATCCGAATACAGTTCGCCTTCAAATACCAGATCTTCAAAAACAGCCATAAATTACTCCCTGATTATTTTTACCTCTCCTGATTTACCTAATTTAATGATACTGGAAGCTTTTGACTTACTTATATCATCCTGCCTGTAGTTTACGATATAATCGACTCCACTCTTGATCTCGTCACTGATCTCATCAAAATTTGCAGGTGAAGGCTCACCACTGATATTGGCTGATGTGGAGACCAGAGCCTTACGAAACCGTTTACAGAGCTCTTTCGAAAATTTCTCATTAGTTATACGGATAGCGAGACTCCCATCTTCTGCTAAGAGATTTGGAGCTACATTACGCGCATTATCATATATAATAGTCAGAGGTTTTTCAGATAATTCAATCAAATCCCATGCAACCTCCGGAACACCGTCTATATAGAAATCCAATTTAACAGGATTATCTATCATTGTTATAAGAGCCTTACTATCGACTCTTTTTTTTAAGTCATAAACTTTCTGTACAGCTTCGGGGTTTGTTGCATCACACCCTATACCCCAGATTGTATCGGTAGGATATAAGATAAGTCCTCCTTTTATCAGTGCTTCAAAAGCTTTTTTTATATCTTCTTCCATAATCATTTATCATTATGCAACTGAAATAAGCGGACATCTTCAAAAGCATCTCCCCGCTGCAACCAGTCTTTCAATATTCCAACTTCCTTATAACCTGCTTTTTGAAAAAGGGCAACGCTTTTCTCATTCGATATGGAGATATAGGCATATAGCTGGTGAAGGTATAAAAAGTTGAAAGCATAATCGCGCATAAGTTCCAATGCCTGGCTGGCATAACCTTTCTGACGAAAAGTTTCATCGATAAGGATTCCGATCCCTGCCCTGCGATTATGGGCATCTATCTCATACAGATCAAGTGTACCTATTGTAATATCATTATGCAGGTCTACCATCAGGCGTAGCTGTTTGCTCTGATAAATATCCATTTCCAGGGAGTCATTGATATATTGGCGAATCACCAGTTTAGAATAAGGAGCCAGCGTATTGCCATGATACCATAGCCCGGTGGAATTTTCCCATCCATACAGCATATCCAGATCTTCCGGCTCAACGGCGCGGAGAGAAATATGAGAATTATTCAAAAGCATATATTTCGTATTTTAATAACAGTAGCTTATTGTTGTTCTACTTATCCAGGTATCAGTCTGACCCTTAATATGTGTCCCGTTCAAACATTTCTCCTAAACGGATAAAGAAGTTCTTTTTCCGGCGGCGCACTTTTTGATTTTCACCAGACGACATCATTATTCTTTCAAATGATGTTTCTCCTCTCTCCATAGCTTTTATTGCATGATATATCACACCCCAATCCGGCAATCCTCCAAGATTTCGGTCATCAATAAACAGGTCAGCCGTTAACTTCCGAGATGCAGTAGCTGCGTCTTCTTCAGGATAGTTTTTGTTGGCTGCATAAAATACCAGACCTTTAGCCTGACAATAATCCACAGCCTCCTGCAATAACTTACCATCACGTACAGTCCACATTACCAGTGTATGCCCGTCTCTTTGCAACTGAAGTAGCGTTTCAATTGCAAACGGTATGGGTTTCCCTATTTTTGGATATTGATGTTCTACAATTGTCCCGTCAAAATCTACTGCGATATACATTTTTATTCTTTATTTGATTAATTTGTGCAATTATTTAATTCCAAACTTTAATTACAAATATAATTATAATTACGATTGGATAATGTTGTAAAGTGTCAAAAGGGAACAGTTCAATCTGTTCAATATTTACATTTTATAAGACTCATTAAAAAGAGTCCGGTTGAGAATAGAGCGGCCAAGAGTAACTTCGTCGGCATATTCAATTTCATCCCCGATAGAAATACCTCTGGCTATCATAGATACTTTAATATCGCTATAAGGAGACATTTTTTTGTATATATAAAAATTAGTCGTATCTCCTTCCATAGTGGTACTTAACGCTAAAATAACTTCTTTGATGCCACCTTTCGCAATTCGTTCTATCAGGCTTTCTATCTCAAGGTCAGCTGGTCCGATACCATCAATAGGAGAAATAATACCTCCCAATACATGGTATAAACCTTTATATTGCATGGTGTTCTCAATTGCCATAACCTCTTTAATGTTTTCTACAACACAGATTGTAGAAGCATCGCGCGATTTATCCAAACAAATGGGGCAAACATCGTCGTCGCAAATATTATGGCAAACATTACAATATTTGACACCATGTTTCAGCGTAACAAGTGCCTGAGAAAAATTATCAACCATCAGATCATCCTGCCTAAGCAAATGTAAAATTAATCTCAATGCTGTTTTGCGGCCGATACCAGGAAGTTTAGCAAATTCATTTACCGCATTTTCTAATAAAACCGAAGGATATTTTTGATTCATAATGCTCGTTATTCGACTGCAAAGATATGAATATCCTTAAAGATTCCTTATTCCTTAATATTATTTTAGATTTTCACCAGTTTGATATAACCGATTGAGAAATAAACCTTTTGCAGAGTTTTTGAAATTCAGAGGTAACGAGTTAGTAACCGTGCATATTTCAACGATTTGCGGTGCAATACTGTCAAATAACTCATGCCAAAAGTACATATTATTTTTGAAACCAACACATGTTTTTTTCCTTTCTTTTTCCGATAAACACCTCCTCTGTGGAAAGAATGAATAAGGCAAGGCTTTTATCGGAAATACTCTTTCGAGGTACGAGAAAGGAAGATTTTCGATAAAATTCATTTCAGCCTTGACGTTTCATTCTTGGAGCATACCTTTGTGTTCGGATGAAGAAAGGTTATTCATTTCGTTGTCCCACTATTCTACCCCATTGACGCATAACATATCGGTGACTTGACACAGGTGAGGTTTTTTTAATTCGAACGGGAGTAAACGCTGAAAATACGCACAATGTTTTTGCGAGAGTGCCTCTCGCTTACACTAAATCGCCGTCGTATGCAAGTTGTTTTGTTATGATTTAAGCATAATCGATATCTATACTTGCGATTTTATCCAATTCTTCCGCAATACTTTTTTTGATTTGCTCTATTTTGCTGTATTTTTTGGCAATTTCTTTTTGAGCAGACAGATCAAGTTCGCCTTTTGAGTTAATCGGAATAAGCATTTCAATATGTTGTATTTTTCCTTTTCCCGCCTTGTTACTAAAGCCGAATGAATGTTTCGCAAATTCACTTTCAATCGTGTATTTCAAAAAATCAACATCTAAAAAATCTGTATATTTTCCTTGTACGATTAGTGGAATTACTTTTTCCGATAATGAAAATTTACCAATTCTATAATGAACTTTTCCTACAGAACCATCAATATTCCAAGTTAAGCAATCCGAAAAGTATCTTACATTTTGTAAATTATTGGCAACATATCCATAATCCACCGATTCGGGAAATTTAGAAGCAGAATAA
>JAITVV010000029.1 GCA_031285625.1 Prevotella sp.
AACTTGGAAAGGTCTACCTGAGGGTTCTCCAGTACAGTATATTCAGGTTTCATAGTCTCAGTTGTTGTTTTTGTTGAATCTGAATCAGTTCCTTTAGTATCGGCGCTTTTTCCACCACCACAAGCTATAAATGCTCCTGCGATCATACAGCAACTCAAGCTGTAAACAATTTTTTTCATCTTTATTTGGTTTTAGTTTTAATTAAATAATTAATTACGGCATATCCGGCAATTTCCAGCCTTGACGATAAGTATGCTTGATCAATTCATTCGCAAAGTTTTGAGCATTGATAGGGTCAGTCCAAATCTTATTAAATTTAGGGTCACCATCAACAATTTTAAAGTCATCCTTAATCAATATCTTGATTTCTTCGTTAGGATCGATATTTGTGAACTTCATGTTATCTCCATCCCAATACAATTCCTTATTCAAGGTCTGCAAACGAATAGCTAATACTCCCATCACTACCATTTCGTTGAATGGTCCTGCTTCGCTGAAATCGGATTTAGTCAATACACGGCTGGAAGCATCTTCCTTACAAGCTCGTACCCAATCCATTTCGTGAGATGTTTCTACACGGCGTTGTGTCTTAGGTGCATTCGGTTTGCGTCCTGACATTAACCAAGGATTTACTCCGTAGCATCCACAAATCAGTGTGTCTTTTGTACCATGGAAGATAACCAATCCACCGCCTTCGCCCATTAATTGTTTTCCTTGAGGGAAACCTTTGGGACGATCCGGCATCATACCGCCATCATACCAATGTACTTCCACTTCAGGCATACCCACTTTCGGCATATTGTCGCGGGCAGGGAATGTTAATTTAACATGTTGTGCCTGTGGTGCGCAATCTTGCAACAGCAAGGTAGATGAACCTTGTACTTTAGTAGGATAGCCCAAATTCAAGCCTTTGAATACAGGGTGCATGATATGGCAAGCCATGTCGCCTAATGCACCTGTACCATAATCCCACCAGCCGCGCCAGTTCCAAGGGGTATATAATGCATTATAAGGGCGCACTTTTGCAGGGCCTGAAAATAAGTCCCAATTCAGGGTGTTTGGTATTTTATCCACTTTTTCAGGAGCATTTAGTCCCTGTGGCCAAATAGGACGGTCTGTAGCACATTCAACTTTTGTCACTTCACCTATCTCGCCATTGGCAATCCATTCGCAAACAAGGTTAACACCTTCTCCTGAAGAACCCTGGTTACCCATCTGTGTAGCTACTTTATATTTTGCAGCTAACTTGGTTAGCAAACGGGATTCGTAAACGGTGTGAGTAAGGGGTTTCTGACAGTACACATGTTTACCCATAGTCATTGCGTCAGCAGAAACAATAGCATGTGTATGGTCTGCAGTTGCTACTATCACCGCGTCAATGTCTTTACCCATTTCATCGTACATCTTGCGGAAGTCCCAGTATTTTTTTGCTTTAGGGAACCTGTCGAATACGCCTTTAGCATATTTCCAGTCCACGTCACACAATCCGACGATGTTTTCTGTAGCTTCCACAGCTTTGATATTAGCATGTCCCATACCGCCGATGCCGACAGCTGCGATGTTTAATTTGTCGCTCGGAGCCATGTGTCCGAAGTTTTTTCCTAACACCGAACTCGGGATAATCGTCAGTCCGATGGCGGCTTTAGCTCCCGTTGAAAGAAATTTTCTTCTCGAAATGTCTGATGCCATAATTTCTGTTTTTTTAGGTTAATATTGTTTTTTAGATTTAATGGTATATTTTAGTTACACTTCAGTTGTTTTTAACTTTGTTCTCCTCTTACAATTTCTTCTTTATCTTTGTCCCAGTACATTGTACGTCCTTCAAGATATGCACGTGTACCCATATGGGCAGTGATTGCTTCTTCGAAAGCAGCATCTATACCACAAGATGGTTTTCGATTTGTATCACGGATACATTCAAGCCACTCCCTTATATGTAAGAACGTAGTGTCGTAACGTTTACCACCAAGATAAGAGTACAATAATCCACGTTGTGCAAAATAAAGCTCTGTAGCTGAAGTTACTGCATCTACATTACTTTTTCCTGGTACGTATGTATAGAATGGGATATCCGGTTTGATGATGCCTTTATCCAGTTTTTCCTTATATCGTGTCGAGGCACTGTCCACTTTAACTGTTAGTGTATCACCTACTTCCATTGATGCATCATGTCCCATGATTACTTTACCCCTGTTGCGGTTACTAGCAAGTGTAGCGCTGTATAGCATGGTCATGTTTTTATCCGGGAATTCGAATGTTGTTTGTAGCACATCCGGCACTGTTCTGCCATCTTTGAAGAAATATACGCCTCCCGAGGAAGTTGCCGAATGAGGAATACCCACACCCATTAACTGGTTAATTGCGTCATATTCGTGTGTTAATAAGTCTCCACTCAGACCTGTGCTGTAATCCCACCAGCAACGCCAGCGGAAGAAACGTTCAAGACTGAATTTACTTCTTTCATCAGGACCAACGTATTTTTCCAGTTTGTATTTGGTCATATAGTCCATATATTCTTTGACCCTTTCATCGTTTCCTTCAAACTGTTTCCAATCGATGGTCTGAGGAGTAGCTGTAGGATCAATATCATATACCCAGGCTCCGTTAGGATCATTTCTGTTGGTACATACTTCTATTAATGTTACCGGTCCTAATAGTCCTTTATCTAATATTTCTTTCGCTTTATGGTAGCTATCTACCTGACGACCTTGATGACCTAATTGGAAAACGATACCTGTTTGTTTAATAATATCCCTTACCATGTAAGTTTCAGGTACAGTCCATGAAAGTGGTTTTTCGCAATAAACATGTTTTCCAGCCTTTGCTGCATCCATTGCCATTGTACTGTGCCAATGGTCGGGAGATGCAATAATGATAGCATCTATATCGTCTGCAGCCAGCATTTCCTGATAATGGCGGTAACGTTTAGGAGCTGGTCCGGGTGTTCCTCCCAGGCCTTCTCTTTTTACATTAGCTCCGGCTGCGATTCCCTGCTCTGCAAAGGTGTCGAAGATATCACATACTCCTGTGATAACGATGTTCAAATCTTCTTGCTCTTTGAATAGCTGGTAACGTGTATCTTTTTTATCTTTTTTAGATTGATCGATAAGATCTTGTAAAGATTCCGGTGTTGCAAATCCTGCAGCTCTTAATAGTTGTTTTCCCCTGATACCACAACCTATAATACCCAGGCGGATTTGTTTTCCGTTTGGTTGTAATTCAGCTATGCTCGGGCTTTCTTTACTAAGGCTAAAAACATCACTCACATCCCGGAGTGTTTTGTCATGTTTTTGTTTTTTATAAACGCCATAAGCCATGGCTCCCAGAATAGGAACAGTAGCAAGTGCTTTGAGTGCATCGCGTCTTCCCTGCGATTCAGGGAGCGCATTTTCATTGGAATGTATTTTATCTTTATTTTTATCTGGTTCTGGAACTTTCTTATCTTCTGATGTCATGATAGATATGCTAATTAACGTTTGAATAATTTAGACAGATATCGGTCGAGTCCGATGATGTGCGAGGTAGGAAAATATATCAATACCATCAGTGCGCCTATTTCGATAATATTTTTGTCTATCCACAGATAGGAACCTTCAGTTGGCATAAGATAATCTGCACCTACAAAAGGAGGATGCGATAAATAGAACAAAGCCAGGAATATAATCCCGCCAATGGATGCAATACGCGAAAAACATCCCAGAATGAGACCTAGACCTATGAGGGTTAATCCATAGATGTTTACATAATTGGATACTGCAAGGAATCCTTCATTTCCTGCTATATTCTGGAAAAAACCAGAGAGGAATCCATCTGAATCCATAAGATAGGGATAGGCTGACCAGCCCGAATTGAAAAGTTTCACAAGACCTTCGTACAAGAAGTGCCAGCCAATGAGTAATCTCAATACGACCAGCCAAAGGGTCTGTGAACGCGAATAAGATGTTAGTTTATTCATGGGTTAAGTTAGTAATATAAAATAAAATCTGTCTTTTGTTAGACTTATAAAAAAATTAAAGATTGTTTCCACACTAATAAACTGGAGTTCTGCTTTTTGGCTTTTCATGTATTTCTTCTAATACAGGTCGTCGGGCCTTTAAGTATTTGTTTCTGAGCATTTTAGACTCCAGTCAACTAAAAATTAATTAACTCTAAATTATTCAATTGAAAATGCGGAATAAAGCTAGGAATATTTTAAGTAATTAATTCCTTTATCATTGTTAAAAAAAGTTGGGAATTATAATAAATTGTATATCAAACATAAATTTATACCGACAAAATCATGTTTAATTCAAAATAATATAATAAAATAATCGGACATTTGTAACAATTTAATATTTATCTGCTATCAGAAGGGTATATTATACCTATTTGTTTTCTTATTTCATCGACTATTTCTATTGTAATTAGCGAGTTCTCATGACTATTAATGCTGGACTCCCTTCTTCCTTCCTTTATTAAATTGATAAATTCGGCAATCTCAAAGTAATACTCATGGGTAGGATTAGGGGTGCTTATGGTGGATTCATTTCTTCCTCTTTGTTTTAATGTTACATTATTAATAATGTTTATGCGATCCGAAGTTATTGTTCCTTCTTCTCCTTGTATTTCGGTTGGTAAGTTTGAATCTGCAATTTTTGAATATAATACAGTTGCATTCATCCCATCATATTCAAAATTAACAGCTCCCTGTCCATCTGCTCCGGTAGATAGTTTTAGCCCTGTGGCACTAACTTTTTGAGGGCGGCCAAACAAAACTACCATCGGATATATTGTGTATACGCCTAGATCCATAACTGCACCATTGGATAGTTTGGGATCGAAAGCATTCAATACGATACCTTCTTTTAGTTGATCGTAACGGGAAGAATATTGACAATAACAAGAAAAATACCGGCGTATCTGCCCTATTTCTTTAATATGATCTTTTATCACAGAGAAATTTGGGGTCAGTGTTGGTTTCATTGCCTCCATCAGAGTTACATTGTTTTTTTCTGATACGGCTATCATTTCTTTTACCTCATTTGCATTAGATGCAAAAGGTTTTTCACACAATACATGCTTGCCATGTTGCATAAATAAGATACTTTGAGGAGCATGCAGGGAGTTTGGTGAGGCTATATAAACGGCATCGATCAGATTACTTGCCGCCATTTCTTCAAGCGAAATAAATGTATGGGGGATGTTATGCTTCTTTGCAAATAGGTCAGCTTGTTCTTGAGTACGTGAGTAAATAGCTGTCAATTCGAAGCGTGAGTCTAGTTTTGCAGCTTCTAAAACTTTATCTACTATAAAATTAGTACCAATTACACCAAAGCGTACTTTCATTGAGGCATTTCTTGACAATTCCATATATAATCTATTATATTTTAGCAAAGGTATGTATTTGGGTTTATATAATAGTGATTAATTAAAATTTATTGTTAATATCCGATGAATGCTTTAATTTTTTATAAGGCTGCCTGAAAAGCATTTACTTCTTAGGCAGCCTTTATGAAAATTAGTTAATAACCAGGGTTTTGTTCCAGCAGCGGATTTGCTGACATGTTTCTTTCATCTATAGGAAAACGGTTTTTATTTGGATCGTTTGAAGCTTTATGATCCCACCAGTTTTCAGTTACATAGGCATTCCAACGTATCAGGTCGGTACGGCGGCGGCCCTCCAGTAAGAATTCGATTTTCCATTCATTGAGCATCCGGTATTTATCAAGGTTAGTTGCTGTTACCGGATTCGGATCATTTCCATTTTCGAAATAGCGTGCACGTACCTGATTTATCAACTCTGCGGCTTTAGCCTTGTTGCCCGCTCTCAATTCGCATTCCGCCAATGTGTAATAGAATTCTGTAAGCCTCATTATAGGAATATTCGGTTCCCATAATTTTTCGCGTTCTGCATATGTAGGGACAGGGCTTAGTTTCATCGAACGTATTCCTGAATTTTCTTCTGCAGTAGCAATTGTAGAAGGCAGGTCGTCTATTGTAGGATATTCTGCTGTTCCCAGTTTCTTCATATATGTTATCTGGTCTACCAGGGTGATCACTTCTCCCAGATATTCTCTGGCACCGGTACACACAGCTCCATCCAATGGATTTTCCTGTCTTCCCATCATAAACATTCCTCTGTACTTGCTTCCTCCGAGATATACATATTGCTGCTTACGTACATCAGTATCTTCAAACAAGCCGAATGGTCCTGCCAGTTTGTAATCATATTTTTGTCCGTTAGGCTTAAGGGAAGGGACCAAAGCATATCCGTTATGTCTGTCTAATCCGTCTATCCCACCAAGTATTACATATGAATTGTAATGATGCATGGTTGCGAAAAAGCCCGCATCTGTGGTACCTCCGGTTTTTGTACTCGGTACACCCCACATGATTTCTGTGCTTTTGTCGTTCTCGAAGCCGAAGGTCATTGTCCAGTCATCTTCTAATTTATAGGTTCCGTATTTGCCGTCAATAATGTCCCTGCATATTTGCGCGGCCTCTTCATACATCGGTTTCTTTATATAGGCTTCAGCATTAAAGTATAATTCGGCTTTTAGTCCCATTGCCACTGCCTGTGATATATTTCCGGTCTCTTCTTTTCCCAGCTCGGTTTTCTTTGGTAGCAGAGGAATAGAAATATCCAGCAATGAATCGATATGGTTGAAAGTTTCTACATCAGTATTTCTTCCTTTAATTGCTGTTTCTCCCCGGCGATAGATAGGAACACCACCAAAAAGATCCAATCCTTCTTTATAAAAGAATGCTATGAGCGCGTGTTGTTGTGCCAACATAGACTCCTTTGTGCCTTCAGGAAAGTTGAGAGCCTGAAAATCTACATTTTTGTCAATATCATCAAGGGCATCATAGGCAAGAGCAATACCCATACCAAAACCATACCAACTGTTATATAATCCTAATGACGTGATTGAATATTCGTGATGATGGAATAATTGGGTCTCTCCTCCATTATACCAGTCACTACCACGGGTTGGCAGACAGAGTTCATCTGTACCTAGCTCCTGTAACCTATAGCGGGAATCATCGGATGCCCTGTACCATCTCCAATGTGTAAAAGGCCGGTTAAAACGTTGCCATACGGCATCTTGCGAGGTGAAAAATGTATTCGGGTCTGCCTCTGTGAAAAATTCTGCATCAGTATTACACGCCGTAAATGAAAATGTGAGTGCTGACAGAACGGCTCCTATTATTAATCGTTTTATTTTTTTCATTATAGTATCAGTTTTTTAGAATGATAATTGAACTCCTAATATATAACTGCGTGTCTGTGGATAGAAACCTAAACCTTCTATACCATTATCCTTAATACCATTGATATTCACTTCCGGATTTAATCCTCCATATCCGGTAAAGGTGGCTACGTTAGTTGCTGTAACATAGAAACGGGCATGGTTGAACAGATTTTTTGTATACCTCTTAAGATCCAGATTATAACCAATATTGATTGCATCTATCTTCAGGAAGGTTCCGTCTTCCAGGAAGAAATCGCACAATTGCTTTTCTCCTTTGATATGTGAGTTCTTTTCATAAGCTTTTTTTAGGAGATTGGTTTTTTGTCCATCATTAGGCAGAGCATAATACATATCTATTGTGTTGTATACATCAAAATCTATCCAGCTTCTCAGATTAACTGTCATATCCCAGTTCTTATAACTCACACTATGACTCCAACCCACAACTAACGACGGATTGAAATTACCCATATGCCTCTTGTCTTCTTGTTTCTTTTCTGATGCGGGAATTATATCCCCGGCTTTATTATATAGCAGGAATTCTCCCTTATCATCGAAACCGGCAAATTTCCAAAGATAGAAACTTCCTATTTTCATATTTTCCTGAACACGGAGTGCATCTCCCGGATTTCCCGGAGAGGGCATACCACCGGAACTTATATAACTGTTGATACCCATATCAAGCATTTTAGTGGTATTGTGACTAAAATTTATGTTGGTTGAATAATTCCAGTTTTTGCTTCTTACTATATCTGCTCCAAGTTCTATTTCCCATCCTTTATTTTCAAGGTTACCTATATTTTTATACATTTCCTGAGTAGGATATGGCGGAGATGGAACAACTACGGTAAAAAGTAAGTCATTTACTTTACGTCTGTAAGTGTCAAATTTTCCGTATAGCCTGTTATCGAAGAGAGAGAAATCCAATCCGATATTCCATTCTGCTTTTTCTTCCCATCTCAGATCCGGGTTGGGTGTTTTAGATTTTCCATATGTGTTTAACCAAGCACCACCACCAGGTAAAGGCCATCTTTGATCGGCACTATAAGTAATCTTTGAATAGTCGGCGCTAAACCCATTATTACCTGTAACCCCGTATGCGAAACGCAGTTTTAGATCATTTATAAAGCTTATGTCCTTCATAAAATCTTCTTTGGAAATACGCCATCCGGCTGATAACGCCCAGAATGTTCCCCACTTGTTAGCATCAGAGAATTTTGAAGATCCCTCGCGGCGTAATGTAGCCGTAGCCATATATTTGTCATCATAAGAATAGTTCGCCCTTGCAAAGAATGCTAATAGTTTTTCTTTGATATCTCTTCTTGATTTCATGTCAGCATCCCCCTCTTTAAGGTAGGACCCTTCATTCATATCCCAAAACTCAGTGCCATCTACGGAAAAATTGTAGTTAGTCATCTCAAAATATTCCCTATCATGCGTGAAATAGCTATAACCTGCTACTGCATTAATGGAATGCTTATCAATTTGTTTTAAATAGGTCATATAACCTTCTACATTCACATTTTCACTTTTATCGAATTTTAGGTGGGCTTCCCCTCTTCTGTTTTTCTGTAATTCTTCTCTGTGCTGTTTTGACCTGAATTTGTGCTGTTCCCACTGACGGCGCTCAAAACCTATGGTTTGTTGATAGGATAGTCCTTCGATAGGTAATACATTCAATTTGAAAGTAAAATCGGGTTTAAACCACTGATCCAGTCCTTCGTCTTTGAATAAGTTGGCATCAGCCACTACATTATAATCTTCTGTATCATTCAGCCAGATATTATAACCAGTTTCACTTGTAGCATCGTAAGGCGAACGTGTAGGGTTATTTCGCAATGCCTGCCTGAAATCAGGACGCCCCTGCTTTCTTTTAGCCTGCCTGTAGTCAGCACGCATCATAACATCTACCCATCCCTCCAGTAGTTTAAAGTTTGTATTTATTCTTCCCCCATAGTCATTTCTACTGTCATTGATAGGTAATCCCTTATTTTCTCCGTAGAAGAGCGATGTATATATCTGTGCATTTTTTACTCCTCCACTCAGAGTAACTACATGCCTTTGCGAAATAGGATTATCATTCAGCAATTCTTCATACCAATCGGTACTAGATCCGAAATCTTGCCCTCTACCATGTGCTACGAATTCTTCAGCTGAAAGGACTTTGGGTTTTGCATAGTCTTGTCTCATGGTCAACTCTCCAGTATAGGTTGCATTTACCTTACCGTTAGTATCTCCCCCTTTTTTGGTAGTTATTAAAATAACTCCTCCGGCCGCACGTGTACCATAGATGGCTCCTGCAGAGGCATCTTTCAGCACATCGATAGATACAATATCTTCCTGCAATACAGAGCGGATATCTCCTCCAGGCATCCCATCGATAACCACAAGTGGTTCCTGTCCTGAATTTGCTGAAGCGACTCCCCTAAGCTGAAATGAATTACTTGAGTTAGGACCGGTATTAGGAGATATCATCAGCCCTGCAATTTTTCCTTGTAGTGCATTTGCTACCGAAGTGGAACCTACACCTTGTACCAGGTCTTTATCGGAAATAGAAGTAATGGAACTGGTTACCTGTTTCTTTTCCAATGTACCATAACCGATTACAACTACTTCGTCCAGAAGCTTGGTATCTTCAACTAGGACAACATTAATAGAGGTCTTTCCATTTACATCTATTTCTTGTTTATGGAATCCAATAAAAGAAAATACAAGTGTCGAATTCGAATTAGGTACATTTATAGTATATGTACCATCCAAATCTGTCATTACTCCGGTTGTAGTTCCTTTAACTACAACGCTTACTCCGCTGAGTGGGTCGCCGTTCTCATCTGTTACAGCCCCTTTTACAGTAAGGTTATTTTGTTCAGTGTTTTGGATTTCATTCGTGTCTTTTACTTCTATTGCTGAGGCGAATGAATATTGAAAGAAAATAAGAGAGAGGAGCAGGAACAACACCTTTCTTCCATAATTTTTACTTACAGTTTTTTTTCTCATAATATGATCTTTGTTTAGTTAACTTGTAGTTAGTTGTTTAAGAGACAGGAAATGTCTTCTTTGAAATAAATAGGTTTTTTCTGGGTTCTCACATAGGTTTTTGGTTTTAGAGGTTAATATTATGGGGGTATACGCAAAAAATCACCTTATCCGGTAGTTGGGCCTACCAGATAAGGTGATTTTATATATTATTATTTTCCTGTTTTCGGAAAAAAGGTTATATTGTGTGCTCTCTCTATCTATAGATAGAGAATGTGTGTGTGTGTGTGTCTCTCTCTCTCTCTCTCTCTCTCTCTCTCTCTCTCTCTCTCTCTCTCTCTCTCTCTCTCTCTCTAATAAAATAGGGTTAACCACCAAATTTTCAGTTAAAAAAATGGCAGGTATTATTGCTTTATTTTGCTTTCTATTCATTATTAGATTTATAATCAGATGCTTTTTCTATATTTTAAGAATTGCGAAGTGCAATGTTAATATCTATAAAAGTTTATCAAGGTGTTTTAAAAAGCAAAAAAAGTATCCTAATCGACACTTGGCAGTGTATAATACTCTTATGACGGGTATTAATACTTCGGGCGTATTTTTATACATGGATCAAAAAACTCGTATCTATACTAATTTATAGAAAGACTTCTTGAACACTGTTATTCTTATATACCATGTTTAAGGTATATAAAATACCATATCAAGGGGATTTCATACCTAATAAGCTCATTATAATTTTGCAGTAAATATTATCTGTTTTTAACAAATTGATATTTATGGTATCTATATAAAAATTGTTTGAGTTAATTAGGAAAAGGTTATGTTGAAAATTAGGAAAATAAAACTACTATTGTTATTGAATGTATTTGTATTACTGGCATTTGCTCAGGCTGATAACGAGATCTTTGTTGTAAAGGGGCGGGTGACCGATGCTTCCGGTTCAGCTTTGCCGGGTGTGACTATACAGGTAAAAAGTAATGTCCAGAGCGGGACGCTTACGGATGTGGATGGATACTATTCTATCTCTGTAGAAAGAGGTGACTATCTGGTGTTTTCATATCTCGGATTTGAGACACATCAAGTTCAGATATTATCAAACAGGCAAGTTGATGTTGTGCTAAAAGAGAACAGTACAGAGCTAGATGAAGTTGTGGTTACTTCACTGAATATTCCCCGCGAAAAGAAAGCATTGGGTTATGCTGTACAAGCTGTTTCAGGCAAAGCTTTGGAAACAAGACCAACAAATGCCCTGAGTGCCCTTTCGGGTAAAATATCCGGTTTACAGGTGATATCCAGCGGAGGAAATATGGGTGGTTCGTCACGTGTAACATTGCGCGGTATAAATTCCATTACAGGGAATAACCAGCCACTATATATTATTGATGGTGTCCCATTGGATAATACGGATATGAATACATCGGCTACTATAAATGGTAGTGCCGGTAAAGATGTGGGCAGCACTATACAGGATATAAATCCGGATGATATAGCAGATATAAGCGTATTGAAAGGGCCTTCAGCAGCTGCTCTCTACGGTACACGTGCCGCAAACGGGGTAATATTAATTACCACAAAGAAGGGAGACAGGGGAGATGATCGTATTGATATACAAGTAAATACGGGTATTGAATTTGAAAATGTAGTGAGGTTACCTAAGCGCCAGAAATTATATGGTGGTGGATACAGTACTACTTTTCAGAAAGTGACTATAGACGGAAAAGAGTATAATATAGCAGATTATGCTGCAGACGAAAGCTGGGGGCCAAAACTGGATGGTACACCAGTATTGCAATGGTATAACCTCGACCCTGAATATGCAAGCGATTACCTGAATCCGCAGCCTTGGGCATATCCTAAGAATGATGTGACTGATTTCTTCCGTACAGGTGTATCGAATACAAACAATATAGCTCTGTCGAAAAATTCGGCAAGAGGGGCTTTTCGGGTATCATTTACCAATAAAAATGTAAAAGGTACTGTTCCCAATTCTTCATTGAGTAGAAATTCCGTAAATATATCAGGTAATACGAAAGGAGATCTGGTTTCATTCTTTGGAAATGTAAATTATATAAATAACAGGTCTACAGGTCGTCCGTGGACTGGTGCTTCCAATCGTAATATTATGCTTGAAGCATACCAATGGGGACAGGTGCAGGTAGATTATAAGAGACTGAGTGAATATAAACGTGCTGATGGTACTCCCCGTTCGTGGAACCGCACAAGCTGGGAAAATACACCTGAAGCCGAGAAAACAAAATATATAGATAACCCGTATTGGTCAGCCTATGAGAGTTATCTGAAAGAAAGCAGAGACAGATTGTATGGTAATGTAGGTTTAGTGATCACCCCGACTAAGTGGTTAAGTCTGACAGGACGGGTAAATGGAGACATTTATCAGTATAATTCGCAAGATCGTATTGCATATTATTCCCGTTCACAGTCAATGTATCAGGAATATTCCCAAAAATTTGATGAATTTAACTATGAGTTTCTGGCGACTACAAACAACCGTTGGGGTGATCATTCTTTGGTTGCTAATATTGGAGCAAACTATATGAGGCGTAACAGGCGTGTAAGTGATATACAAACCTCAGGAGGACTTACTATTCCTGAGTATTACAGCCTGAATAATGCTTCTTCGATCATTGTAAATCCGTCTACCGGGCTTTATAAGAAAGCTATATCATCAGTATATGGCAGTTTCTCTTATGGCTGGAAGAGCATGTTATATGTAGATGGTACTATACGGAACGACTGGTCGTCTACTTTGCCAAAGGATAATAACTCGTTTTTATATCCTTCTATTACATCTTCTTTTGTATTCACAGAACTTCCTGCACTGAAAAATCAGAACTGGCTATCGTTCGGAAAGGTACGCTTAGGATGGGCAGAAGTAGGTAATGATACCGATCCTTATCAACTATATAAAACATATGAGGCCCTCAATGCATTTGATGGGAATATATCGTATACATTATCAGACAAGCTGAACAACCCGGATTTGAAGCCGGAGATTACATCTTCATGGGAAGCAGGCTTACAATTGCAGTTCTTCAATAATCTGGTAGGATTGGATGTAACATATTATGACAATAATACCCGCAATCAAATTATCTCATTACCAACCTCCGACGCTTTCGGATATAGTTATAAGCTGATTAATGCAGGGAAGATAAACAATAAAGGTATTGAAGCCACATTGACTGTAAATCCTATCCGCCAGAAAGACTGGGACTGGACAGCTATTGCCAACTTCTCTAAGAACAGTAATAAAATTATCAAATTGTCGGATGCTGTGAATACGCTGCAATTGAGCAACACGCTGGTCTCGCTGGTAGCAGAAGAAGGGGAGAGCTATGGTCAGATAAAAGGGTATGACTTTGTATATGCTCCTGATGGACAAAAAGTGGTAAACAGTGATGGCGTATATATGCGTACCGACCAGTTTGCATCATTGGGAAGCGTGTTGCCTGATTTCCTCTGGAGTTTTCAAAACCAGATCAGGTATAAGGATTTTACATTCGGGTTCCTGATTGACTCAAGAATAGGAGGGAAATTTTTCTCTCAGACGTATAAGGTAGGTATGTATTCGGGTATATTGGAATCAACTGCTGCAAATAATATCCGTGAGGATGGTATTGTTCTTAATGGTGTAACAGGAGATGTCGTCTTTAATGCTGATGGAACATATACTGTCTCCAATACGGCAACAAACGATAAACGTGTAACTGCACAGGCATGGGCGCAAAACCAATATAACGGGCCTACAGCATATACCGTTTTCGATGCTACATTTATAAAGCTGCGTGAGCTGACTCTGGGTTACACATTTAAATTGCCGAAATGGAAGATCGAGAGTGTAAGTGTAACCGCTTATGCCCGTAACCTGTGGAATATCTATACCAAGAGTAAGGATATAGATCCCGAGTTGACAAATAGTAGCGGCAATGTACAGGGTATAGAAGGAGGTAATATTCCTGTGCCGGTAACATATGGGTTAAATCTTGGTTTTAAATTCTAAAAAAATTATCTATTATATAGAGCTATTAGCTGATAGCTTTTAGCCATTAGCTCAAGGAAAAAGTAACAATTAAAAATATACGAAAAGGTGTCACCTTTGTCACTTTTTAACAAAATAGAAATTTCACATTATGAAAATAAATAAATTATATATAACCGGTCTCTTTGTTTCTGTCCTTTTATCGTCCTGTGTAGATGATATCAATGAAGATCCAAACCGTCCTTCTTCAGTTCCTACTACATCACTGATCACTTCATCCGAAAAGTTGTTAGTAGATAATTTGCGTAATGAATCAGTATCTTTAAGGGGTTCTATGTTATTCGTTCAGTATTTTGCACAAAATACATATACTACTCAGTCGAGATACGATATTCCGTTCAGTTATTCCGATGATTATTGGAAAGGGCTGTACAAGACATTGAACAATCTGGAAGAGATTGTCAAACTGAATACCGACCCGGCAACAAAAGATGTAGCAACAGCAAACGGTGCAGGGCGCAATGCTACGCAAATTGCTATAAGCCGCATATTAAAGTCATACGCATTTTATGCTCTGACCGATGTATTCGGGAATATTCCTTACGAATCGTATGGTAATAAGGATACGGATTTTCAGGCATTGCAACTGGATCCTGAAAATATTACGCCGGCATATGCTTCACAGGAAAAGATATATGTAGATATTTTGAATGAACTGAAAGCTGCCGGGGATACCCTGATTAAATATCAGGCGGAAACAACCTTCGGGAAGGCTGATATAATCTATGGGGGTAGCAATCAGAAATGGGCTAAATTTGCCAATTCATTACGCCTGCGTTTTTCTACCCGTCTGAAAGAGAAGGATCAGGCTCTATACAAAGAGCATTTTGAAGATGCACTGAGCAAAGGTGTATTTACAAGCAATGGAGATAATGCCGCATTTAAGTATTCAACTACATCACCTAATGAAGCACCGTTGTACAGGGCAACCGTTACTGCTAATAGGAAAGACTTTGCGCTCTCTCATATATTTGTGGATTTGCTACAGGGTAAGAATACAATATTACCTGCGGTTGACCCGCACTTGCCGGTATATGCTTTACCTGCTGCTACAAGGGGTACTTACTTCGGATTGCCTTACGGACTGGCAAATGATCAGGCAGGTAAATTTGCTGCTACAGGTGTCAGCTTGCCGGGAGCGGTAATCAATGCTGCTAACTATGCGGAAGTACTGATGGAGTATGCAGAAGTAGAGTTTCTTATATCAGAATATAATGGATGGGCGCAAAGTAGCTATGCATCAGGGGTACGTGCCTCTCTCGAAAAATGGGGTGTATCTGATGATGATGTAAACACTTATCTGGCTTCATTACCTGCAGCAAATCAGAAGAATGTACTGACTCAGAAATATATTGCGCTCTATATGCAGGGACTGGAGTCGTGGAGCGAATACCGCCGTACAGGTTATCCCGATTTTCTCGTAAAAGAAGGAGATATAGTATTTCAGGGAACTATCGATGGTGAAGAAGTAACTTACCGTTTCGAACCTTTGTTCGGTGACGGAGGAATACCAAGCCGCTTGTATTACCCTACCAAAGAGCAGAATGTCAATCAGGCGAATTACCAGCAGGCTTTATCAGTACAGGGTAATGATAAAATAGAGACTAAGTTATGGGTATTTAAGAAGTAGTTTGTAGCTTTACAGGAAAAATAAGAGGCTGTACCAAAAGTAATTCTTACTTTCTCTTTATCATGTTGAACGGAGTGAAACATCTCGTATCTGGAGGGTTGAGATTCTTCGTTGCACTCAGAATGACAAAGAGAGTAACAATTTGATAGGATACTTTTACTTGTGAGACAGCCTCAAAAACATACTAAAATGAAAAAATATTTATTAATTTCTACCATAATCCTATTTTTTATGGCATGTAATAAGACTCAGAACCATAAGTTGGAAGATGGAAAATGGAGAGGTGAGTTCTCTGTTTCAGACCAGCAGTTTCCCTTCTTGTTTGAAGTACAGGGTGCAGCAACTGACTCGGCTACAGTCTATCTGATAAATGGAGCAGAGAGAGTTCCACTAAATGGAATAACCTATTCTAATGATACGGTAAGTATTCCAATCGAAGCGTACGATGCTATATTAACAGGTGTGGTGACTGATGGAAAATTTGAAGGTAAGTTTAAGAAACTGTTTGTTGATAATGACGAAGGAGTGCCTTTTATCGCAGTCAAAAGCGATGCTCCCCGTTTCGAAGTAGCAAGCACTCCTGCAACTACTTCCCTTGCCGGTAAATGGGATATTGACTTTATCGGACAAAAAGGGGATACTACCCACAATGTAGGTATATTCAATCAGGATGCAACTATTCTTACAGGTTCTATACTGACCAATGCAGGCGACCTTCGCTATCTGGAAGGGGCTTTGACAAATGATGGATTCCAATTCTCTGCATTTGCAGGTCTTAGTCCATATCTGATAAAAGGTAAGTTTGAGGGAAATGACAGTTTTACAGGGGAATTCTATACTACCAGAGGTGCAACAAAGCTTATTGGCAAACGTAATGCAGATGCTGCCCTTGCCGACCCCTACGGCCTGGCTTATATGAAGAAAGGATATGATCGCCTCGATTTCACTTTTCCGAATATAGAAGGTCAAAAAGTCTCTTTATCCGACCCTCGTTATAAAGATAAGGTTGTGATAGTGTCTATTCTGGGAAGCTGGTGTCCGAACTGTCTGGATGAAATGGAATACCTTTCGCCGTGGTATAAGGAGAATAATAAGCGGGGTGTCGAAATCATTGGGTTGGCCTTTGAACGTAAGGATGACCCTGAATATGTGAAGACAGTTCTTTCGCGTTTGGTTAAGCGTTACGATACCACTTACGAGATATTATTTGCAGGAAAACTGGGAGACGACGCCACAGCAAAAGCCCTTCCGCAAGTGAGTAAGATTATGGGATACCCTACTACTATCTTCATCGATAAGAAAGGTGCGGTGAGAAAGATTCATACCGGATTCAATGGCCCTGCCACAGGGTTATTCTATGAAGAGTTCAAGCAGGACTTTAATAAAGTAGTGGATGATTTATTAGCTGAGAAGTAGTTTGAAATAAAATAATTTATAATAGGCCGGATATCAAGAGTATCCGGCCTGTTTTTTATAACTTTATAGCTACAAACGTAAGCAGATGAAAACAGAACTTGAAAAATGTATGTCCGGCGAATGGTATGACTGTCACGATGAGGTCTTTGTCGAGTTTAAAACCAAAGCCCGAAAGCTGGTAGGTGAATATAATAGACTGCCTTATGATAACAAAGGACGTCGCCATGAGGTTCTTAAAGAGTTATTCGGTAGTATGGGAACCAATGTGTCGGTGGGTAATCCGTTTATATGTGATTACGGCTGTAATATACATATAGGGAATAATGTATCTATCAATATGAACTGTACCTTGGTCGATTGCAATAAGATAACAATCGGCGACAATGTACTTATAGCCTCCAATGTACAAATCTATACGGCAGGGCATCCCATCGAGTTGAAAGACCGTCTCACTCCCGATTGGAATCCGGAGAGCGATGAATACTTCTGTCGTACTTATGCACTTCCGGTCACTATCGAAGACGGATGCTGGATTGGCGGTGGAGTCATTATTGTACCGGGAGTCACTATTGGTAGAGGTTCGGTAATAGGTGCAGGAAGCGTCGTCACAAAAGACATTCCTGCCAATAGCCTTGCAGTGGGTAATCCATGCAGGGTAATCCGCAAGATTAATGTATAAAAATAGGGATTAGCTTCACAGCCAGTCCCTATGCTATTTGTCAGATTCTTGTTTTAGAAAAAGTACCCGACTGATAGAGTTATATTACCTGCTTTCATTTTGCCGGTTGCATCATTAATATTGCACAAACCAAACTGATTACCTACCCCAACAGTAAATTTATTTACCTCAACACCTACTCCCATTCCTACACCATAATCTAAGCGTTTCATATTCGAACCTTTTGAGAATAATGAGGCATCCTCTTTGCTTCCGTCTATTTTGCCTCTGGCTTTACCATATATATTATAGCCTACATATGGCCCTGCATATACATATAACTTATTCTTACCCAGAGGAAACGATGCCTTCACATTTACAGGGAGTTGTATGCTGTTCAATGTAACATGTCCGTCTGCCATTCCGAATGAATTATCACTTTTCAGGTTTGCCCCCTGGTTCATATACATCAGTTCGGGCTGTATAGCGAACATATCTGAAAGCGAATATTCCATGACCCCACCAAAGTGATAACTGAACCGGAATTTATACTGGTCGGCATTGAGTCCGGTAGAAGCCCCGCTTGTGTATAGTTGTGAGGCATTTGCACCTGCCTTTACTCCAAAACGGATCTGAGCATTAACTGTTGTTACAGAACCAAGAACGATTGCGATGATTACTAGCTTTTTCATAACTGTTATTTTTAATTGTTTATATTATTTCGTTTGTTTATACTGCGAAGATATAGCCTCTTGGCAGGCAACATTTTCATTGTAGACGAAACGCCGATATTTGTATACTAATGCTAGTATTTTGTATACATACAATTATTTGAGGTATGCAAAATGATTTGCAATCTGTAAGGTTAATTGGAAATATAGAGTATAAATAGTCTATCTATTATTGGCTTTGGGCTTCATCCCAAAGAGTGGTCTTATTATGGAATACCGCCTGATACCAAATTCATATATAAACCAACTAATACCAAATGTACCGGTCACCATTATTGAGAATTTAGGGCAGAATCCCATATCCGCATCCTTGAGATAATACCCCAAAGCAATAATGATGGTTTGATGCAGGATGTAAAAAGGATAGACTGCTTCATTGGCATATGTTAGTGTCTTGCTAGGTTTGTTCAGATATACGGCAGCATAGCCGATAAGAGTCAATATCCATGACCATGAATTAAACATTTTTACAAAAGTTTGTATCTCGTCTTTAAGGGGAAAAGATTCTATAAGGTACCATAGACTCATAAGAAGAGGAAACCCAATGATGCCACAGATGAGGAATATGTGCCTGTTTTTAGTCACAGCATCCCAGAAAACATCTTTCAGGGAAATGAGTAAATAGCCGAAAAAGAATAATGTACAATAATTTACCAGGTTATACCAATCATTAATCAAACCGTTCGTTTGTGGAAAATGAGGTGCCAGAAGCATTCCCCATAAAAATAGAGGAATAATAAATATATAAAGCCCGAAAGCCTTTGAAATAATCATCTTCAATTTTCTTAGCATCCACATATCAGGATTTTTCTTGATATATATAAATGCGGGAATCAGTATTAGTGAGAATATGAGCAAATAAAGGATAAACCATAAATGATGCCACGATATATTACCTTCCGGATATATTCCTGCAAAAGCTTCTTTAGGCCAATAGTCAAAGTAACTTCCGCTAAATTGTCCTTTATCCAACCTCTCAAAATATACCTGAGGGGGAACAATAAAGATCATACCAAGTATAAACGGAATAAATAACCTCTTTAGACGCTCTATTGCAAACTGGGTGCTATTCCTTTTCATTAAGGCATAGTAGGTGCCCATACCTGATATAATAAAAAGTAGTGATAACCGCCATTGGTTCAGAAATAACATTGGAAAGGTTATCCCTTCATAGATAATAGAATTTTTTATGTGAAAATCCCATGGTACAAAAAACATTCCTACATGATAAAAGATTAACAGGGCAAAAGCGATTACCCGCAAGTTGTCGATATCGTATCTCCGCATTTTCTGATATAGCTAAGTTATATAGCTATAAGACAATATTATTTATAAAAAATCACATATTGGATTCTTTATTTTTGTAATTCTATGCTTGATGCGTTATACCAACCTATCTTTGCAGATATTAATTAAATCAGGTCTAATGAAATTACCCAGAGGTACAGACAATTCGGATACATTGTTGTTTGTGGATGAAAGACATAAATTAATTAACGTAATGGAAGATGTCCTCTTCCTGTTAAGACGGGGCTATCCTTCAGATAGTTCTTTACATTTCACAACTTCACACTATCAGTGTGTTTCGCGACAGATACTTATGCTAAAGAGAGGAATCTGTACGGATGAAAGCCTTGATATTAAGAGAAAGAAGCAATTAACCTTTGCCGAATTAAAAGGAAAGCAATTGTATATAGACGGTTTCAACCTGATCATAACATTGGAAGTCCTGCTATCAGGAGGAACCTTCTTTAAAGGCAGGGACGGATGTATCAGGGATTTAGCCGGACTAAGGGGAAATTACCATATTATCGAAGAAACCGGATTGGCGATAGAGCAAATTGCTGCTATTTGTAACAAACTGGAAGTGTCTGCAATAACTATATATCTGGATAGTCCGGTGTCGAATTCAGGTAAGCTAAAAAGCCTGATATTGGAATACCAGAATCACTTCGACATGCCTGCCTATTGAGATTGCCTTGATCCATAACCCGGATATAACTTTGTATGGTAAATCCGTGGTTGTGAGCAGTGACGGTATTATTTTAGAACACTGTACCCATTGGTTTAATATGGCAGATTATCTGATGCAGAATTCCAGATACAAGCCAATTATAGACTTTTCATTATTATAGTTATCTCCCTTCCCTCCCTTTTAGAGAGGAAAGGAGAATATGTCTTAATCCATAAATTCCAGAGATATCCTGTTGAGGAAAGCTACGGTTTTATGTATCTCTTTATACATCACAATATCATCATTGACGAAGGCTACTTCTTTGCGGTATTCCTTTAGGAAGTTTTCCAAAACAGGAGAAGTCTTTGCCGGACGACGAAAATCGATACCCTGTGCCGCGTTCATTAACTCTATAGCCAGTATATGATTCAGATTATCCATTATCTTAAACAGCTTTACTGCTGCATTTGCTCCCATACTTACATGATCTTCCTGTCCGTTGGACGAAACGATAGAATCACTTGATGCAGCATAACAATACATTTTATTCTGACTAACCATCGATGCTGAAGTATATTGCGGAATCATAAAGCCGGAGTTTACACCCGGATTGGCTACCAGAAATTCGGGTAAGCCACGCAGCCCCATAATTAGCTGAGCTACCCGGCGTTCTGAAATATTACCCAGCTCAGCCAATGCAATTGCCAGAAAGTCATAGGAGATAGCTAGCGGTTGCCCGTGGAAATTACCTCCTGACACGATTTTGTCCTCATCAGGAAAAATAGTCGGATTATCCGTAACCGAATTGATTTCTGTTAGCAGAACAGAAGCTACATAGCTTATAGCGTCTTTGGTTGCACCATGTACCTGCGGTATGCACCGGAAAGAATATGGATCCTGTACATGCTCCTTTTCGCGGGAGATAAGTTCACTACCTTCGAGTAACTTGCGAATATTATCAGCCGTATCTATTTGCCCCTTGTGAGGGCGCATTCTTTGTATGCCTTCATAAAAAGGATCGATGCAGCCATCAAATGCCTCAAGCGAAAGGGAAGCTATCAAGTCTGCTTTTTTTGAGATTGCAAATGCTCTGAGCATGGCAAATACTCCATTAGCACTCATAAATTGCGTGCCATTTAATAAAGCAAGCCCTTCTTTACTCATCAGGCGGATAGGTTTCCAGCCAAATTCGTCGAGTACACTCATTGCTTCGCGTTTCTTCCCCTGATAATATACATCCCCTGCACCGATAAGTGGCAGGAACAGATTTGCTAAAGGAGCTAAGTCTCCCGATGCACCGAGGGAACCTCTATCGCAGACGATTGGGATAATATCATTATTGAAGAAGTCAATTATCCGTTGTACGGTGATTACCTGTACCCCACTGTAACCAAGCGAAAGGGCATGAGCTTTTAATAGCATCATCAGTTTGACTATTACAGGAGAAATTTCTTCACCTACACTGCAAGCATGCGATTTTACAAGATTTTCCTGGAGACGTGTCAGTTCATCAGGAGAGATATTCTTATTGCAAAGTGATCCGAATCCGGTAGTAATGCCATACATCGGTGTTTTCTGGGATTCTATCTTTTTATCTAAATAATCTCTGCATTTTTGTATGCGTTCTTTAGCCTCGGGAGCTAATTCAAGTTTTAGATTTTTATTGATAATCTTTTCTATGATTTCAAAGTCCAGTTCTCCGAAGCCGATGTAATAGACATTTTTCATACACTATAATGTTTTACTTACTTTGTTTAGTAATTCTTGTTCTTTCAGCATAGCTTCATTTTCGAGGTAGTTTGCTTCCTGTGTCATGAGTGCTACATATTCTATATCCTTAATTGATGAGAGGTTAATCTTTACATTCAATACTGCTGCCAGTGCTGCCGTACGTGCAGTCATCATGGCTACACATGCATCAGTAATTGCATTTTGATTTCCGTTTTCAGCTACCTGTACTATAATATCCATTATATCTACGGCCTTGCGCGCTACTTCCATGGGTATTTCAGCAGCCATCTTGGTCGTAGCTTGTATCTGGTTGCTACGCTCTGCTTTTTCTTCGTCTGTTTCTTTTGGTAGCTTGAAGGCATCAAAAACTTTGTTATATGCATCTGAGTCAGCATCTATATCTTTGATAAAGCTTGCCTGATAGTTCTCTGCTATACTGGCAATTTTCTTCATCAACTCTTCTTTATCCTCATACTTTTTCTTACCAATGGTAAGATTAGCTACCATTTCCGTCAATGCTGATGCTATTGCTGCATTTAGCGCTGCGATACTTCCACCGCCAGGAACAGGGTCACTACCTGCTGTCTTGGCTAAAAACTCTTTTACTGATAGGTTTACTAGCATGGTATTACATTTTAAAGGTTTAAGAATTATTTAATTTATCTAGAATATAGTCTACTCTGGCCTGAGTTACTTCAGGACGCCGTTTCTTATTATAGAAATATGGGTTCTGCATCATTAGGATAAGTTCTATAAGTTCTGCATCATTTAAAGCTGTAATTTTCTTATCGAAATATTGTGCAGATGCATTGTGTACACCAATTATCTTGTTGGGAAATTCTTTCTGGGCAGCATAGTAATTCAAACATTCCTTTTGTGATGCATAATTTTCTGTCAGATTTGTAAGTAATGTCATATCAAAGCCTATATGTCGCAGATACCAGCCTTCATATGCTGCTTCCCGGCATGGGCACTGATTATATGCTTTTCCAAATTCACGATTAAATAGGTACATCCACGAATTGGTTTCTAATGCATCGGGAAAGATTATATTATAAATTTCATAAAACCTGTCGGGTAATTCGGTACTATTCTTAATCTCTGCAATGTATTCTTCCCTGTCTGCTTTATCAATAAGAAAATAACCTCCGAATTTAATAAAAGAAAATAATCCGATAATAAGTATTACCGAAACAATGCAGAGTGTTACTGGTATTTTCTTTTTTCTTTTCATCATAGATTTAATTGTTAAAAGGTGACAAAGGTAACGCCTTTTTGTATGTTTTTTATCTGTTACTTTTCTTGTCATGTTGAACGGAGTGAAACATCTCGTGTCTAGAGGGTCGGGATTCTTCATTACATTCAGAATGACAAAAAGAGTAAAACCTTTTATCACTTTTGGGATAATCTCCTACACATCAAATATCTTTATATTATAAGATAAATTTTTAGAATTCTCTTAATTAATAGATCACACCCTTCTTCACAACCTTTTCCACTATATTCATACCTATATGATAAGGTAGAAATTTATAGGAAGGGTATTCCAGTATAATAACATCTCCTTGTTTTCCGATATCGATGCTTCCTGCCGTATCTGCTTTACCTACTGCTGCCGCACTGTTTATCGTTAGTGCTGTAACAGCTTCTTCCGGCGATAACTGCATATAGATGCATGCCAAAGCAAACAATAGAGGAATTGAGTTTGTGAAACTGCTTCCCGGGTTGAGGTCAGTAGCCAATGCAACAGCACAACCCGAATCTATCATATATCGTCCCCGTGCATAGTGTTCTTTCAGAGAAAATGCAGTACAAGGCAATAAGGTAGCAACAGTATTACTATTTGCTAAATCTTCAATTCCCTTATCCGAAGCTTGTAACAAATGGTCGGCAGATAAGGCTCCCAGTTCAGCGGCAAGTTCCGCCCCGCCCAGTGTAACTATTTCGTCAGCATGGATCTTTAGTTTGAAGCCAAGTTTTTTAGCGGCTGTTAAGTATCTTCCGGATTGCTCTATATCAAATACATTTTTTTCACAGAATATGTCACAGCATTCGGCTAATTCCTGTCTTTTTACTTCAGGCATTATCTCGGAGATAAGGTAATCAAGAAAATCATTTTCCCTGCCCTTATATTCCATTGGGGTGGCATGTGCTCCCATAAAGGTGCTGACAATATCCACAGGATGCTCTTGGTTTAGTGCCTTCATTACTTCCAACTGCTTCAATTCTGTGGCTTTATCCATGCCGTAGCCGCTCTTTCCTTCAACAGTAGTAACACCCATGGCCAGCATTTTGTCCAAGCGTCTTCGTCCTGCTTCTTTCAACTCCTCAAAAGATGCGTTGCGGGTGGCAGTCATGGTATTGTGAATGCCTCCACCACGTTCCATAATTGACATATAACTGTCGCCACGCATACGCCACGAAAATTCTTCTTCACGATAGCCCCCAAAGATAAAATGGGTATGCGAGTCTATAAACCCCGGTAATACAGCTTTTCCGGTGGCATCGATTACATCATGATCAGGAAAATCAGATAGGGGAGGGCAGTTAGCATCTTTACCCACATAGGTAATAACACCATCGGTTATAATGACTGTTCCGTTCTCTATAATGGACAGGTCAGTCATATCTTTTCCCTTTTTAGCCGAAAAGCCGGAGCAAGTGACTAATTGTGTGGCGTTTTTTATAATGATATTTCCTTGTTTCATATTATATTTTATTGTCATGTTTAGTGTAACGAAACATCTCGTACCTCAATAGACAAGAGATTCTGAACGAAGTGAAGAATGACAAATAGAGTATAAGATTTCATTTGCTAATATGCTAATTTTCAAATTTGCTAATTCTCCCTACTCCATCAAATGCGTTTCCAATACCTGCTTTGTAGAAAAATCTTCCAGTCCAAGATAATACGCCGCCGTATCTATCAGGGCATCCATAGGGACAAGTCCGATAATTTCAGCACCGACAACAGATACACCATAACGGTTTGCTTCTATCCGTACCAGTTCGTGGGCACGGTAAATAGCTGTTTTGGTAAAATCCGTCAGATTCATGGATACCTGTACTATTCCCCTTTCGGTTAGCTCAACGCCCATTGCTTTACAAAAGCGTAGTCCGCCTCCCAGAAAGCGTACTTTCTTAGCGATAGCATCCGCTATTTCAAGTTTATTGGTATTTAGGTTTACATTGTAAGCTACAAGCGGCATACGGGCACCAATAACAGTACCTCCTGCTGTAGGGTGAGGCTGTTCAGGTCCAAAGTCTGCTTTCCATCCAGGCTTAGTCATTTTCTCTTTCAATCCTTCAAACTCTCCTTTACGGATTGCTGCAAGATTTTCGCGGTGAGGTGCAGATGCTGCCTTCTCATACAAAAATACAGGAAGCCCGTAACGTTCCGCCACTTCTTTACCTACCTCTTTTGACAAGGCTATTGATTCATCCATTGTTACATTGCGGATTGGTATAAACGGCACTACATCGACTGCACCCATACGGGGGTGTTGTCCTTTATGCTGGGTCAGGTCAATGATTTCCACAGCAATGCCAATAGCTTCTATCACAGCTTTTTTCAAGGCTTCGGGTTCGCCAACTACAGTGACTACCATACGGTTATGGTCTTTGTCGGCGCTGTAGTCCAGTAATTTTACTCCTTCTTTTGCACGGAAAGCATTGACTATCTTTTCCACTTTCTCCAAATCGCGCCCTTCGCTAAAATTCGGTACGCATTCGATGATTTTGTTTGAACTCATGGTATTATAATTTTGTTTTATCTTAGACCCATCATAATATTACATCAATAGATTCAGTTCCTTTCTGATTTTTTTCTACCCATATTTCTCCTCCTCTACCATCCTATCATATTCCTCTCTTGTGATAATGACAAGAGTTTCTGCTTCACAGTTCCATATACTTACATAGTTTTTAGAGATAACAATATGGCGTTTCCATTCTGCAAACTTTGCATATAGCATCAGTGTACAAATATCGGTAGGAGTTATAAAGTCTCCTGTTTCAGGAGCATGCGAATGGACCGAAGCCACCGCATTTTGCCCTTTCTCAAATTCTATTGGAATAAGATTTTGATGTATCTCTTTTTTACTTAATAAATTATCCTGATTATCAAATGTAAGAAGATAATCGTTGCCAAACAGTACAACCCCTGCCACCTTAGGGCCTGTTAGTGCATATACCCTTCTCTCTCCGTTCCTGATATATGGGATAAGATTAAGATTTGTATTGGTATAGGATTTGAATAAGATACTGTCCTGTTGTACTTCAGTTAAAGCTTTTCTTCGAATATTATATAAATGCCTTTCATTTTCTTTAAAATCTCTTTCCTTAAAGTCTATAGTCGCTGTTTCCACTATCTTTATATCACCAAATGAAACAACTCCGATTACTCGTGGATTTTCCTCTTTTGAGAAAAAAAGACACTTGGGTGTTTCCTTATCCAGATATGAGAAATAGCCGCCTATACGTTCCCTTTCTTTAAAATTTTCCAGAAAAATATCTGTTCCATACCACGATGCCATTTCCAGCCTGTATAGGTATTTTCCTTCTTCCGTGATTTCTTCGGCAGTCTTTTTCAGATCAATACTCTGAGAAAAGATGCTTAGTGGAAATAGGGCCAATGTAAGTGACAGTAAAAGTTTCATCTTATTTACATAGTTTCTTTATATATTCATCATCAGCTATATACGGCATAGTTATATGATACCCATCCTGATGCGTTTGATTGAATGAATCGCATGTTTCAACAGCATGTTCGTTACGCGCCCACGAACGGCGCGCCACTCCACCCATCACATCCCATATCATAGATGAACATATAATTTCGTCAATTCGTTCGCTGCCATCACATACTAATCCGAAGCCACCGTTTATGGATTTTCCAATGCCAACCCCGCCACCGTTGTGAAGGGCTATCAGGCTCATGCCCCGGGCGGCGTTTCCGGCAAAGCACTGTACAGCCATATCTGCCATAACATTGCTGCCGTCTTTTATATTGGCCGTTTCGCGGAAAGGGGAGTCCGTACCACTTACATCATGGTGGTCGCGCCCCAGCATGATGGGGCCTACTTCGCCATCGCGTACCAGTTTATTGAATCTCAGGGCAATATTCATTCGTCCTAAAGCGTCCTGATAAAGTATACGAGCCTGTGTACCCACTACCAATTGGTTTTTATCAGCATCGCGAATCCAGTTATAATTATCTTTGTCTTGTCCTCTTCGCAATGGATCTATACATTCCATTGCCGCCTGATCAGTCTTGATAAGGTCTTCATGTTTTCCACTCAGGCAAACCCAGCGGAAAGGGCCATAACCATAGTCGAAAAGCTCAGGACCCATAATATCTTCTACATAGGAAGGCCATATAAAACCGTCTTTTTCATCAACGCCATTTTTGGATATTTCTTTTACTCCCGCATCATATATAGCTTTCATAAATGAATTTCCATAATCGAAGAAGTAAGTATCATTAGCTACAAGTTTGCGAATAACTTCAAAATGGCGTTTCAAAGATTGATCTACCAATTTATGAAAGGTTTTCCTGTCTTCTTTCAGCAGTTTTGTCCGTTCTTCAAATGTAATACCGGCAGGACAATAACCACCTTCATATACCGCATGACACGAAGTCTGATCGGAGAGTAGATCAATGTGTATCTCATTATTTCCTGCATATTCCAGCAAATCTATAATATTGCCATGATAGGCTATCGAACAGGGTTTTTGTGCCATCTGCGCTTCTTGTGCCAGGGAAAATGCTTCTTCCACATCCGATACTATATGATGGACCCATCCTTGATTGAAACGTGTTTTGATACGGGAAATATCTACTTCTGCCATAATGGAAACAGCTCCGGCTATATCAGCAGCCTTAGGCTGTGCACCGCTCATTCCCCCTAGTCCGGACGAAACAAACAGGTATCCTTTCAGGTCTCCGTCCTCAGGAACACCTAATTTTAGCCGTCCGGCATTCAATAACGTATTGAATGTGCCATGTACAATCCCTTGAGGGCCAATGTACATCCAGCCTCCGGCAGTCATTTGGCCATAGTTGGCAACGCCCATCTGTGCTGCGATTTCCCAATCAGCCTGATTGTCGAACATGCCCACCATCATAGAGTTGGTTATAATAACACGTGGAGCGTCAGGTTTTGACTTGAATAACCCGAGAGGATGTCCCGATTCAATGACCAATGTTTGATCATTTGTTAGTATTTCGAGGTACTTCTTTATCAATTGATATTGCATCCAGTTTTGACAAACCTGGCCAGTTTCACCATAGGTAACTAATTCGTAAGGATATAAAGCAATGTCGAAACATAGATTATTATCTATCATTACCTGAAATGCTTTTCCTTCGATGCAATTTCCTTTGTATTCATCAATGGGTTTCGGATAAATATCTCCCTGAGGACGATAACGGTAACCATATATACGCCCGCGGGTTTTCAGTTCTTCAAGAAATTCAGGCGCCAGGGTCTGATGTAACTCATTCGGAATGTAGCGTAATGCATTTTTTAGTGCGGTCTCTGTTTGAGCAGAGGTTAGACTATATCCTCTATCTGGTGCACGGCGTATTCCTTCTACAAAAGAAGGGTATTCCGGCAATGTATTATCAAGTCTGATTTCCATGATGTTTGGTTCTTGGTTACATCTTCCTAAGATAGGATTTATATTTTTATCTTAAAAAATATTAGTAATATTTATAAACATGTTCAACGACAAAATATTATATTTTATCAGCTATTTAAGCTGATAAAAGTAATAATAGCTTGATAATATAAAGTAATAGCTGCCGATTGTATCAAAATGTAAGTAATTGTTATTTCAAATTATGTAAATATTCTGAGAGATTTACATCCCTGTCCAGGTTCATCTTTTTCCGCAGCCTGTATCTGTTTACTTCTACACCTCTTATCGATATATTGAGTAACGGTGCAATTTCTTTGGTTGACAGATTCATATTCAGATAGGCACATAATATTTTATCATTCCTGCTCAAGTCTGGAAATCTCTCGTCCAATAGTTTAAAGAAATCCTGATGTACAAGGTCGAAGTTAGATTGAAATATTTGAAAATCAGCGTCATGATCAATATTGCTGTCGATCTGGCTAATTAAGCGCATCACTTTTTGTTTAACGGTACCTAGCTGTTTCTCTTCATCAATGGCCCTGGAGATACTTAAGGCGTTCTTCTTAACATCCTCAAGCATTTCATTCTTTCGTATTACATTCAGCATATATCCGTTAAGCTCCTGGGTCTTATATTTCAGTTCATTTTTCAGGTTCTCATTCTGCAATTCATATATTTCCTGATCCTTTAGTTTTGTTTCTTCTTCATGCCGCTTTGTTTGTGCAATCAGCTCCTCACCTTTCTGGTAGATAATTTTTTTCTGTTTACTTATTGTCTTTTTATATAGGATCAGAATAAGAATAGAGATTACCAAAAAATAGAGCAGATAGGCCAGAATAGACCTGTACCATGGAGGCGATACGGTAAATATCAATGTTGTAATGTTTGAAGAATCGGGCTCTCCATCAATAAATGCTCTTACCTCAAATGTGTATTTCCCTTCACTAAGGTTTGTGTATTCTTTTGATGTGCTAACAGATGGAATACTCCATTCTTCGTCCATACCTTTGAGCCTGTATGTATACAATACGTCAGATGGTTGAGCGTAATTTGTAGCCGCAAAGTATATTCGTATAGAATTTGTAGAATAAGGCAGTATAATAGGTTTACTAGTATTTCCATAGCTTATAATGCTGTCATTCTTACTATTCGATAGCTTCCTTATATAAGTATTTATAGAGTGGTTATTATGACTCTTCCGGGATAAGTCAATTTTCTGAAAAGCATTATCAACAGAAACAATTGCTGAAGCAGAATCCGGTAAGAAAATATTTTCGTAGCTGTTTATCAGCTCATCCGATAGTCCCCAGTTGTATGTATTTCCTTTATATCTTCCTTCATTATAAGGCAGGTATTTAAGTTTTTTATCAGACACAAACCAGATGTTTTTGAATCTGTCAACCGAAAGATGTTCATAATACTGAGGCCCCTCAAGCATACTTTCCAATTGAGTATAATGATCAAAACTATCGGTTATCCGGCTATATTGGTATATTCCGTCGGTTGCGCATACAACCAGATTATTATCGATCCTTCTGAAAAAAATATTTGCATCAAAGGTTGAGCCTTTTAATGAGTATGTTTTCCGATCTGTAATATTTTTCAGTTGAGGGTCCAGAGTTATTTTTTGTATCAGACTGTTTGTGTTTACAAACCAAAAATTATAATCTTCTTCATCTTCTATAAAGCCCCTGTTTGAATCGAATAGACCGGGAATCTTATGCGAAAACTCCCATCGCCCGTTTGCTCTATGTAAAATACTGAACCCGGCGTATGTCCCGGTTATTAGTTTATCTTTATCGGCAGACACAGGATGCGTTTCCCATGCTCCCGAAACATTTATTTTATATATCTCGGAAGGGGATATAACTGTAATGCCATTATCTCCCGAGCAGAATAAAGTATTATCAATAATATTCATCGACCATATTTGTCCTTCAGTTCCTTTTATAAGTTGATAAGATCCGTCTTTGTTTAGTTTATAAAGTGCCTGATTTGTACCCAGGTAAAACTCATTATTATATATTGTTGAGCAATAACCTGTGCCTATAGGTGATACAGTCGCAAAAAGGGGACGAATTGGGGAGTTTAGATTGATATAACTTAATCCTTTATCAAGGCCAAGCCATAGATTTTCATCTTTGTCAAAGAAACAACTCAATACAGTGTTGTTTTTTAGCCCGTTGTTGAGATTAAACTCTTCCTTATAATTAATATCTTTCAGGTCAAATATAAATACTCCGTTTTGCACAGATCCCAAAGCTACTCTTGATCCGGAAATAGCTGTGCTAAATAATTGATTATCAGATGTGAATTTATCAGCGGCAGACTGTATTTTTTCAATATTATCATTATCAATAATGTACAAACCATACCTTGCAGTTGTAACCAGGATTTTTCCTTCATATGGTACCAAGCTCACCAGTTTTTTATCTTTTAATGTCTCAGAAGAACGTAAAGGGTTGACAACATTGTTTTTATCTAAATAAAATATTCCATTCCACGTACCTATGTATAGAGTTTTTTTGTGTAGAATAGAACAATCTATTTTTTCATTTACATCCATTGTTATTACACCTCTGCTTCTTTTATTATATATGTGTATATGCCTCTCACTCAAAAAATAGATATCTTCATCATTATCTATTATATTCCACACTTCTCCTCCCCAGTTCTTCGTTCTCTCAGAAATGGAATGATATACTAAGAAGCCAATTTCATTATGTTCAAAATAACCAAACTCGGTGCTTCCTCCTATATATATTTTATTATCAATTACTTTTAGTGATCTCATCACATTGTTTCTTATCGGGTACGATGTCCAGTTGACCCCATCATATTCGAGCAGCCCGTTTGAGTTCGCACAATATATCCATCCTTTATTATCCTGGGCTATCATCCAGTTTTGAAAACCGGCTTTATATTGAGCCCTTTCATAATTAATAACTTTTCGTTGCCAGATAGGTGATGCCGAAAATCCGAATATAGAAAAAGTTAACGTGAAGAGGAGAAATATGGTATTTTTCAGTTTTAGCATATTTTATATTATCATGTATTATTCAAATATAGTGTTTTCATTTATAAAAATGCAATATGAAATTATTTAAATTGTTAAATCCCTTATAATAAGATATAAACAATAATCGTGTAGTAGTGTTGTAGTAATTGAAAATTATTGTTTTTGAGTTTTTGATGTATTAAAAAATTATAAAAGACAAATCTATAAAAGTATGTTTGCATCAGAATCTCAACCAATAGATCTAAAAAACTATTAATTAACCAACCTTAAATTAACAATCATGAAGAGAAAATCCTTCTTTTGGAAGTTATTTATTATCCTTCCGTTTTTTCTTTTTTCTTCTTTAACTGTTTTTGGACAGACTTCTGAGGTAAAAGGAGTTGTGACAGATGCAGACACAGGAGAGACTTTAATTGGTGTATCAGTAGCCCAAAAGGGAACCACTAATGGAACAATGACTGACTTAGATGGTCAATATTCTATTAATGTACCTACTGGTGCAACACTGGTATTTACCTATGTGGGATATGATGCACAAGAACATTCAGCAAGTGGTAGTGCATTAGACGTAAAATTAAAATCATCTCAACAAATGTTAGATGAGATTATCGTTGTCGGTTATGGTGTGCAGAAAAAGAGTGTGGTTACTGCTGCTATATCACAGGTTACTGCCGCCGATCTGAAAAATGCGTCTCCTGTACGTGTTGACAATGCATTGCAAGGTCTGGTTTCGGGAGTACAGGTAACGACTTCTTCGGGTCAGCCGGGAGCTGCTTCTAAAATTCGCGTTCGTGGTACAGGTACAATTAATAATTCAGATCCGCTTTATATTATCGATGGTATGCCTGTCGATGGCGGTATTGATTACCTGAATCCTAGTGATATTGCATCTATCGAAATATTGAAAGATGCAGCATCAGGTGCTGTTTATGGTGCCCGTGCAGCTAATGGGGTTGTATTGGTAACAACCAAGAGTGGTAAAATAGGTAAAACAAAAGTTTCTTATGATTTTTCTTATGGATGGCAACGCCCATGGAAAGAACGTAAAATGCTGGATGGTACCCAATATGCTACTTTAATGAACGAAGCCAGCAACTATGCAGGCAAGGGAAATATGTATGACGATATAGCTAAACTGGGAAAAGGTACCAATTGGCAGAAAGAGACTTTCAATTATGATGCACCTGTGGAAAATCATCAGATAAGTGTAAGTGGAGCTACAGAAAAAGTAAACTACTTTTTGTCATTGGGATATTACAATCAAGAGGGTATTGTCGGTGGTGATTACGGACGCTCTAACTATAAACGTATGTCGATCCGCTCTAATACTAATTATACCTTGTTTGATGAAAGTAATGAACGCAACTGGTTAAAAAAGATGGTAATTGGTGTAAATGCTGGTTATTCACGCATCAAAAACACATCTATAGAAACGAACAGTTTGACAGGCTCAGCATTAGGTAATGCTATTTTCCTTTCCCCATTGATGAAAGTATATGCAAATAGTGAAGAAGATGCAATAAAAGAGCATGGAAATGCTATAGATAAAAATACCTATGGTGAATTGATAAGAGATGCTAAGACAGGCCAGTTATTAAATATTCCAAGTAAAGACTTTAACGAGATCTCAAATCCGCTTGCTTACTTGTCTTTACCGGGGGAGAAATACAATTCGGATAAATTTGTTGCCAGTTTTTTCGCTGAATTATCTGTTTGGGATAACCTGAAGTTCAAAACATCTTACGGTACCGACCTTGCTTTCTGGGGCACTGACGGATGGAGCAAACCTTACTACATAAATGTGAATGCTCACAATGATAAATCGAATGTATGGTCAGAAATGAATCGTGGTTGTACATGGCAGATAGAAAATGTATTGACTTATGATAAGACCTTCAATTCACATTCATTTGCTGTTGTCTTGGGACAGTCGGCGAAGAAATATACAGGTCGTCGCCTGAAAGGTGAAGGAACCGATATGATAGATTATATGGGTGATAAAGCAAATATTGATTTTACTTCAGGATTACCTTCGGATGGAAAACAAATGGCATGGGGAGGCTTGTTTGATCCTGCTACATTAGCTTCATATTTCGGACGTTTAAGCTACAACTATGACGAGCGTTATATGTTGCAGTTTACAATGCGTCGTGATGGCTCTTCCAACTTCGGACCAAATAATAAATGGGCTACATTCCCTTCTGTTTCCTTGGGATGGAATATCACCAATGAAAAGTTCATGGAGAATCGTCCGGCTTGGTTAACAAGTACAAAGCTTCGTCTATCGTGGGGTAAAAACGGTAATGAAAATATAGGGGCTTTCAGATATATGGCTAATGTGCAGATGAATGCCAACTATGTATTTGGAGGAGGTTCCAACCAAACAATAATTGGAGGTAGCAGACCTACAGGTACTCCGAATCCGGATCTAAAATGGGAGGAATCTGAACAGTATGATGCCGGACTAGACTTCGCTTTCTTAAGAAATTCTTTAACATTTACTGTTGACTATTACAAAAAGAAAACAAATGGAATGTTGAAAGAAATGAGTATTCCTTCTTATTTAGGTGCTCCACTACCATGGGGTAATGTTGGAGATATGGAGAACTCGGGTGTTGAATTTGACCTGGGCTATAAATTTGAAGCAGGTGACTGGAGTTTCAGAGCTGGGGCAAATGTAAGTTACCTAAAGAACAAATTGATTAATTTGGGTAATGCAGATGGTTTCGAAATGTCTGACCATGTACACATCATTGGAAATGTAAGCCGTGCAGAAAACGGACAGCCATACCCGTACTTCTATGGATATAAAACAGGTGGTATTTTCCAAAATCAGGCTCAGATCGATGCTTATGTAAATGATAAAGGTGAAAAACTACAGCCGGGCGCACAACCGGGAGATGTAATCTTTGTCGATCGTGACAATAGCGGAGCAATTGATGAGCAGGACAAAACTAAGATAGGAAAAGGAACTCCTGACTGGACATATGGACTTAACTTCCAGGCCGCATGGAAAGATATTGATTTCAGTATGCTGATTGCAGGAACTATCGGGAATGATATCTTTGATGCAACACGTCGTGTGGACTTATATTATGTAAATCTTTCTGAAGAGATGATGGGACGCTGGCACGGAGAAGGTACTTCAAACTCGATACCTCGTTTCTCATGGACAAATACAAATGACAATAATCGCGTATCGGATCTTTATATCAAAGATGGTTCTTACATGCGCTTAAAGAATATTCAATTAGGTTATACATTACCAAGATCATTAACCAGCAAAGCGTTTATTTCCAGCCTGAGAGTATATGTGGCAGCCGAAAATTTATTGACACTTACCGGCTATAAAGGCTTTGATCCGGAAATATCTTATGGTAACTCAAGTGGTATCGACAGAGGTATTTATCCACAGGCTCGTACATTTACTGTCGGTTTTAACCTTAATTTTTAATACATAGAAAATGAAAAACGATATGAAAAAAATAATAATAACTTGTAGTGTTGCTCTGACTATGTTTGGAGCCACTTCATGCGGGGATGATTTCTTATCTGTCGAACCGTCCAGTAAGCTGCCTGTAGACGGATACTATAATTCGGAAAGCCGTATTATGCAATCGGTAACTGCAGCATATCAGCCTTTACAGTGGTATGATTATTACCGCGGATGGGCGCCATTATCTTTTGTATATGACTCTATGGGTGATGATGTATATGTAGGAGGTGGAAATACCAGTGACCAAAGCCAGATTCACCTGATTTCACAATATCTGTCCGATCCTATCAATTCTATCGGGGGTGCATGGAGTGCCAGCTATACAGGTATTAACCGGTCTAATCTTGTAATAGATTATGTGGAAAAGATGGAAATGCCTGAAGCTGATAAGAAAAAGTTTATAGCGGAAGCCCGTGTATTACGTGCATGGTATTATTCTGTATTGTGGAAACTATGGGGAAATGTACCATACTATGATGTGAACCTTACTTTTCCTTATATAGCAGAACAAAAGACTGTTAAAGAAATCTATGACTTAATGGAAGCCGACTTGGCAGATGTGCTCGACAGCAATGTATTACCTATGAAAGAGACTGCCGCATGGACTGGACGTGCTACACAAGCAATGGGCGCCATGTTGTATGCAGAATATGTAATGTATCAGCAAGACGAAACCAAATATGCCAAGGCTTTAGGATATATGAAGAGCATTATTTCATCAGGTCAATATTCTTTACAACCATACGAAAATCTTTGGGAAACAGAACATGAATGGAATAATGAAACAATCTTTGATATCAATTATATAGCTAAAGGTGGTAAAAGAAACTGGGGCACCGATTCTGCAGGAAACGATGAGGCAACCTTTACAGGGGGTACGGTTGTTCCTGCTATGATTGGAATTGATGGCCTGGGTGGTAGCCCTGATTATGTAGGAGGTTGGGGATTTGAACCTGTTGCTAAAGAAGCTTATGATGCTTTTGAAAGTACCGATAAACGCCGTGATATCAGTATTCTTAATATAGAGAAATACATATCAGACAATGCAGCAAAAGGTGTTACTGTTACTTATGGAGGACGTTACCAGAATACAGGTTTCTTCCTGAGAAAATATTTGGGACGTATAGGAGGAAATGCAGGCAGTGTAGGAAGTTCAGACCTTAATTGGGATAATAATCTACGTATTTACCGTTATGCTGAAACATTGCTAAATGCAGCAGAATTGGCTTTACGTACCGGAGACGGATCGGCACAAGGTTATTTAGATCAGATCCGCAGTCGTGCGGGAGTGTCGTCTATTCCTGCAAATCTTGATAATATCTTGTTAGAACGTCGCCGTGAGTTTATTGGTGAAGGTAAGCGCTATTTTGATTTAGTTCGTTTTGGTAAAGCTTCAGAAGTGCTGAAACCAAAAGGTGGTAAAGTGCTGAATAAAGATACCGGAAAGTATGATATAGATGCTATACCGGAACGTATCCAATGGACTGAAAGCAAGAAATATCTGCCTATTCCTCAGTCTGAAATCGAGGCTTCGAAAGGTACTTTGACTCAGAATCCGTATTAAGCGGTTGTAAAGGTTCTATATTTCACTAAACTATATTTAGGCTGCCTGAATGAAGGGCTTACCCGTCAGGCAGCCTTTATTATAACAATTAGATTCCATGAAAATAACACTGAATATTATATATAGTCTCCTTTGTATATGTATCACTGCTTATGGGCAGGATAATACTCAAAGGCCTGAAAAATTAGATAGTGGTTTTGTACCTTCAGGTTATTTTCTTGTTTGGCATGACGAATTCAATGATTCGCCTAATCCGGATGGCTCTTTGCCTTTGCCCGGAAATGAGTGGTGGTTTGAAATCGGAAATCACGGATGGGGGAATAATGAACTTCAAAACTATGTAGATCGTGTGTCCGGAAGCGATACTGTATCTAAAATAAAGAATAATTCACTTATTATAACAGCTCTCAAACTGGATGAGCCATACCAAGGGTCTGAAATAATTTCGGCCCGGATGAATACAACCAGATCATGGAAATACGGCTATTTTGAAATGCGGGCTAAGGTTCCCGGAGGAAAAGGTACATGGGCAGCCTTCTGGATGATGCCAAAAGATTTCCAACATTGGCCGCTAGACGGCGAAATAGATATAATGGAGTATGTAGGCTATAAGCCAAACATTACTCATTCTACTGTACATACTGCCGATTATAATCATGTAATTAGTACAGAAAAAACAGCAACAAAAGAGATTTTAACAGCAGAAACCGAATTTCATATTTATGCTGTAGAATGGACTGAAGATGAAATCAAAGGATATGTTGACGGATCGGAATATTTTTCCTTCAAAAATGATAAAAAAGGAGATAAAAAGACATGGCCGTTCAATGTTCCTTTTTATCTGAAATTGAATCTCGCGATAGGAGGTGATTGGGGAGGCCTTGAAGGTGTTGATCCGGATATATTACCTGCTTGCTACGAGATTGATTACGTCAGAGTTTACCAAAAAGAATAAGAAGATATTCAACTATAAAAATATGAGAATTAGAAAACTGGGATTATTAGGTGCATTGGTTTTGTCTGGTTTGTTTACAACAGGCTACACACAGAACAATGTAGAAAAGAGAGTTGAGGATTTATTATCCAAAATGACTCTGGAAGAGAAAATAGGGCAAATGAATCAGGTTAGTTTTTTTGCCGTAGATGATAAAGCCATTGCTCAATACAGCGATGATGATATGAATACCTTCCTGGTAAGGATGGGCGTTGCCGGAGGCCAGGGCCAGAAAAAACCATCAGAGATGACCAAGCAGGAAAAGATAGCACTGATAAAAGCAGAAGCTGAAAAAATGCTTGATAATAATATAACAAATCCTGTTAGGGATGGTAAGATAGGCTCCTTGCTGAATGTTACCGATCCTGAAATGGTGAATAAAATGCAAAAAGCAGCAATGGAAGAAAGCCGGCTGGGAATTCCATTGATTATAGGGCGCGATGTGATCCATGGATTCAAAACTATTTTCCCTATACCATTGGGACAGGCTGCATCCTTCAGTCCGCAACTTGTAGAAGACGGAGCACGTATTGCCGCAGTTGAAGCACGTTCGACCGGTGTTACGTGGACGTTTGCCCCTATGCTCGATATTTCTCGTGATGCACGCTGGGGACGTATAGCCGAAAGCCTGGGTGAAGACCCTTATCTGGGAGGACAACTCGGAGCAGCTATGGTCAGAGGTTTTCAAGGAAATGGGAATCTGGAAGATCCGAATTCTATAGCAGCATGTGTGAAGCACTTCATTGGTTACGGAGCAGCTGAAGGCGGACGTGACTATAACAGTACAAACATACCTCCACTACTGATGCGTAACGTTTATCTGCCTCCGTTTCATGAAGCAATAAAGGCCGGAGCTGCCACACTTATGACATCTTTTAATGATAATGATGGGATTCCTGCCTCAGGAAATGACTATATACTGAAAAATATCCTTCGTGATGAATGGAAATTCGATGGATTTGTTGTATCAGACTGGGCTTCGATGGGTGAAATGATTCCTCATGGATTTGCCAAAGATGATAAACAAGTGGCTGAAATATCAGCAAATGCAGGCCTTGATATGGAAATGGTAAGTGGAGCATATATCAAATATTTGCCCGAACTGATAAAAGAGGGTAAAGTGTCGATGGAAACAGTAGATAATGCTGTTCGTAATATATTACGTGTAAAATTCAGAATGGGATTATTTGAAAATCCATATGTGGATACAAAGAGATCATCTGTATTATATGCAGAAGATCATATGAAAGCAGCCAGACAGGCAGCCATCGAATCTGCTATATTACTGAAAAATGATAATATTCTACCTCTGGCCGAAACCAAGAAAATAGCAATTATCGGGCCTATGGCAGATGCTCCACATGATCAGATGGGGACATGGGTTTTTGACGGAGATAAGAAATATACAGTAACTCCGGTCGGAGCTCTTAAAGGTGAATATAAACATATCAATTATGTATATGAACCTGCTTTGGGATACTCCCGTGATAAGAGTACAGCTAATTTTGAAAAGGCGAAGCGAGCAGCTGAGTCTGCAGATGTAGCAGTAGTATTTTTAGGAGAAGAAGCTATACTTTCAGGTGAAGCTCATTCTTTATCCAATATAAATCTGATTGGAGTACAATCTGACCTGCTAAAAGCAGTAAAAAGCGTAGGTAAACCGGTAGTTCTGGTCATTATGGCAGGTCGCCCATTGACTATCGAACGCGATCTTCCATATGCAGATGCTGTCTTGTTTAATTTCCATCCGGGAACAATGGGTGGTCCGGCTATTTTGGATTTATTATTCGGAAAAGCTAATCCTAGTGGAAAACTTCCTGCAACATTTGTACGCGAAGTAGGACAGATACCGATGTATTATAACCATAATTCTACCGGTCGTCCGGCACCTGAGAAAGTGATGACTCTTGACCAAATTGAGCTGGAAGCAGGACAAACTTCCCTTGGTAATACATCATTCTACCTGGATTCGGGGAAAGATCCGTTATTTCCATTCGGATATGGATTGTCATATACCACATTCGAATATTCAAATATAACACTCTCATCTGCTTCTGTACCAATGAACGGTACATTGACTGTGAAGGCTACGCTTAAAAATACAGGCAATGTAGACGGTACAGAAGTTGCACAGCTATATGTACAAGATATTGTTGGTTCTGTTGTGCGCCCTGTAAAGGAGCTGAAAGGATTTCAACGAGTGGAACTTAAAGCTGGGGAAACGAAAACAATTGAATTTAAGTTAACGACAGGCAACCTGGCATTTTATGGTCGGGATTTGATTAAAAAGGCTGAAAAAGGTGATTTTAATGTTTGGGTTGGCGGTAATAGTAACGCCACCCTGAAGAGTACTTTCTCTGTGACAGAATAAAGTACTACAAAGGCATAAGAGTCATGTAATCAATGGTTCTTATGCCTTCTTTTTATCAGATTAATATGCAACTATAATATACAATACCATGAAAAAATTACTTTATCTCTTGTTTATACCTTTTCTCCTTCTCAGTTGTGAGTCCAGAAAAGAGGAGAAAAAAACTGCCGATCGCTTTTTGCGTGTGGCAGGTCCTGATCTTATAAAACCTAATGGGGAGAGATTCTTTATTCAGGGAATTAATCTTGGTAACTGGTTAAACCCTGAGGGCTATATGTTTTTCTTCCAGGATGTGAGTTCATACCGCCTGATCAATGATGCCTTTTGCGAAATGGCAGGGCCTGATTTTACCAAATGGTTCTGGAAAGAATTCAAGAAGAATTATATAACAGAAGATGATATAAAATATATTAAGCAGACAGGGATGAATTCGATAAGGATTCCATTTCATTACAAGCTTTTTACGAATGAAGATTATATGGGACTTGACGCTAACCACGACGGATTTGAGCTTATGGATCAGGTTATAGAGTGGTGTCGTCAGCAAGATATGTATGTCATTCTGGATATGCACGATGCTCCGGGAGGACAAACAGGAGACAATATTGATGACAGCTATGGCTATCCATGGTTGATGGAAAGTGAGGAGAGCAAAGTACTGTTTTGTGATATCTGGAAAAATGTAGCAGAGCATTATGCAAATGATACAATTATTCTCGGTTATGACCTACTGAACGAACCGATAGCGCATTATTTCCTTGAAGACTATGCCCATTTGAATGATTCTTTAGAGCCATTATACAAAAGATGTGTAGAAACGATACGCACTGTGGATAAGAATCATATTGTATTACTTGGCGGTGCGCAATGGAATGGTAATTTCAAGGTATTTAAAGATTCCAAATTTGATGATAAACTGATGTATACTTGCCACCGTTATTGGTGCGATACATTACAAGCCAATATTCAGGATTTCGTACAATTCAGGGATAGTGTAAACCTGCCTATGTATATGGGAGAGACAGGTGAGAATAACGATCAATGGATTGCAGGCTGGACACGCCTGATGGAGCGAAACAATATAGGCTGGCACTACTGGCCATATAAGAAAATGGTGCCAAACAGCTGTATGGTAACCATTCCTACTCCTGAAAACTGGGATATAATCGTTGAATATACCAAGATGGATAGGGGCAGCTTAGCTAAAGTACGTGAAGCTAGACCGGATCAGGCAACAGTTAGAAAAGCAATGACTGACTTGCTTGAGAATATGAAATTCAATAACTGTGTAAAAAATGCAGGATATATATCGGCGCTGGGCATGAAGCCTTAGCTGAAAAACTAAATCTCTTCGCTTAGTGATTAAGCGTATTGTAAATGGAGGTTGAAAAAGGGGTTATCTTGCTGGGGTAATCCCTTTTATTTATCCTCTTCCTGCTCTTTCTTATACGCCATGGGTAAGGCAACAGAGCAGTAGAGAGTAAGTACAGCGGCAATAAGCAATGTTACTACCCATCCGCTCATATCTATAAACATCAGGTAAGTGGAAACACACATCAGCAATACGGAAAGTATCTGAATATTGAATAACCGTTTCCCGCGCAGGCTTTTTCCCGGATATGGAGTTGTGAACGTTATAGCAGCGTATCCGGAAACACCTGCTACCATTACAAATTTAGCAATGTCGGGACGGAAGAAGTAAGTTGCAGCTGCTATAAGAATAAGAATAGCGGATATTTGAAAAATTATATTTTTAAGCTTTGTATTTTGCTTCATTACACAGATTATTCTACAATGAAAACATCTTCATTTTCTTTTTTCATCAGATAATTTTCACGGGCAAACTTTTCGATGCGGTCTTTGTCTGATTCCAGTAGTTTAAGTTTTTGCTTATCTTCCTCTGTCTGATTGCGATAGTGATCAATTTGTCCGTTTAGTTCCATTATTTTCGCATCATAGCCAAACCGTGCAAAAATATTGCTATCGGTAATAAAGAATGCGAAAAGAATGATTACCAATATAATAAGTAGCTGTACTTTTGTATATCTGGTAATAAGATAATTGAATATCGATCGAAAAAATTTCATAAACTGAAAAAAATTAAGTCAATGCTATTTCATTAAACTCATGTTGCAAAGATATATATTTGTAGTTGTAAATTAAAGAAATAAGGTTAAAAGATAATGAGTGGAATAGAAAAAATAAAAGAATTCAGCAGGCTTTTATATGAAAAATCAAATGGTATTTTTTTAGATCCTGCTGACGAAGATATAGGAAAAACAATTTGTGAAATCAAACTTTCTTCCGATATAGTATTGATTCTACCACGTACAAAAGACTTGTCGAATATCCGGTTTTATAAAAATGTGAAGATTATAGAAATCAACAACTATAAGTTAGATAAAGCTAAATATAAAATATTGGAGCAAAACGCAGATTTGCTGGAGCAGGTAACACACTTACGAATATGGAATAACAAGCAGGACGATTTGGGCTTGTTGAAACTATTTCCTAATCTGACTCATTTGCAGATTTCTTATATCAGAAAAGATCATTCTTTCTTTAAAGAGCTTGAGTCACTTCGCCATTTGCAGGTGTTGTGGTTGTTCAGCCTTTCAAGATTAGAAAATTTACAATTTCTAGAATATGTAAAAAGTGATTTGGTAGCGTTGGGGATAGAATCTACCAAAACGCTGAAAAGCTTCTCCGGTTTGGAGAATATTCCTTCCTTACAGTTTCTTTCTATGTGGGGTTCTACTTACGAAAGCGCAAAGTTTATTACATTGGATAATCTGGATGGAATAGAAACATTGTCAAATTTAACCGAACTGGAGATTAAGTTCTATAGATTTGATATAGATGATTTGAAACATAGGCTAAAAGGATTGAAATATCTAAAGAGTTATACAGTAGATAAAAATATCTATCAGAATAGTTAAAATGGCAAAGGAAGATAATATAGCAAAAAAATATAGGAACTATCTGCTTTTGGAAAAGTCGTTGTCGCCTAATTCTATCGATGCTTATCTGACCGATCTGGCTAAACTTTCGGACTTCCTCGAAAACGAGAATCTGAAAGTGGAAGATATTACCCTCGATAATCTTCAACAGTTTGTCGCACAGCTTTATGATATCGGAATCAATGCCCGGTCTGTAGCTCGTATCATTTCAGGGATAAAGTCTTTCTATAACTTTTTGGTGCTGGATGGTTATATGCAAACAGACCCGACAGAATTGCTGGAAACGCCAAAGATCGGTTTGAAATTACCAACCGTCCTTTCTCTTGATGAAATTGAAAAACTAATGTCCGTAATTGATTTATCCACAAAAGAAGGGCAGCGCAATAGAGCCATTCTCGAAACACTGTATAGTTGCGGATTACGTATTTCGGAGTTGACCAAACTAAAATTTTCAGACTTATTTTTTGATGAGGGTTTTATCAAAGTGGAAGGTAAAGGGAGTAAGCAACGCCTTGTTCCTATTTCGCATACAGCGATAAAAGAGATAGAGAAGTTTTTATATTATCGCAGGGAAATAAATGTGAAGAAAGGTTCGGAAGATGCTTTGTTTTTAAGTAACCGTGGTACCCCGATCTCACGCATTATGGTTTTCCATTTTATAAAAGAATATGCCATACAGGCAGGGATAAAGAAAACAATCAGTCCGCATACGTTTCGCCATTCATTTGCAACTCATTTGCTTGAAGGTGGAGCAAATATCCGTGCAATACAATTGATGCTGGGCCATGAAAAAATTACCACGACTGAGATATATACTCATATGGACAGGGAATATCTGCGGCAGGAGATCATAGAGCATCATCCTCGCAATAAGGTATAAAAATTGAACCGCCCATAGTGATATCCAAGGGCGGCTCTTGCTTCATTGCTGCTTGTTAAATGTCTGTCAATATTAGTGTTGTGTAATTCCCTTCCAATTGTCTGTTCTGAATGGTGTTGCCGGTAATCCTTCTTTATTGAACAGGTTCACATCCGGATTATTCGACCATGAATAGCGTACAGCTACCGGATTGGCTACTTTATCTGAATATACAACAACCTTATTCCCATCAAGATATGCTTTTGCCCATTCAAAATTTTGGTCGGCTCCTGCTATTGCAAAACCTTCTATGTATCCGTATTTATTATTTACAGATAGCCCTTGCCCTATATTATTATACTCAATAATAGCTTTTTTACCTTCAATATTCATTGCTTTGAAAGTAGGACCTGAATATACAATATCTGTTTTACCATAATCCTTGTTCAGAGCGATAAGTGCAAGGCGTAGGCCTACATCCTGCTTGTTGCGAGGGTGTATATCATCGGCATCGCCAATGTCTGTGATTACAGCCTGCCCGGTCTGAGGTAATGAGAGCGTCATTGTTTGTGCTTCACGCAATTCGGCCCATTCACTATCTTTTGGTGTATTATCTTTTGCCATAAAGTTGGCCAGTTGTACCCAGTAGAAAGGAAATTCATAGCCCCATTTTTCACGCCAGTTGTTTATCATGGTAGGGAATAGTGTACGGTAATTATATGCCTGTGATGCATTATTCTCTCCTTGATACCAGATAGCGCCCTTGATAGATAGTTGCGTAATAGGGTTTATCATGGCATTGTAGAGTAGGGAATAATACATATTAGGAGACATGTCAATGTAGTTGAACATTTTATTTGTAACTGCTTCTTTGTATAACCATTCTCCTGCCAGTGGATATTCACCATTTTGTGTTCTCAGATATATATCATCAGCTTTTCCATAAATGCCTCCGCCACCGCTATAATCTGTTACCTTTATGATTATGGTATTTTCTCCTGCCTTGAGTACGTTTGCAGGAATTTCATAAACTCTGTTTGTTGCATAGCCTGCTGTTTCGCCAACTTTTATACCATTTATCCATGTGATGTCATTATCATCGATTGGCCCTAGTTGAATTGTTGCGGCTTTTCCTTCATCCTCTTTTGGCAGAGTAAGGTTATATCTGAACCATATTATTCCGTCTACATTACCTAGTACATTTTCCCATAACTGAGGTATCTGCATTTTTTGCCAGTCCGATATATTGGTTGATGGTTCATACCAATTGCCGCTCAGTCCCGGATCATTGTTCATTGCCTCTACATATTTAGCCCTGCTTATTTCGTTATCTTTGGCCTGCAGGTCAAAATTTGTGATATCTATGCTTTTGTATCTTTCCCTGAATTGTTGAGGAAGTTTGCTAAAGGCATCAGCGCTTGTCCATGTCTCTATATCTGTTCCACCCCACGAAGAATTGATGATACCCACAGGCATATTTAGTTCTTTATTCAATTTACGAGCAAAGAAATAAGCTACAGCGGAGAAATTGGCAACAGTATGAGGTGAACATACCTGCCATGCGCCATTTAGCTCGTCTTTAGGTTTTGTACTTATATCTTTATCTACATTGAATGTCCGTATCTGGGGGTGATTAGCCTCTCTTATTTCGGTAGTGGCATTCATTATGTTCTCTACTGTCCATTCCATGTTGGACTGACCCGAGCATAACCAGACTTCTCCTACAAGAATATTATCGAAAGAAATTTTATTGTTCTTTCCTTTCACTTCCATAGTATAAGGGCCGCCATATGCTACCGGATCGAGAAGTAAAATCCAGTTGCCGTTCTTATCTGCTTTTACTTTTTTTGTCTGATTGATAAAGCTGACCTCTACGGTTTCATTTTTGTCTGCCCATCCCCATATTTTTATAGGTTTATCACGTTGCAGTACCATATTGTCAGAGAAGATACGAGGCAATTTAACTTCTGCATGTAAGTTTGCCAAAACTAAGCTGAAACAGCAAAGAAAAAAGAGTTTGATGTTTTTATTCATGGTGTGTGTATTAGACAGCGTAAGTAAAAGAGATTATTTAATGCAACATTATTTAACCGACTATTGCTGTTGCAGATACAAAAGTAATAAATAGGTCTGAGACCTTAAAATAAATATTAAAAATCTATTTAGATAATTTTGATAGGTATATAAATTTAAAAAACCGATACATTTTAGTATATCGGTTTTCATTTTTAATCTAACTGAATATCAAATTTATTTCTTTGATTTGCTATTCCATTCTTTTTTAGCATCGCTCTTTAGTGTATTAGCATCTTTTTTAGCATTCTGAATATCACTTTTAGCATCCTTCTTCGCAGTTTTTACTTCTGCACCAGCTCCCTTTTCAACTTTCTTCATATCAGATTTTGCATCTTTTTTAGCTTCGCCCAATTCAGTTTTAGCTTTTTGGCTTTCTGTTTTTATTTCTTGTTTAGCTTTAGGAAGTACACCTTGAGCCATCATATTTGCAGAAGCAAACAGAGCAACTGCTATAATACCTGAGAGAATAATCTTTTTCATAATTTTAATTTCTAATATTGTTTTAGAATTGAAACTTAATTCTGTCATAAAACACAGAGATATTTCGCTTTGTTTTTGAAGAAGCCTGAATTATTTATCCTCTCTTGTGTAAATATTGCTAAAGAATATTTACGATATTTAAAATGGCTGATTAGGATATTCTTAATTACATATTTTACTCTTTTCATTACCGAAACAAAAAAAGTCTATCTTTGTTATAATATTCGGATTCCAACTAAAAAAAATATTTTAAGTTCATATGAATTACTTCAACTATAAAAGACGTTTGTCATCCGAAACCAGAATAGGAAATACTCCTCTTGGCGGAAATAATCCTATCCGGGTGCAATCGATGACTAATACCAATACAAACGATACTGAGGCTAGTGCCGAGCAGGTTATTAAAATAGTACAGGCCGGTGCCGATTATGTCCGCCTGACAGCTCAGGGTGTGCGTGAAGCTGAAAATCTGAAGAATATAAAAGATGTGGTAAGAGGGCAGGGATACAATACTCCTCTTATTGCAGATATACACTTCAATCCGCGTGCGGCGGAATCTGCAGCCCGGATAGTGGAGAAAGTCCGGGTAAATCCGGGTAACTTTGTGGACAGGGTGAAAACTTTTGCTACATTCGAATATACTGACGAAGAATATGCTCAGGAAATAGACAAAATTAGAGCTAAGCTTGTTCCGTTAATCGATATATGTAAAGAGCATAAGACCGCGATTCGTATAGGTGTGAATCACGGCTCCTTATCAGACCGTATTATGAGCCGTTATGGCGATACCCCTGAGGGTATGGTGGAATCGTGTATGGAATTCCTGCATATATGTATTAATGAAGGTTTTAAGGATATTGTGATTTCTATGAAGACTTCCAATACTGTGGTTATGTCAAAAGCGGTACGGTTACTTATCGACAGAATGGAGAAAGAGGGACTTAGTTTCCCTTTACACCTGGGTGTAACCGAGGCCGGGGATGGAGAAGATGGACGAATAAAGTCGGCAGTAGGTATTGGCTCTCTTCTTTCGGATGGGATAGGCGATACTATACGTGTCTCACTTAGCGAAGATCCGGAACTGGAGGTTCCGGTTGCCCGTAAGCTGGTGGCTTATATGAAACAAAAGGAAAACCATCCTGAAATAATAGCCAAGGCAAGTGATAAATTCTCTCCTTTCTCTACTGATCGTAGAGAAACCTATGTAGTGGGTAATATTGGCGGTGATAGTGTACCTGTGGTAATATCCGACCGTTCGCATGGAAATTTTGAGCTGAATAGCCACTTCCTGCCTGATTATATATATGTAGGAAAAGAGCTGCCTGTTGGGGCTCCACGTGCGATACCTTCTATTATAGATATTGAAGGTTGGACTGAGGAAAAGAATACATATCCATTGTTTAATAGATCAAATTGGGAGAGGATCAAAGGTACAACTGTAGCTATTAAATTTCTTCAATTGTCTTATCCTGATCTGGATGATGGTATTATATCTCTATTGAAGGTAGATAAAACGATTGTTCTGATTATAGCCACTGATCATATTAATGGAGTCGGTGAGCAACGGGCACTTGTACACACACTGATGAATAATGATTGTGATACCCCGGTTGTTTTTTGCCGCCATTATACTGAGAATGAATCGGAAGATCTGCAGATAAAAGCCGGTGCGGACTTTGGAACCCTCTATCTTGATGGTTTTGGCAATGGTATTATGTTACAGAATGAAGGAGATATCTCGCAGAAGAATATAGATGCTTATATGTTTGGCATTTTGCAGGCATCACGTGTACGTACCAGCAAAACAGAATATATTTCGTGTCCTAGCTGTGGACGTACCTTATTTGATTTGCAGACCACCGTTGCTTTAGTAAAGGGAGCTACTTCACATCTGAAGCACCTTAAGATAGGTGTGATGGGTTGTATTGTAAATGGTCCAGGCGAAATGGCTGATGCCGATTATGGCTATGTAGGTGCTGAAAGAGGCAAAATCTCTTTATACAAGAAGAAGAATCTTATAGATAAGAATATCCCGTCGGAAGAAGCGGTAGAGAGGCTTGTTCAACTGATAAAAGATAATGGAGACTGGGTGGAACCGGAAAACTGATAATTAAAGAGGAGCAAATAGCTCCTTTTTAATTTATATAGTATCTCACTTCAGCTGTAATCCCTTTATCACTTTTTGTATTTCGGCTTCTTTGTTGATTTTGTAATCATTATCCAGATACGCTATCTTGTCGTTTTTGTCAATAATTACAGTAATTCTGTTACAGTATCCTACGGGATTATATGCCCCAAAAGCTGAAGCAATCGAATAATCCGCATCATTTATATATTGTATATGATGTGTACCAAGGACAGCTTTCCAGTTATTCAATATTTCGGGAGTAGATTCGGATATGGCATAATATCTTACACCCGGATTATTTAGTTGTATCTTGTCTAAAGATGATATTTGTATAGCACACGACATCATAGACAGGCGTTCCATTGAAATCCTTCTTGCCATATTGTTCACGTCGAATACTCCGCTATATGCTGCCGGATAGAATGTAAGAACGCGTATACCATCATTGATCCCTTTTTTAAGAATAATATCCGGAGCCTGATCTCCTACTTTAAGATTGTTGTTATCGACCGGTCTTGGATAAGTCATGCCTAACAGCTCTTTAATTTTATATTCTAATGGTTTCAGATGTTCACCCTGACCTCGGTAATCATTATCCCGCCAGACAATGTTATTATCTTTATCAAGTAGAAAGAGAACCGAGCTGTCATTATAATCATCGAAGGGAGTAATATTTAGTTTCGACAACAATTCCTCACTTGTATCTTTAATATGCATCCCTGTAGTATCGAAAAGGTTTATCAGTAAAGATTTTGTATTTCCAACACCTGATAATAAAGCCAGTTGTATACTTGCCTCACCTTCTGCAGTTGAATGATATTTCAGTTCATTATTACTTCCCGTCAGGATAATATCTATATCAGCTAAAGATCTGTCTTCAGGGTTAAAAGCAAGTTTTTGTACAAAGTAGTTTTTAAAGGCTTGGACAATCATCGAGGCATATTCTGTAGAGTCGGATACAGACGGCATAAAAACAATGATTTTGGGTTTTCCCGAATTTTCCAATCCGTCTTCAATTTCAGCGACCGGAAACTTTTCATATCCTTTGCAGGAAACTGTTAATAGGAATAAGGTTGATAGAATAATTACTAATCTGCCCATAATTATATTTTTTAATTATAGCGTAAATCTACATATAAGAAATATTTTTATCTGAGCAGAATGGGTGAGTCGCATATATGAAATGGTGAACTAAGTATTAAAAGTTATAAAGGATAATTCCTTAGATTTATCTATTATAGGTTAACGTTATCGAATAAAAAGTAACACTGAAAACTATATAAAAGTGTCACTTTTGTCACTTTTTATGATGATCATTTAATAGATATATTACAGGCCATCGTAACAATAATTTAACCGGAATATATTCTGTTTTTATGTTAAATGAGTGTAACTTTGTCTCTTTTTATATAACTATTATAGGTATTAAATCGTTAAACTGAGATATAAACAATATATAAGAATGGAATCTAGGAAAAATTATACAGGCCTGACGAACGCGCAGGTAAAAGCAAGTAGGCAAAAACATGGAATGAATATTCTGACTCCGCCAAAGAAAGAGCCTCTTTGGAAGCTTTTTTTGAAGAAGTTTGAAGATCCGATAATCCGTATCTTGCTTATTGCTGCGTTTTTGTCGCTGGGTATTTCCATTATACATAATGAATACATCGAGACTATCGGTATATTTTGTGCCATTCTTTTGGCGACAGGTGTATCGTTCTGGTTTGAGATGGATGCCAATAAAAAGTTTGATGTCCTTAATCAGGTGAATGATGAGGATATGGTAATGGTGATCCGTAACGGTAACGTAGGACAGGTTGCCAAGAAAGATATTGTTGTAGGGGATATCGTATTGTTAGAAATAGGTAATGAGGTGCCTGCTGATGGTGAATTAGTTGAGGCTGTATCTATGCAGATCGATGAATCTTGCCTGACGGGGGAGCTTAGTATTGACAAAACAATTGATCCCGAGCATTTTGAAGAAGGGGTGACATATCCGTCCAACTGGGTTTTGCGTGGAACAAAAGTAATCAATGGACACGGAGTTTTTGAAGTTCACAGGGTAGGAGATGCTACAGAGTTTGGCAAAGTTGCGGTAAAAGCTACAGAGAAGGTAGAAGGAGAAACTCCTTTAAATCGTCAGTTGGATTCGCTTGCTAAGTTTATTGGTGTAATCGGTTTGATACTTGCTATTCTGACTTTCTCAGTATTGGTTATTAAAGATGTAGTTCTTGACCCATATGTGCCTATCCAAAAAAGACAACTGGCGCTACTGGGTGCTGCCATGCTTGGGGTAGCGGTTGCTATGATCAAAGTCTGGTTACCTATTATATATGATGGACTGGAGTTATTAGGTAAAAATGCCAGGTTGCCGAAGTCTGTCAAAGAAGGCGGATGGTTAAGGTGGCTGATAACAGGTGCGTTGACAACTGTGATTATTGCTTCTGTTGGTTATCTTTTTGGTGTAGATCCTCTGGATAGTAGTTCATGGATAAATTTGGATACCGCTACAGAGATATTGCAGGCTTTTATGGTAGCTGTAACATTGGTAGTTGTTGCTGTTCCTGAAGGATTGCCAATGAGCGTGACATTGAGCTTAGCCTTAAGTATGCGCCGTATGCTGAAGATGAATAATCTGGTGCGTAAAATGCATGCTGTGGAGACAATGGGTGCTACTACTGTTATTTGTACGGACAAAACAGGGACGCTGACTCAGAACCAAATGCAGGTTGCCAGTACAAACTTTTATGGACTGGATAATCAACGCCTGACCGATAGCGAGATCAGCAGGCTGGTAATAGGAAATATATCGGTCAATTCAACTGCATTTCTTGATTTCTCAAATCCCGGAAAAACGGCAGCATTGGGAAATCCAACAGAAGGGGCATTATTACTTTGGCTGAACAAGACAAAAATACTATATAGCAATATACGGAATAAAGAAAGAGTGATCGATCAGTTGCCGTTTTCTACCGAACGTAAGTTTATGGCAACCTTTGTAGAATCTCCTAAGCTGAAACGGAAAGTGTTGTATGTAAAAGGTGCTCCTGAAGTTGTTCTTGGTAAATGTAAGACTGTGGCTACAGCTGAAGGAGAAGTGCCTGTTGCTGAGTACAAACAAATGATTGATGAGCAGCTTTTGCAATATCAGAATCAAGCGATGCGTACCCTCGGGTTTGCATATTTGTATATTGATGGAAACTCGGAAAAAGCTCTGGAAGAATTAATAAATGGCGATCTTATATTTCTTGGAATTGCAGGTATTTCCGATCCTGTTCGTCCGGATGTTCCGGGCGCAGTAGAACAATGTCTGAATGCCGGAATTGGTGTGAAGATAGTAACCGGTGATACCTATGGTACAGCTAAAGAGATAGGGCGGCAAATAGGAATTTGGAATGATGAAGAGGATACTGACCGGAATATTATTGCAGGAATCGATTTTGAAGCACTATCAGATGGCGAAGCTTTTGACAGGGTAAGAGATTTGAAGATAATGTGCCGTGCGCGTCCGACTGATAAACAACGCCTTGTCCATTTGTTAAAAAAGAATGGAGAAATTGTTGCTGTTACAGGCGATGGTACTAACGACGCTCCGGCTCTTAACTATGCCGATGTAGGTTTGTCGATGGGTTCAGGTACCTCGGTTGCAAAAGAGGCCAGTGATATCACTTTGCTAGACGATTCATTTAGCAGTATTGCTACAGCTGTGATGTGGGGCAGGTCGCTGTATGAGAATATCCAGCGTTTCATGCTTTTCCAGTTAACCATCAATGTGGCAGCATTATTGATTGTATTCCTTGGCTCTGTGTTTGGACAAGAATTACCATTGACAGTTACACAAATGTTATGGGTAAACCTTATAATGGATACATTTGCCGCAGGGGCTTTAGCTTCTTTGCCGCCTGATCCGAATGTGATGAACAATAAGCCAAGAAAGAACAGTGACTTTATTGTAACATCATCGATTGCAAGACATATTCTTATTACCGGGGTTATATTTGTCATTTTCCTTCTGGGTATGATGTATTACTTTGCAAATCCGGATCATTTGAATTCTTTCTTTAGTTATATAGCCGAAGGTGAAAGAGAGCGTTATTTCTTATCATATTTCTTCACAGTATTTGTATTACTCCAGTTCTGGAATATGTTTAATGCTAAGGCTTATGGTACAGGTAAATCTGCTTTTGCCGGATTGAGTAAGAGTGCCGGTTTTGAGATTGTTGCATTGATTATTCTTATAGGGCAAGTGTTAATCGTTACTTTTGGTGGTGATGTATTCCGTACTGCACCACTCACAATACAAGACTGGGGTATTATTATAGGAGGTACATCCTTTGTATTGTGGATAGGAGAGATAGTGAGACTGATAAAAAGAAGAAGGTGATGATTAATAAAGGGGCTACAAAGGTAGCCCTTTTGAAACCTATGTTAAAAAAATATTACTTTCTATACCTTTTTCTTTATTTATACCTTTTGGTTCGCTAAAAATTCGTATATTTGCGCGCAATAAATTTCAAAAGCTCTTTTATATATGTCTTTTATTGCAGATAAAGTTGTAATGGATGGATTAACATTCGATGATGTACTGTTGATCCCCGCTTATTCAGAAGTTCTCCCCCGCGAAGTCGATCTCTCGACAAAATTCTCACGCAATATCAAGTTAAATATCCCGATGGTTTCGGCAGCAATGGATACTGTTACTGAAGCAAAACTTGCTATAGCTATAGCCCGCGAAGGGGGTATTGGTGTTATTCATAAAAACATGTCTATTGAGGCACAGGCACAGCAGGTTAAGTTTGTGAAACGTGCTGAGAATGGAATGATATCTAATCCGGTAAGTATCCTCAGGGATAAGACTGTTGGTCAGGCATTAGCTATGATGGCAGAATTTAAGATCGGTGGTATTCCTGTTGTGGATACAAACAATTATTTAGTAGGTATTGTTACTAATCGTGACCTACGTTTCCGCAGGGATATGAACGAACTGATTGATGATGTAATGACGAAAGAAAATATCATTACCACACGCCAGTCGACAGACTTAGAAGCAGCCGCAGATATTCTTCAACAACATAAGATTGAAAAGCTGCCTGTAGTGGATGCTGATAACAAATTGATCGGATTAATAACTTATAAAGATATCACAAAGGCTAAGGATAAGCCGTTTGCTTGTAAGGATGAGAATGGTCGTTTGCGTGTAGCAGCCGGAGTTGGTGTGACTTACGATACGTTGGAACGTGTAGATGCTCTTGTTCAAGCCGGAGCAGATGCAATCGTTATCGATACGGCGCATGGACACTCAAAAGGAGTAGTGGAAATGCTGAAAAAAGTAAAGATTGCTTATCCTAATATAGATATTGTAGTAGGTAATATTGCTACAGGTGAAGCTGCTAAATATCTGGCAGATGCCGGAGCAGATGCCGTGAAAGTGGGAATCGGGCCAGGCTCGATTTGTACCACCCGTGTGGTTGCAGGTATTGGAGTACCACAGCTATCTGCCATTTATGATGTTGCCAAAGCATTGAAAGGTACAGATGTTCCTTTGATTGCTGATGGAGGATTGCGTTATTCGGGTGACATTGTTAAAGCATTGGCTGCAGGAGGATACTCAGTGATGATGGGATCGTTACTTGCCGGAGTGGAAGAGTCCCCTGGTGAGACTATCATATTCAACGGACGTAAGTTCAAATCTTATCGTGGTATGGGTTCTTTAGAGGCAATGGAAAAAGGCTCAAAAGACCGTTATTTCCAGGATATGGAAGCCGATATTAAAAAATTAGTTCCGGAAGGTATTGCTGCCCGTGTACCATACAAGGGCTCGCTTTATGAAGTGATTTATCAGATGACAGGCGGTCTTCGTGCTGGAATGGGATATTGCGGTGCTCAGAATATTAACGATCTGCATAATGCTAAATTTACCCGCATTACAAATGCAGGTGTTGCAGAAAGCCATCCTCACGATGTTGCTATTACCAGCGAAGCTCCAAATTACAGCAGAGGAGAATAAGATTTAATATAACATTATAATAAGTGCGGCTACCTGTAGGTAGCCGCACTTATTTATTGGAATTGTAAGATTACTCTATCAGTATTTTACGGGTTACTTTTTCGCCTTTATATGTCAGTTCAACTATATATATGCCTTTATTCAAATTACGCATAGATATGGTTCCTGTCTTATTTTTCTCCATAGCTATCAGCCTTCCGCTTATATCCCATAGACAAACAGTATCGAGCATAATATCGGTGGTAATTTCAATAGAATTGTTATCTGAAATAATGGTGTACTGTGAGGCATCGTTCTCTTTCCCATCTTTCAGGCTAGGATAGGTATAATTAACAACAAAAGTATGATTGTTCAGATCTAATGTTACAGTGTAATCATTCTTTTCTGCTATAATGAACCTGTAATCACCCTTATAGTCATTTGTAATCTGGTGTGTAGTCCCGATTTTTATTGCTTCATTTTTAGCAGGTACTGGAACTAAAGAATTCCATGTATTTAAGCGTGTGATAAACTTAATGTGCCCGGCTTTAAGGGTTCCCTTCCATTGATATATACGGTCTTGCAATTTACTTAATGGCATAGCTGCATTGTTGTGCCAGCCTGTTGGCGTGGCATCACCGATAATATAAATATCGGCATCACTATCATCTTTGTCTACAAACATTATATTCTCATTCAGATCTACGCGAATGGTATAGTTACCTGCATCAAGCAAAACGAAACGATAATCTCCTTGATAATTATCTGAGACATAATGCTTGTACTCAGGTATTATAGTCTCATGTGCTTTTTTGGCTGGTACAATTGAATTCCATGTGCCTAACTGAGTTATAAATTTGAAATGTCCTGCTTTTAGATATCCGCTCCATGTAAATACTCCTGTTGATTCTTTTACCATTGGCGTGGCTTTAGTATTATACCAGCCGTTTGGAGTTGCATCTCCAACCAGATATAGTGGGATGTTTTCTTTATTCTCGATGACTTTTACTGTCCAGTTTTTGGTATCAACAAATACGGAGCAGTTCATGTCTTTTACTATATTGAATTTATAATCTCCACTAATTGCATTTGTGATATTTACATCATAAATGCTTCCGGATTCTATGTTTTTTGTTGCAATCGGGTTAACAGATGGATCCCATGTATTTTTTCGAAGTAAAAATTTCATCTCTCCCTTTTTTAAGAAACCTGTCCAAACGAATATTCCATTTTCTTGTTTGGTCATTACTTCCGGATTTATATTGGTCCATCCGCATGGGGCTGCACTTCCTACCATATACAGATCTGAGCAATCCATATCTTTTGCCGATCCTGTCAGTGGCTCGGATTTATTGGTTTTATGATCAAGATTGTTTGGATAGAATGAATCAATCGCTGAAACTTTTATCAAGTAGTCAGAATAAACTCCTTTTAGGTTTTTAATAGTTAAGGATAATGTCTTTGGGGTTGCACTGCCAAAGAAGAACTGCGAAAAAACATTCACTTTCTGCTCTCTTGCCCCATTTTTGTTCATCAGTTCTACTAAATAGTGATGTACCAAGTCGTCGTCTTTTGCCTGAGGAAAGGTGACCTTGAAAGAATTATTTTGTATTTCATCTATTATAAGTTTGTCTGTAGATGCAAAATAAGGAACTTCTCCACCATTTCTATTACTTGTGTAAGTAAATGTAGATCCGTCATGAGGAGCTTTTATTGTCCAGGGTTTCTTTATTGGTTCATTCCTTGTAAAGTTGATTCTGTTTACAATTACGTCTTTCTTATCATTTACCGAAACGATACATCCCTCCGCAATATTTAATGATTCGCTGAAGTGACGGTCACTATTAGTTGGTAATAAACCATCTTCGATATTAGTAGCGGCTAGATTGCCATCATGTACGGATGTGAAGTATTTCTGATATATGCATCTTTCGTCTCCCAATGGATAATGAGAGTGTCCTGAGAATAAAACTATTTGGGGATATTTTTTACAAATTTCCTTCATCGCTTCCGTATTATTTGCCCGGCTCTCTGTTCCCGGTTCAATCCTATAAGATCCATAAACTGTATGCGTGAGAGGGACATGCATAAATACGAAGATCGGCTTACCCGGATATTCTTTGCTGGCTTTTTCTAATGCCGCTTTTAGAAAGTTTTTGGATGTTGATTGATAAATATATATTTGATTATTTGCTTCGGAGCCATCAAGACTGACCGTAATAAACGGATAACCTTTTATATCAATAAATTGATTGAGTCTTTGTCCCATTACTCCTTTAAATACGCTGCCGTTACCTTCCCACCAGTCGTGATTTCCCATCATGAAATAAACATTGGTTTCAGGGCTAAGGGGAGAAAAAGCACTCAATGCATTTTGTAACTGATCTTTTCGCCCGTTATCAGCTACATCCCCTACAACAAAAACTGCATCCAACTGTTTTTCTTTAAGCACTTCCACTGCATTTGGCAGTCTGTTTGTCCAACCGGTTCTTCCTACATGGATATCGGACATAACAGCAAAACGCGGATATTCATTCACTTCAGGCAGTGTAATACCAAGTTCGTGCTGTACTTTCTGTTGGAATTCATTAATGGCTTCCTCTGTCGTGTTTAATGAGTTCATCAAATCCCAGCCTTCCACCTTATAAGGCATCGCTAACTCCTTGTTAGGATATTCATTTAGTGTTTTAGTTAGTATGGTATTTAATCTGTCAACATTTGAGAGGGCTTTTCGTCTAGAGATTTGTATATACAAATTCTCTATATCTGAGGCAGAAAGGGCAGTGCTGTACATTCTTACCACTGCGATTTCACCTGTAAACTCTCGCTGTATAGCATTACTGCCACTAACATCACCACCTATTGCAAGCCATTGACTGGAGACTGTTGGCGATAATCTCAACTTCCCGACGTTAGAAAGGTTATCGATATTTACTCCGTCATAATATGCTTTCAGGTTATTTCCATCATAAGTATAAATAATATGATGATAGTCTGATTTTATATCTCCATATATATTTTTGCTTCCAATGCTATAATAATCACCGGAGCTTTTTCCAAATAGAAATTGGGTCGCTCCTTTTTCTAATTGTTGAATTCCGAATCCTCCGGATTCCATGGAAGATACAGGACTCATTTTTCTGTTGTTGTCAGCTTTGATGTAAACTTCGATAGTGAATGCATTCTGAATTTTATTCTTAAAATCAGCATCATTCATATAATCCACCCTGAAATAGTTATTTGTAGTTGTATTTTGCGGAAACTTGCTAACATATTGTTTTATTTCGACATTATATACAACTGAGGGAATTGTACTTCCGTTCCTGATCGGATTTTGCTTTGGTGAATTATCTTTTACATCTCCTGTTGCAGAAGAGAATTTGATGTCTAAGAGATCTGCTTGAGGATAGTTCTGGGCTCTTGAAAATAGGGTAAATGTTAACAATAATAGAAAGATTACTTTCTTCATAAGATTGTAGTTTAGGTTAGTAAAGCTGGTTGTTTGTATAGAGTGGTGTAAAGATATTAAAATTAAGATTGTTAATGATTGTTTCGTTAAAGAAATAAAAATACCCATAGCCTTTTATTTTAGAATATTTTAAAACATTATAAGCTTATATTTCTTGTATCTTTGCCTTTTGTACAGTTTATCAACTTGATATATGAATAAAAAACTATTTACACTACTTATCACATTACTTACTACATTTTGTATGTATGCACAACAGGCGGCAGATCCTGTTGCAATAAAAATTAATGGAAAACCTGTTTTACGATCAGAGTTGGAAAAAGCTTATATTAAAAGCAATCAGCTAAGAGCAGACCATAATAAAGAATCCTTATCTGACTTTGTACAGTCATACATTGATTTCAAAATGAATGTTGAGGAAGCTAAGGCGCAGAACTTGGATACTACAGGTAATTATGTAAGAGATTTATCTACAGCCAGAGTTGAGATGGCTCGTAAATATATGCAGGATACTTTATATGAAAATACATATATACAAAAGATATATAATCGTTTGCTTGAGAATGTGGAAATAAATCACATTCTCCTCCCTTTGGAAGGAGATCTCGTATATCCTGCCGACACGGTAGCATTATATAATAAAGCGATGGAATTGCGTGCTAAGCTTTTGAAAAATGGCTTTGAGGGTGAGGGCTATGATAAAACATTGCAGACGTCCATTATGATGGATAATAATAAACGAAATGGTTATATTGGTTGGACTGTTCCTTTTATGTTTGCATCGAAAGTAGAAGATGTAATATATACTCTCCCGATAAATGAGATTAGCCAGCCAATAAGAACCGTTCATGGGTACCATATTGTACAGGTTCTGGGAAAACGCCCTGCAGTTGGTTCTGTGGAAATTGAACAGGTTCTGTTTAATTTCTCGAAGATACCTGCCAGTCAGCATCAAATAGACAGTGTAGGTAAAGTAGCCTGGCGGGAATATAAAAATATCCATTCTTCCTCTGATTTTAATTCCTTATGTGAAGAGTTTTCTCGGGTGATGGAAACAAAGGAGAAAGGTTGTTATCTGGGATTTATAGGCCTCGATTCTCCCTTATCCCCCTCTTTTGTGAATACAGCTTTTGATCTGAAGAAGGACGGAGATGTAAGTGAACCTGTCCGGTCCGATTATGGATATCATATAATGCGCTTGTTACAGAAGGCACCTGTTCCGGCTTATGGCGATATTAAAAATGCTCTGCGAAAAAGAATAGAAAAGAGTGATAAATTAGAAAGTATGATATCTGAAAAGCATCGGAATATGGCTGCGGATCTTAAATTGTATATAAATAAAGATGCATATTCCAAATTAAATGACATTACTAACAAAGTCTCGCCTAAAGATTCAGCATTTTTTAATATGGTAAGCAATAAAAATGATATATTGTTCACATTCAATAATATCGAGACTTACACTGTAAATAATTTTATTGAATATATCCGTTATACTCAAAGGTTGATAAATGCAAGCAGATCGGGCGATGCTCCAGATATGTTTATCTATACTGATCTAATCAAGCATACTCTGTCTACCGATATTCTGAGAGAGTATTTTAATGACTATCTATCACGTAATATGACAAACTATTATTATGCCACCTTATCAGACAGGTTTGTTGAGTATAAGGAGCAATTGAATAGTATTTCGGATGAGCTGTTATTATTTATAGTCAAGAATAAAAATATATGGGATCGTTCTGTTACTGATGAAAAAGGATTATCTGATTACTTCAACAAGAACAAATCAAAATATAGCCTCGATGGTACAAAATACAAAGGGCTGATCATACATACAAAAAAGGAAGGTATCCTAAAAGAGATCGAGTCACTTGCTGCAAAAGAAAAGAAAAGAGATTCCCTTATTGAAAAAATTAGAAATAGTTTTAATAAAGATTCGGTGCAGGTTCTTATGGAACCCGGATTATGGATCAAAGGTCAGAATCAGTATGTGGATAATAAAATATTTGGAGTAGCAAAAGAAGTAACATCTCCCAAAGGCTATCAGTTTTTCTCTGTTGTAGGAGATTTTATTTCATCTCCTCAGGATTATACAGATGTGCGTTCCTCTGTAGAATTAGATTATCAGGATGCTTTGGAGAAAGAATGGCGAATATATCTGAGGAATAAATATAGAGTAGAAACAGATGAATCTGTATTGAAGACAATAAAATGAAAAATAGGATTTACATTATATTTCTGCTGGCCTTTGCTTTTTTGCTATCGTGCAGTAAAGGGGGGACTGGTGATGTGCAACAAGAACAGGTACCTATAGTAACAGTGAGGGATAAGACATTATATAAAAGTGAACTTAATAATGTTATACCTCAAACCCTTTCTTCGGAAGATAGTATTGCTGCTGTGCAAACATATGTCAAGATGTGGATTAATGATCAGCTGATGTATGACAAAGCGCAGAAGAATATTGTAAATAAGGAAGATATTGAGCGGCTGGTTGCGGACTATAGAAAGTCGTTGATAACCAATTTATATCAGGAGCAATTATTGAAAGTACAATTGTCAAAATCGTTCTCTGATAAAGAATTAGAGTCTTTCTATGAGTCTAATAAAGATAAGTTCAAACTAAAGGAAAATATAATTAAAGGTCTTTATCTGAAAGTCCCTGTAGATTCGAAGGAGTTGAATAATTTCCTAAAATGGTATAAGCAATCTACCGATGCTGCAGTAGAGAATATTGAAAAAAACACATTGCAGAATGCTGTTGGATATGAATATTTTTATAACAAGTGGGTAGCCCTGAATGATATAGCTGACAACATGCCTTTGTCTATTAACAATGGGGATGAATTTCTTCGTACAAATAAGAATGTAGAAGTTCGCGACTCTTCCTTTGTTTATCTATTAAATATAAAAGAATATAAAACAATAGGGAGTGAAGCCCCATTTGAATATATAAAGAATCAACTTATTGAGGTATATACTGAACAGCGAAAATCTGATTATTTGAAAAAAGTTCAGCAGGACCTCTATGATAAGGCTGTTTCGGATGAAGAAATTAAGTTTTATGACAAATAGACTATAACTTCTTTTTTTACGTTAAGAAAAAGTGATACATTATCACTATATTTACGCCACTTTTTAATAAACAGACAAAAATGATGCAAAAAGCCAGAAAACTGATTTTATTACTAATACTATTAGGTTCGGGTATTATGAGCTACGCTCAAAATAATGTAATAGATGAAATAATATGGGTAGTGGGCGATGAGGCTATCCTGAAATCGGATGTGGAAAAAGTACGTTTGGGTATGCTATCCAGAGGAGAGCGTATCGAGGGGGATCCATATTGCCTGATACCGGAGCAGCTTGCCGTACAGAAATTATTTCTTGATCAGGCCAAAATCGATAGTATAGATGTACCTGCTTCTGTTGTTAACAGTGGTTTGTCCAGATATGAAAATAATGTAATAGCCAATCTGGGTTCGAAGGAAAAAGCAGAGGAATATCTTGGTGCTACAATGAATCAGTTGAGGGAAGAATGGCGTGAACAGATTCGCAGCGATTATTTAGTTACTGAAGTAAAGAAAACTCTGGTAGGTAAAAAGTCCAATTTAACGCCTTCAGAGGTTAGACGCTATTATGCTCAGTTACCAAAAGATAGTTTGCCATATATTCCAACAACAGTAGAAGTACAGATTATTACAAATGAGCCTGTAGTTCCATTAAAGGAAATAGATCAGGTGAAAGATCGTTTAAGGGATTATACCAACAGGGTAAATTCCGGTTCTGCCGATTTCTCAACTCTGGCCATTATGTATTCTGAAGATCCCGGTTCTGCTGCCAATGGGGGAGAGCTAGGTTTCACAGGGCGCGCTTTGCTTGCACCTGAGTTTGCCAGTGTTGCATTCTCTTTATCAGATCCGAAAAAAGTATCTAATATAGTGGAAACTGAATATGGGTTCCATATCATCCAGTTGATAGAACGTAGAGGAGACCGCGCTAATTTCCGCCATATATTGATCCGTCCTAAGGTATCACCTGAAGAAATGTCAAAAGCAACTCATCGTCTCGATTCAATTGCAAGTGATATAAGGGCTAATAAATTTACATTTGAGGATGCTACTGTATTATCTTTTGATAAAGATACACGTAAGAATAACGGATTGATGGTAAACCGTAAAGAAAGTGTAAACTATGGTACTCCCCGTTTTACGATGGAAGAACTACCTACAGAAGTGGGTAAAGTTGTAAATACAATGAAAGTCGGGGATATCTCTCCATCCTTTACAATGAAACTGGCTAATGGTAAAGATGTGGTTGCCATTGTAAAATTGAAAACAAGGACAGAAGGACACGTAGCCAATGTTTCGGACGATTATCAGGCACTTAAAGAAATCGTTGAAAATAAAAAGCATGAAGAAGTGCTGAAAAAATGGCTTCAGACTAAAATAAAAGATACTTATGTAAGAATCGACAAGGATTGGGAAAACTGTGACTTTCAATATCCGGATTGGGTGAAGAAAAGCCAGGCTGTAAGCAATAAATAATCGAAAGTACTTACAAAATAAAATAGGTCTGTGACCTGCCAATTGCGTGTTTAAGAAATTTATAACATATCTCTATCAAAGGCATAAGATACTTACTAGTATTTTATGCCTGATTGCTATTTATGCTTCGGCACAGGCAATGATGTCGCCCCGTATAAATATAGATGTTCTTCAGGTACCGCAAAAGCCGCAGGCACCTCAGAATCTTCAGCAATCAGGAAAGCCAAAAGTCATAGTATTGGTTCACTCAAAGGATGTGATTAAACGTTTGAATTTTGATTATCAGATAATGAAGGACAGCGTTATTTTCTTTCATGATGGAGCCTACCTCTTCTGTGATAGTGCCTATTATGATGAGAAAAAAAACTCATTCGAAGCCTTCAGTAATGTACGCATGGAACAGGGTGATACCCTTTTCCTGTATGGAAATTATATGCATTATGATGGTAATACAAAACTCGTTATGTTCCGGGAGAATGTCCGTCTTGAACATGGTAGTGGAACGCTCTTTACTGATAGTTTGAATTATGACCGTATGATGAATATCGGTTATTACTTTGATGGTGGAATGCTGGTAGACTCTCTGAATGAACTGACTTCTTACTGGGGACAATATGAGCCGAACTTAAAGCTCGCTACATTTAAAGATAGTGTGATATTACTGAATCCTAAATTTACTCTTTATTCCGATCGCTTAAAATATAATACGGATACGAAGATCGCAGATATATATACTCCAACTAAAATTGTTTCTGACAGCGGCATAATATATACAAGTAAAGGATGGTATAATACCGTAACGGAAGAATCGCTGTTGCTCGATCAGTCTACAGTGGTCAATAAGGAAGGTAACCGGATTTTGCGGGGAGATTCCATTTCTTACCATAAGGCAAAAGGATATGGGGAAGTATATGGAAATATGTTTTTGCAGGACACAACCAAACGGGTTATTCTGAGAGGGCACTATGGCTATTATAATGAGCTGACAGATTATGCTTTTGCTACCGATTCCGCATATTGTATCGAGTATTCTCAGGGCGATAGCTTATTTATCCATGCTGATACATTAAAACTGATTACAATTATTGATAGTGTAAAGCCAATCCGTAATGATAGGGTGGAAAGAGCTGTTACCAGAGCTGATTCGCTACACTCAGATTCACTTCGTTTGGAGCCTGTTGCGAAGAGTGATTCAACATCTTTTTCCCTGACTAAGGATACAGCTAATACCATTTATCGTCAGATAAAAGCATATTATGGAGTGCGTTTCTACCGCTCTGATATGCAGGGAGTATGTGACTCATTGCAATTCGATTCCCGAGATTCCGTTCTTCATATGTATAAAGATCCGGTACTTTGGAATACCAACAGGCAGATTTATGGGGATACGATAGATATTTTCATGAATGATAGTACAATTGACTATATGCATGTGAAGCGATATAGTTTTTCTATAGAAGATAAGGATTCCATTCATTATAATCAATTGAAGGCCCGTTCTATGAAAATGTTCTTTAAGGGTAAGAAATTGAATAGGGTTCTGGCTGAAGGAAATGTAGAAACTATAGCATATCCGGAAGAAAAGGATAAGGAGCTAAGTGGTATTCTTAACTGGCTGGAAAGTAGCTATCTGCAAATATTTATGAAAGATGATGGTACTTTCGAAAAGCTGGTTACCTGGCCTAAATCTGTAGGGAAAACCACTCCATTCGATTTGGTTACTCCTGCCCAGTTGAGGCTCACCGATTTTTACTGGTATGATTATTTGAGGCCACTTGATAAGGATGATATATTCAGGAAGGCAACAAGGAAAGCATCTGATATAAAACCTCAACGAAGTAAATCTTCTGTCTTTAACAGGGAAGAATAAATTCATAAAATATACAAATGAGCGATATAATACACCTTTTACCCGATTCTATAGCCAATCAGATAGCAGCAGGGGAGGTCATTCAACGTCCTTCATCTGTAGTTAAAGAATTGGTGGAGAACGCAATTGATGCCGGTGCCGATAGCATTCAACTTATTATCAAAGATGCCGGAAGAACATTGATACAGGTAATAGATAATGGTAAAGGTATGTCTGCGACGGATGCCCGTATGGCTTTTGAGCGACATGCTACTTCCAAGATAAGATCTGCAGATGATCTTTTCGGTCTGCATACAATGGGATTCAGGGGCGAGGCATTACCCTCTATTGCCGCAATTGCCCATGTTGAACTTAAAACCAGAAGGGCAGAAGATGAACTAGGCACTTTGCTGCAGATAGCTGGTTCACAGGTTGTAGGACAAGAGCCTGTCGCATGTCCGGTAGGAAGTAATTTTTCTGTAAAGAATATATTTTTCAATGTTCCTGCCCGCCGGAAATTTTTGAAATCGAACGATACAGAACGAAGAAATATACTGACAGAACTGGAACGTATTGTTTTGGTTAATCCTTCAATCGAATTTTCCTTTATTGATAATGATATAGAAGTATTGAAATACCCTGCATGCAGTTTGCGTCAGCGAATAGTAAATGTAGTTGGTAAAAGCTTCAACCAACAACTTATATCTATTGATGTAGATACATCTTTGGCTAAGATAACAGGCTTTGTAGGTAAACCTGAATCAGCCCGTAAGACAAGGGCACAGCAATTCTTCTTTGTGAATAACAGGTATATGAGACACCCCTACTTCAATAGGGCTGTTTTGTCTGCATTTGAGCCATTGATTCCTACAGGAGAGTTTCCTAATTATTTCATTTATTTAGATGTTGATCCGTCTACTATAGATGTAAATATACACCCTACAAAGACAGAGATCAAGTTTGAGAATGAGCAGCCTATCTGGCAGATACTTTCTGCGGCCGTAAAAGAAGCTTTGGGGAAATTTAATGAAGTACCAACAATCGATTTTGATACGGAGGGGGCTATAGATATACCTATTCACGACCCGTCTAAAAATACAAGTCAGCCCCGTGTGAACGTCAACCCGTCATATAATCCGTTCAAATCTCCTTCTTCTGCAAACTATCAGCGCCCCAGTCTTGATTGGGAACAATTCTATCAGGGATTCGAAAAGGATAAAGGGGGACTTGATGTACAGAATGAACCGAATGTTGATGTAAATATTTTTAATCAGCTTGAGAATTCAATTGAAGCCGATAGAGGAAATAATGATATGGTTATCCATTATCAATATAAGAATCGTTATATACTAACTTCTGTTAAGTCCGGTCTGATGCTTATCGACCAGCATAGGGCACATATTCGTATTTTGTTTGATCAGTTTCTAAGTCAGATCGAGCATAAGAAAGGTATCTCACAACGGGCATTGTTTCCCGAAATCATTGAATTATCTCCATCCGAATCGGCTATGATTCCATATCTGATAGATGATCTTGCGGCTGTAGGATTCGATTTAAGCCATTTGGGCAACAATGCTTATGCAATAAATGGAACGCCATCAGAGATCAATGCAGATCCTGTGCAGCTGGTTCATAATATGATTGATAAAAGTATTGAAAGCGGTAGTGATGTAAAAGAAGAGATACGTGAATCTCTGGCGCTATCCATGGCTAATGCTGCTGCTATACCTTATGGACATAAATTATCGGATGAGGAAATGAATAAGATTGTAGACCAGCTGTTTGCATCTCCTGCTTATAAACACACTCCTGATGGTAAAACAATTATATCTATGCTTGAAGATGATGTAATTGAGAAAATGTTTAGGTAATATTTTTACCATACCTGGGGATAATCCCTTGATGTAAGCCAAAACTAATAATAAATAAGCGAAGAGTAAGGTTACAACCTTGCTCTTCGCTTATTTGTAAAATATCTTTTATTTACTCAATAATTTCTTTACAGTTTCTGATATAGCCTTACCTGCTGCTACACCTGCAAGGGATTTTGTGGCAACACCCATAACCTTACCCATATCGGCAGGAGATGTAGCTCCAACCTGAGCAATAATTTCAGCTACTTTAGTATCCAGTTCTTCCTGAGATAATTGCTTTGGTAAGTATGTTTCAATAACTGCCAGCTCTGCCAGTTCTTTTTCAGCGAGGTCAGCACGGTTCTGCCCCGAATATATCTCGGCACTATCCCGGCGTTGTTTAGCCATTTTCTGCATTATCTGGATGGCAGTCTCATCAGATAACTCATCACTCGCTCCTTTAGCTGTTTTCGCTTCTAAAAACTCTTTTTTCATTCCGCGCAATGCTTCCAGTCTGATTTTATCTTTTGCACGCATTGCATCTTTGATATCTTCGCTTACTTTATCAAATAAGTTCATCTGTTATATTGTTTGTTTAGTCGTTAAAAAGCCCTCCCTGTTTTCTTTGCTCAGGCTTATAATCACTAGGGTTGAATTTCTCGTCACGTTTAAATACCGGAGTATTTTCCAATGCATCAACGATTTTGTCATCATCCAGTTCTTCAGATGATAGTATAATAGGTTTTTGTCCAAAGAAAGAAGATCTTACGGCTACTGTTTGTACACCATCTTTTCCATAATGTTTTTCAATCATTTCGTTAATGCGGCGTTTTTCTTCTTCTTCAAGACGTATACGCTCTTCTTCCTCTTCTTCGTCTATTTCGGGAACGATATCCATTCCCGGAATACTAGACATTCCAAATCCGGTCGCTAAAAGAGTTATTTTCACTCTCTCTCCTAATTTTTTATCTGTAGCAGTACCCCATATTACTTCAATTTCAGGACCAAATCGTTTCATAAAGTTAGCCACAGCTTCCATTTCTTCTATGATAAGCGGAGCCTCTTCACTGGAATAGATATTGAATAATATCTTTTTCGCATCAAATACATCGTTATTATTTAATAATGGGGAATGCAGTGCATTTACAATGGCATCTTCTACACGGTTATCCCCTTCGCCGTAGCCACTACTCATGATGGCTACTCCACCGTCTTTCATTATCGTTTTTACATCGGCAAAGTCGAGATTGATATGACCATGTACTGTAATGATTTCGGCAATGCCTTTAGCAGCGATAGTTAATGTATCGTCAGCTTTTGCAAACGCATTGGGTATGGTAAGGTCAGCGTAGATATCTATTAGTCGCTCATTGTTGATCACCAGAAGGGCATCTACATTCTTAGCTATATCTTCTACACCTTTCAGTGCTTGTATAATCTTCTTACGGCCTTCAAAAACAAAAGGTATGGTTACGATACCCACTGTAAGGATTCCTAAGTCTTTAGCTATGCGGGCAACAACAGGTGCTGCTCCGGTTCCGGTTCCTCCTCCCATCCCGGCAGTGATAAATACCATTCTGGTACCATCACTCAGTAGTTTTTGAAGGTCTTCCCTGCTTTCTTCAGCAGCAGCTTTGGCTACTTCAGGACGGTTTCCAGCGCCAAGCCCTTCTGTTGTTTTCTTTCCAAGCTGTATACGGGTTTCCACAGGAGACTCGCATAGAGCCTGATTATCTGTATTACATAATGCAAAGGACACATCATGTATTCCTTCATTATACATATGGTTTACAGCATTGCCGCCACCGCCTCCAACACCTATTACTTTTATAATTGTCTGAGTTCTTTTTGGGAATTGGAAATCCAGTATTTTTTCGTCCATATCTTAAAGCTGTTTATTTTATAATTTAAGGAATTTGAAAATTATTCTTCATCGTTGAATACAGTGCCACCAAAGTTCTGCACTTTTTCAAAGAACCTGAAGAGTGATGTTTGTCCTTTATTTTTATCTTTTTTCCCTTTCTTTGGTTTAGGGTCTTCTTCCTCATCCTCCTCTTCTTCTTTTGGCTCAGGGGTAGGAGTAGGTGGTGTAGGAGCTACATATACAGGTTCCGGTTTTGGAGCTTCTTTCTTTTCACAGTTTTCATTTGCAAAAAGTAATAGGCTCAGAGCCTGTGTATAAAGAGGGTTTTGCAACAGTTCAGCAGCGTTGTTGATATATACACGTTTTGCAGTAGCCCGCTTGACCGGCATTTGTGCCTTTTCAGCAAAATATTCAACCAAGCCATCTATTTGGGATGCACCACCAATCATAATGATTCCTGCATCCAGCTGTTCTGCATATCCTGATTCTTTGATCTGGTTTATTACATTCAGAATAATCTCATCTTGCCGTAGTTGGATCACTTTGTTTAATTCTCTAAGATCCACTTCAGGGGATGTCTCACCAGCTGCTTTATTCTTATCTTTTCCTAGTTTTCCATAACGGATTTTATAAGTTTCGGCAGAATCGAATACAAATCCCAGTTCCTGAACGTCTTTTGTAATTGTACGGCCTCCAAAAGGGATAACAGCCATGTAGCGCAACAGCCCTTTCTTATAAATAGACAGTGTAGTAGTTCCTGCGCCAAAATCAACAAGGGCGCATCCTGCCTGCCTGTCGGGCTCATCAAGAACTAAAGCTCCTGCAGCCACAGGGCCTACTATAAATCCGGCAATATCTATTTGCGCTTTGTCTGTAATACTTTTTATCAAGTTTGCTTTGATATTAGGACGTCCTATAACTAAGCGGTAGTGTCCTTCTATGACAGAAGCAACCTTATCAATAGGATCTTCTTCATATTGCCCTTCAATAAAGTATTCAGGGGCAAGTACACTATAATTAGCAAAAAAATCAGGCTTATTCAGTTTGGCTTGTTGCTCCATGCCATCCAGTACAGCAAAAGTAATGGGTGTTACACCATCCAGTAATTTGGTCTCCTTATGCTCGATGGCACGAAGTGATTTACCGGCTACCGAAACATAAGCCTTGCCTATTTTTTTACCCGTTTTGTTTTCAAGCAGGTTGATAAGTTTTTTTATTTTACCAGCTGCTTCATCTATGTTATAAATGACACCATATTTTACACACGAATCAGAAGGAATACTTTCTGATGCAAGGATAGAAATTACTCCCTGCTCATTTTTCCGGCCCAATACTCCCACTATCTTTGAAGTACCAAGGTCAATACCTACAATAAAACCTGATTGTTCCATATATCTTTTCCTTTTTATCCCGATCAAAAATCGGTTAAATCTCTATTCTATTCAACGCTTTGTGCAAACAACTTGTTTGTCAAACTTTAGATTAATGACAGAATATTTATTCCATCCAGTTTCGTTAAGGCCATTTTGGTAAAATGCAAGCAGTCGGTCGAGCTTCTCTTCGTATCCGTCGAGGCTGCCCAGTATAATCTGATGATCACCTACACGGGGTATAAGTTTGATATCGAGATTCGGCTGAACAACAATCTGCTCGATCTGTGCATTCCAAAATTTATTATCATACAAAAATAATGCAAAATTATATAAGTCGGTCTTTGCAAACTCTTCTTTTATACTACCTGTTGCAATATGAAGGTAAGCAGATGAACGTGTAGAAAGAGGCATTTTATCCCCTTCGCTATCGATATAATAATTGCCGCTTGTGCTACTGATAACTCTCAGAATCGGCTTCCGTTCTACTATTGAGGCTTTTACCGAACCATTATTTGTAATGAATACGCTTGCACTTTTTATCAATTGATTCGACAGGATAGCTTCTTCCAGCTCATTTGTATTAATATCTTTTAGCAATTTACCTGTTGGGTCAAGTTTTTTTTCTTTGATGAACTGCTCTATATCCTTAGATTCGATGAACTGGTCTTCGGCTGTACTATTTTTTATTTCAACTTCAAAACCGGTGCACAAGCCATCCTTCGGTTTTCCCTGAAAATAGAATGCGGAGAAAATCAAATAGCCTGCAAGAAGGCATAGTCCGATGATGACTAATACTTTTTTCATTTTTATCTATATTTTTCTATATCCTCTGACATAATCCACTGAAAATTCCTTTGGATAAATCAGATCTTTTCCTTCTTTTGTTTCACCTATAGGAATTTCGTATATATTCAGCATAAACTGCATCGGGTAATCAGGAGACTGCTTTATTGAATGGGTTAATACATTGTCAATATAAAAATCAACTTTCTCCGGAGTCCATTCTGCAGCATATATATGAAATTGCGTAACATCTATATCAAAGCGGTTTTCATAAAATGCTTCTTCAAGTTTCGGATCATTAAACTTATGTATACCATACCCGATAACTGAGCTATTCTTTTCTATATTAGTCCCTTTTATTTCAAATATACATATCTCTGCCGATTCTGCAGGATTCTCTTCATAGCCAATCATCCACAGGGCACTAACGTTCGATCTGGTATCGGGTACTTTTGCCCTTATTTCAAAATATCCGTATAGAGGCAGGTACTTCCGTTGGTTTATCTGCTCTTCCCTAACTATACATTCAGGATTGAACTTATGCTGTCCCTCGCTGGTTCCTAATACTCCGGCATATATACCAGTTTGTATGGATGAGCATTTCACTTCGCCGTTAAACTCCGGACACCAGGGTCTCTGGTCTTTCGTGATCTTCAGTACCAGATTATTGTCTGTAAAATGGTAACTGGGTTTGGAATTCTCTCTTGAACTCCATTGAGGCAGATAATACGGAATCCAATTATCTTCGTCTATATTATTTCCTTCAAATTCGTCATTAAATTCGAGTATATATCCTCTTTTTTCAATGGTCATAGATATTTCCTTTCCAATGTCCCTTTTATAGGTTCCAATAACTGATCGATGTCGCCTGCTCCAATGGTCAGGAGTATATCAATATCGTTCTTCTTATCCAATAAAGGTAATAATTCTTCCTTGTTGCACAATGTTTTAGGACATGTAACTTTGTCAAAAATGATTTTAGAAGTTACCCCTTCAATAGGTTTTTCCCTGGCAGGGTATATGTCCAATAGGATCAATTCGTCAAGCAATGAAAGGCTTTTGGCAAATTCGGGTGCAAAGTCCTTTGTTCTGCTATAAAGGTGAGGTTGAAAAATTCCTGTTACTTTACGTTCAGGATATAGTTCTTTGACTGAAGTGATGCTTGCCGCCAATTCTTCAGGATGATGGGCGTAATCATCAATCATTACTATTTTATCTGTTTTCAGTATAAAATCAAATCGGCGTTTTGCTCCCTGAAATGTTGATATAGCATGCCGAAGTTCATCGTCAGTCACTCCATTGAGCCATGCTAAAGCCATAGAGCCTATTGAGTTCTCGATATTAATTTTGACAGGTACTCCCAGCTGAATATTATTGATTATCCCTTTTGGCGTTACAAAATCGAAACGGATTTCTCCATTCCCGATCTTTATATTTTTGGCATGAAAATCGCCCTTATCCATCGAATAAGTATATACTTTTACTCCCTTTCCTACTTTCGGAGAAAGCTTTGTATTATGTTTTAAAACCAATGATCCGTAATCCTGAATAAGTGTTGTGAATTTCTCGAAACTTTTCAGGTATTCTTCTTCTGTTCCATATATATCTAAGTGATCAGGATCTACCGACGTGATAAGTGCCATATAGGGGTGTAACCAATGAAAAGAACGGTCATATTCATCAGCTTCTATAACAGTAAATTCGCTTTTGTCGGAAAGTAAAAGGTTGCTGTTATAGTTCTTTAGAATACCTCCAAGGAAAGCATTACAATCAAGATGTGATTGCTTTAAGATATGAGCCAGCATACTGGATGTAGTTGTTTTTCCATGTGTTCCCGCACAACATAGCGCTTTGCTTGATCTGGTTATTGTACCTAAAACTTGTGCTCTTTTCTGAATGGTAAAACTATGTGCATGAAAATATATTACCTCGTCATTATCAGAAGGTACCGCAGGGGTATATACAACCAATGTAGTGTTTTTGTCTTTACAATATTCCGGAATAAGGCTTACACTGTCAGAATAATGAATTTCAGCACCTTCTTTAACCAGGTCTTTTGTTAATGGAGTTTCAGTACGGTCATACCCGGCAACCTTCTTGCCTTTCGACATAAAATAACGGGCCAGGTTGCTCATCCCTATTCCTCCAATTCCAATAAAATATATTGCTTTTATATTATCCATTTTATATTTCAATCCAGCTTTTTATTTATCAATTTTAAGGCTTCGTCTACTATCCTGTTTGCAGAATCGAATTGTGCCAACTTGTGAATATTTTCAGATAATGATTTAAGTTTGTCTTTATCTTTGATTGTTTTTAAGGCTGTCTTAACAAGTAAGCTGTTTGCTTCTGTATCTTTCACCAAAATAGCAGCATCCTTATTAACAAGTGCCATTGCATTTTTAGTCTGATGGTCTTCAGATACATTTGGTGAAGGTACCAGTATCACAGGTTTTCCTAATAGGCTGAGTTCGGAAATAGAGCTTGCTCCCGCTCTGGATATAACCAGATCTGCGGCTTTATATGCGAGGTCCATCCGGGTTATGAATTCATTGATATGAACATTCTGAGGGCTACCTTTGCTTGCCATATCCATATTTAGTTCGAAAGAATACAGTTTGCCACATTGCCAGACGATCTGTATATCCGAGTCAAATAAAGCATCAATGCCGTGAAATAAGCTTTTATTTATTGTTCTTGAACCCAGGCTTCCTCCTACTGCCAGGATTGTCCTTTTCGATGGATCAAGATTAAATTCGGTATATGCTTCTTCTTTTGTGATGTCCGGCGAAAGTAATTCTTCCCTGCAAGGATTCCCTGTAAGTACTATTCTATCTTTAGGAAAAAAGCGTTCCATACCTTCATAAGCTACACAAATGACAGAGGCTTTCTTTCCCAAAAATTTATTTGTAATACCGGCATATGAATTTTGCTCCTGTATAAGGGTAGGAATACCTAATGCATTTGCTTTGTATAGGGTAGGGGCACTTGCATATCCACCGACACCGATAACTATATCGGGTTCGAAATCTTTAATTACTTTTCCTGCTTCACTCAGACATTTTCTAAATTTCCACAAGGTAGAAAAGTTCTTGAACGGATTTTTCCTGTTCAATCCTGCAACTTCTAATCCAACAATATCATATCCTGCGGCAGGAACCTTTTCCATTTCCATTCTGCCTTTCGCTCCTACAAAAAGGATTGTAGAATCGGGAAAACGTTTTTTTATTGTATTAGCTATAGCAACAGCCGGAAATATATGACCTCCGGTACCTCCTCCACTGATTATTACTCTCAGTTTTTTCATTCTTCTGCTTCTTTTACATTTGTTTCAAAATCAACATTCGCAATGCTCTCATCCACGTCTTCATGGTCAGAGTCATTGAGCTTAGATGAGCATGCCAAAATGATTCCAAAATAAGCACAGGTAATAATAGTGGATGTCCCCCCCCTACTAACCAGTGGTAATGGTTGACCCGTTACCGGGATCAGATTGACAGCTACGGCCATGTTTGCTAAAGCTTGTATAGTAAGTATAAGTGCAGAACCTAATATAAGGTATCTTGGAAATTTCTTTTCACATTTAGACGCTAGTACCCCACACCGGAACATCAGTGCTACATATAATAATAGAACAAATAAACCACCTAAAAGTCCCATCTCTTCCAAAATAATTGCAAAAATAAAATCAGAATAGGCCTGAGGAAGAAAATCCCTTTCTGTACCACTACCCGGAAGTCCTATAACTCCTCCATTGGCAATGGCTATTTTAGCATGCGAAACCTGATAATTATCGTCTGTTATCTTATATGCAATAGTCCCATCAGGGTTCATCATCTGCTTCTCCTCTCCGGAGTGTCTTTCAATACGGTTTTTCCAAGTTGCCAGACGTCCTGGTAAGTATTTTTCGGAGAAGTCGTCGGGTAACAGAGTGAGGCTTCCCAACAGTATAACCACTGCAGCAATGCCGGCAACTGCGATCATGCCTAGTTTCTTCACGCTTACCTGTCCGATAAACATTAGCAGAAAACAAACACCAAACAACAGGCAAGCCGTTGACAGATTTTCAGGGGCAATAAGTAGACAAAGTCCTGCAATAACGATTATAAGTGTTTTGAATACCCAGCTCTCATTATCAGGCTTCATTTTACTCAAAAAGAAAGCAACAAATCCGATAGCAGATATTTTAGCAAATTCGGAAGGCTGTATTGTAAATGCTCCGATGCCCAACCAACGTTGTGCACCATTGACATCCTGCCCCAGAAACATAGTAATAATAAGCAGTATCACAGATACAGGTATTCCTAACAATAAGACTGAGAAAAACCGGCTGGGAACTCTTTGTAAAAACATGACTACAGCAAAGCCTATAAGCAGGAATGCTGCATGACGAAGTATAGGAGCCCAATGGCTCTGTTGGCGGTATGCTATTGTGCTGGTGGCACTGAATACTTCAAGCAAGGATATGATACATAATGCAATAAATATGCACCATATAACTTTATCTCCTTTAAAAGCTCTTCCTAAAAAATTGAATTCCATTTTGAATAAACGTTAATATTTAAAGCCATATTTCAAATTTAGAGTCTCAGGAAAGTCTTATGCTTAGATGGACAATAAATAGGCTTGTGGCCTTAATTACAATTTTCTAACATATTCTTTAAACTGGTTTCCTCTGTCCTCATAATTTTTGAACAAGTCGAAACTGGCACAGCAAGGCGATAGTAAAACAGTATCCCCTTCTTTCGCCAGCGCATAAGATATTTCCACTGCATCTTTCATTGATGATGTGTCTGCAATCTTTTCTATTTTTCCATCGAAGAATTTATGTAATTTACTATTATCCACGCCCAAAAATACTAGTGCCCGTGCTTTGTCCTTCACTAATTGTTCAATCTCAGTATAGTCGTTTCCTTTGTCTGTACCTCCCAGTATCAGTACTACTTTTGTTTTCATACTTTGCAGAGCATACCAACAAGAGTTCACGTTTGTAGCTTTGGAGTCGTTAATAAATTGAATTCCTCTAACCTTAGCTACTTTTTCTAACCGGTGTTCTACCCCCTGAAAGTCGCTTAACGACTGGCGAAGGTTCTCGTCTGTTATATCCAATAACTTTGCTGTTATTCCGGATGCAAGAGAATTGTACAGATTGTGTGTACCTTCCAATGCTAATAATTCTTGATCCATAGAGAAAACAGATTTTGGTGTGTTTATGATAATGTCGTTATCTTCCAGATAAGCAATTGCATTGCCTGTTTTATGTTCGGCAAATGTATATTGTGTTCCTTTAGATACCAGTTTCTTTATTTCTTCACTAACAATGGGATCTTCTTCCCAAAAAATGAAAGCGTCTTCTTCGGTCTGGTTTCTGGCAATACGCATTTTTGCATCTACATATTTTTGCATATCGTGATCATATCTGTCCAGATGATCGGGTGTAATATTAAGAAGAATAGCTATATCTGCCTTAAACGAATACATGTTTTCTAACTGAAAACTACTTAGTTCCAGAACATAATAATCGAAATTCTCTTCGGCTACCTGTCGGGCGAAGCTCCTTCCTATATTTCCTCCCAGACCGACATTAAGACCTGCAGATTTCAATATATGATATATCAGGCTTGTCGTTGTTGTTTTTCCATTGCTGCCGGTTATACATATCATTTTGGCAGATGTATATCTTTTGGCAAACTCCATTTCGGAAAGAATCGGAATATCTTTTGCTTTTGCTTTCTGAACAAGAGGTGCATAATTAGGAATGCCGGGGCTTTTAATGATTTCAGTAGCAGCCAGAATTAAATCTTCGGTATGGCCATTCTCTTCGAAAGGGATACCGTATTGTTTTAATTCAGCTTTGTACTTGTCCTGCAAAGCTCCGCTATCGGATAAGAATACATCAAATCCTTTTGCCTGAGCCAGTATGGCAGAACCTACACCGCTTTCGCCTCCTCCTAATATGATTATCTTGTTCATATATCTTATCGCATTTTTAATGTAGCCAATGTAATAACAGCCAAAATAACTCCTATAATCCAGAACCGGACAACGATTTTCGATTCAGGGATAGGACCTAACGGCTTTTGAAATAATGCCTGTATACCGGAATTTCCAGCTTTTTGGAAATGGTGATGCAAAGGAGTCATCTTGAATATACGACGCCCTTCTCCATATTTCTTCTTTGTAAATTTGAAGAATGCAACCTGCATCATTACCGAAATACTTTCTACAAAAAATATTCCGCATAATATAGGTAATAATAACTCTTTATGAATTACAATGGCAAATACTCCAATAATTCCTCCTAATGTAAGACTTCCCGTATCTCCCATAAATACCTGCGCCGGAAAAGCATTATACCAAAGGAAACCTATGGTAGCACCAATAAATGCTGCAGCAAAGATCACAAGTTCCTGACTTCCCGGGATAAACATAATATTCAGATAGGAGGCAAACTCCATATGTCCTGATACATAGGCCAATATTCCAAGGGTCACCCCGATTATGGCAGAGCTGCCGGCAGCTAGTCCATCAAGCCCGTCAGTGAGGTTTGCGCCATTAGATACTGCCGTTACAATGAAAATAACAACAATAACAAATAAAATCCATGCAGCAGGCTCAGCATAATCGCCCATAAAACCGACAAGGTCTTCATAGTCGAGATTATTATTCTTCATGAAAGGGATCGTAGTCTGAGTAGACTTTACTCCTTCTGCAACATAGCTTACACGCTCTATTACGTTATCCTGATTACGAAATTCGATATTCTCTCTTATGATTACATCCGGGCTTAGGTATAGTGTCATTCCAACAATAAGTCCCAGACCTATTTGAGCCACTATCTTGAATTTACCATGAAGTCCTTCTTTATCTTTCTTAAAGACTTTTATATAATCGTCTAAAAAGCCCAATGCCCCTAGCCAAATTGTGGTGATGAGCATCAGAATGATGTATATATTATCTAATTTGGCAAATAGTAAGACAGGAGTAAGGATTGCAATAATGATGATAATTCCTCCCATGGTTGGAGTTCCCTTTTTGCTTAGCTGGCCTTCGAGACCAAGATTTCTTACAATTTCACCTATCTGTAACTTTTGTAATTTATCAATAATGCGTCGCCCGATAAGAGTTGATATCAGTAGGGAGAATACCAAAGCCATCGCAGCCCTGAACGATACATAACGGAACATCCCTGCTCCCGGAAAGTCTAATTGATCCAAATAATCGAATAGATAATATAACATTTCGCTTTTCTGATTTTTAATTAAGTAACCCAAAGGTCTGTGACCTTATTCTCCAAATATATTTCTGACTATTTCTCTATCATCAAAATGATGTTTCACTCCTTTCACATCCTGATAATCTTCATGGCCTTTCCCTGCAATAAGTATTACATCGCCTGTTTTGGCTAGTGTGCAGGCCGTTTTTATGGCTTGTTCACGCTCAACGATCAGTAATGTTTTTTTCATTTGTTGGCTGTTAAGGCCGTCTGCCATATCGTTTATAATCGCTTGTGGCTCTTCGTAACGTGGATTATCAGAGGTCAGAATCACCTGATCGCTTAATCTTACTGCCTCACGTGCCATAATAGGACGTTTAGTCTTGTCCCTGTTGCCACCACAACCTACAACTGTGATTACATGACCGTTGCCATCCAGCACTTCATGTATCGCTTCCAATACATTGGTAAGGGCATCCGGCGTATGTGCATAATCTACAATCGCGGTGTATTGTTCCGGAGAACGAATCGTTTCGAAACGTCCTGAAACGGGCTTCAAGGTGCTGAGGACTAGTAATGCCTGGTCCGAATCTTGTCCCAACAGTATAGTAGCACCGTATACAGCTAATAGATTGTAAACATTAAATACTCCTACAAACTGTACTTGTAATTCTTTTCCGTTGATTTCAATGGCTGTACCATCAAAATGTTTTTCGATGATTTTTGCCTTAAAATCAGCTAGAGATTGTACAGAATAAGTATGTTTTTTCGCTTTTGTATTCTGGAGCATTACCAATCCGTTCTTATCGTCGATATTGGTAAGGGCGAAGGCCGTTTCGGGCAGGTTATCAAAAAACATTTTCTTTGCTTTCAGATACTCTGCCATTGTTTTATGATAGTCCAGGTGGTCTTGTGTAATATTGGTAAATATACCACCTTCAAACTTTAATCCACTGATTCTCTTTTGGTGTATGGCATGCGAACTCACTTCCATAAAAGCATATTCACAACCCGCATCAACCATTTTTTTCAGCATTTCGTTTAACGAGATAGGATCGGGGGTTGTATGTGTAGCATGGAATACTGTACCATTTATATAGTTGGCTACAGTAGATAATAGTCCGGCTTTATATCCTAACTTACGAAACATCTCATATAATAGGGTAGCAGTTGTGGTTTTACCATTTGTACCGGTCACACCCACTACTTTCAGTTTGCTGGAAGGGTCACCGTACCAATGGGCGGCTATTTTTCCGGCAGCATCTGCTCCATCCTTTACCTTTACATATGTGATACCTTCTTTCGATGTGTCAACTTTTTCTTCATGGATAATCACTTTTGCTCCCAGGTCAAGAGCATTATTTATATATTGGTGTCCGTCTACCTGTACTCCCTTTAGGGCAATAAATACTGAACTTGCAATTGCTTTGCGTGAGTCGGTAAATATTCCTGTTACATCCGGATTATTTTCTCCTTCTATCTTTGTTACATCTATGTTTTTAAGTAAATCCTGCAATTTCATATCTGTATCCTTATTTTAGTAAACGTTGATTATTAATGTTGTATTTAAATCTTAACTTCCAATCAGTATTATACTTGAATGAATAATAAATAGGTCTGAGGCCTTAATTTAGTTCTATTGTTATTGTTGCCCCCTTGGTTATCTTATTTCCGGGAGGAATAGACTGTTGTTTTACTTTCCCGGCTCCGGTGAGGTTTACCCTCAGTCCTCCATTCTCAAGTAAATAAACTGCATCACGTGCTCCCATCCCTATGACATTTGGCACAACTCCTTGTTGTACAGAGTTATTACCTTCGAGTAATATTTCGTTGATTGCCGAGCCAGCTTTTATCCATTCTACTTTTTCTCCGGAGAAGTTATATGTTTGATTTAATTTATTTAAAACGATCTCGGTATTTTTTAGAGAGCCGCTTTTTACTACCGGAATAAGAGAATTTACAGTGTCTTTTGGTGCACTGATAGGTGTTGCTACCAGACTTCGAGTATAAATACCCTCTGCTATATTTTTAAATACTGCTCCTGGCATTAATCCTCCCGATGGTGATCCCTGTGGTCTGCGTATTCCTACAAAACAGGTATATTTAGGATTGTCCGAAGGAAAATATCCACAAAACGATACATAATATCCTTCATACCCTCCCCTTGCGGCGATCATAGCAGTCCCTGTTTTTCCGGCTATAGGGAATAATTCTGAGTTTATGGCTTTCCCCGTACCATCGGTTACTACACCTCTTAAGATATCCCTGATCTCATTTAATGTTTTCTCGGAGCATAACTGCGGGTTGATAACTTCGGTTTCAAACTCTTCCTGAATTTTTCCATCTTTAGAAAAAGCCTTTGTCAGGAATGGTTTTATCATTTTACCATTGTTGGCTATTCCGTTATAAAACATCAGCATGTAGATCGGAGGCACTTGTGTTTCGTATCCGAACGACATCCAAGGTAATGTTGTTTTAGACCAGATATTAACTTTATCATCGGGAAAACGTATAACTGATGTTCCTTCTTTACCTTTTAATGGAACGTCCCACTCTATTTTTTTAGTCAATCCCAGATCATGGATATGTTGTACATATTTTTGAGGGTCATTTTCATAACCTTTCAGTATCATTTTTGCAATGGCAACATTCAGCGATGAGTACATTCCTCTGGCTACAGTAACATAGCCTTTGTCTTTTCCTTTGCGCCAGTCATGGTCACGAACCACACGTCCTTTGTATTCGAAAAGCCCGTTCCCTACAAATATGGAATCGTTTGGTGTAACAACACCATCCTCCAATGCAACCATCAGTGATACGGTCTTAAAGGTAGATCCCGGTTCCGACATATAAGAGAATGCATTCGGATTTCCTTCGGCATACACGCCTTCAGATACACGATCCAAATTGGTGATGGCTTTTATCTCTCCTGTGGCTACTTCCATTACAATGGCACATCCGGATTCGGCCTTGGTTTCCACCAGCTTGTTGTAGAGGGCTTTTTCAGCCATGTCCTGAATATCCACATTCAGTGTGGTTTTGATATCCCACCCGTCGGTTGGTTCTTCCAGTACAATATCTATCCACCTGCCTTGCACACGCTGGCGTGTTTTTAGTCCGGGTACTCCTCTTAATAATGAGTCATATTTCATTTCAAGGCCACTCGAACCTCCGCTTTCAATATCTTTAAAGATCGATCCGACAGTTCTTCCTGCCAAGCGACCAAACGGTTTCAGGCGCATTGTCCTTTCTTCGGTAAACAGACCACTTCTGTTGCTCCGCTGGTTGAAAAAAGGAAATTTCTGAAGTTCTTTCAGTTCTATATAGTTAATATCAGGACGGATAATTCTTACATACCGGCTGCGGACTTTTACTTTCTTATTGGATCCGCTGGCTCTGTTCTTCTCTATTTCAGCTAACTCTCTGCGACTGAGTTCCCATCCGTCTAATATTACCCGCTTGTACTGAGCTGCGTTTCTATCAGGGAATTTTTTAGCTAATGCCTGTGAAAGAGGAGTTACATATTTCATCAATGTATCTTTCTTTATTCCCTCTGCCATGAAATCCACATAGATTCCATATAGAGGCTCACTGGTAGCAAGTAAACGATTGTCGTCTGCGTATATATTTCCACGGTTAGGTCTTATTTCACGGTCTTTTTTTACAGTTTCCTGTCTGCCAAGTTCGCGCCACATAGGGCCCTCCGCATATTTTATTTTAAAGATGCAAACGATGATTGCAATAAATATAAGGGACAAAAAGAGTGTAAGCCAGCCATAACGGCTGATCGCTATATTTTTTGTTGTTCCCTCTGACTTTTTCGCCATTTCTTTCCCGCTATTTCTTTATCTTGTATGTTGGTTCTGTTGTCTGTTTCAGATCTACACCGTTTCTTTGTACCAGATCTTCCACTTTAGACTCACGGCTAACTCCCATCAGTTGCGCCGAAATAGTAAGTGATTCGTATTTTGCGTCCTTTAATTCCCGTTGAAGTTTCTCTATTTTCGCCATTTTTTCAATGCAGCTGTATCTGTTGCTGATGTAAAGAACTATAATGATAAAAACAGTAATGATAAAGCGTGCATTTTTCCAAAAGAAATCCTCGGTGAGAACTGTCCCCCCAAGAATATACATTATCTTTTTCTTTATGTCCTTTGCTGTCATATCAGATTTTTTCCGCAATTCTTAATTTAGCACTTCGTGAACGAGGGTTACGTTCTTCCTCCTCCTTAGACGGTATGATCACTTTATTATTTATCAGTTTGAAGGGTGTTTCAAAGTTTCCGAAGAAGTCTTTTTCAATCTTGCCTTCAAAATTTCCTGTCTTGAAAAAGTTTTTTACAATCCTGTCTTCAAGCGAATGATACGTGATAACAGATATTCGCCCTCCTGTTTTTAATATATCGAGAGCCTGTTCCAGCATTTCTTTCAGGGTTTGCATTTCTTCATTTACTTCTATGCGTAATGCCTGAAAAGCCTGAGCCAATATTTTTTTTTCTTTTTCTCCTCTTCCAACAAATGAGTTGAGGGTATCTAAAAGATCACTCGTTTTTTTATATGGTTTCTCTTTTCTTGTTTTTACAATAACAGAAGCCATACGGCGCGACTGTTTCAATTCTCCATAGAGGTAAAATATATCAGCCAGTTTCTCCTCGCTGTAGGTGTTTAATATCTGTGCTGCTGTCTTGCCTCCATTGCGGTTCATGCGCATGTCCAGGTCACTGTCTTCGAAGCGGAATGAAAAGCCTCTGTCTTCTGCATCGAAGTGATGTGACGAAACTCCAAGATCGGCGAGTATCGCATCTACTTCTTCCACGTCATAATATTTGATGAAATTTTTCAGATAGCGGAAGTTACTTCGTACAAAAGTAAACCTGTTGTCGGGTTGAATATTGTTGATAGCATCTTCATCCTGATCGAATGCATAGAGATGCCCTTTTTTACCTAAGCGTGATAAAATCTCCTTTGAGTGCCCTCCTCCTCCAAATGTAACATCCACACAGATGCTGTCAGGACGAATGTTCATCCCGTCAACACTTTCGTGAAGCAGAACCGGTATGTGATATGCATCAGCCATGATTAGTCGTTTTGTGAGCTGTTATTCATCAAAGCCTGAATACGGATACTGAAGTCTTCTGCCGGAATTAGTGTCTGTTCCAACGCATCGTTCGTCCATATTTCAATCGTATTGTCCACCCCTAAAAATCTAACGTCAGACGTAATTCCTACCATCTGACAATATCGTTTCGGTATAAGTATACGTCCGTTAGCGTCCATCTCCAGTCGTTCGGCGTCTACAACAAATTGACGGAAAAGTCCTTGCTGTTCGGCATCCCATCTGTTTAGCCGCGAACGTAATTTTGCAACCTCTTCTTCCCATACCTGCAGAGGGTAGAGTGTCAGGCAGTTCTGAAAGATGTCCTTTCTGAGTATCAAAGTATTATTGCCGGAAGATTGTAAAATTTTCCGAAAAGCAGCAGGTACAAAGATTCTGGCCTTTGCATCTATTTTAGCTTCTATGTTCCCTAAAAATTGTAACATTAATACTTTGAATTTTAACAGTATACAATATTCGACGTAAAGGTATAAAAATAAAACACTTTCCCCCACCTTTCCCCACTTAAAATATAAGAAAAGTTTTCAACAGGAAATGAACAAGTTATGAACAAAGTATTAACAGGATAAAAATAAGGTATTATTACTGATTGTAAGATGATTATACAAAAATAAGTCCTGCCTTGTTAATAACTAAGGCAGGACTTGTTAAATTATTTGAAAATCAATCAACTAAGGATTGAGATGCATTCTTCTAAAGTCAGCGATTTTTGTTCTCCGGATAACATATCCTTTAAGGTAATCTTGCTTTCGGCGATTTCGTTTTCTCCGATAATAGCTACATAAGGAATCTTATTGGAATCGGCATAAGACATTTGCTTTTTCATTTTTGCCGCTTCGGGATAGATTTCCGTAGAAATACCTGCCTGCCTCATTTTGTTGATTAATGGTAAAATGTAAGCTTCTTCTTTTTCTCCGAAATTGACAAATAGGACTTGTGTATTCTGAATTGAATCTTTGGGATACAGATCCAGTTGGTTCAGAACATCGAAAATGCGGTCTGCACCAAAAGAAAAGCCAACTCCTGATACACCCGGGAGTCCGAAAATACCGGTCAGATTATCATAACGTCCGCCTCCTGTGATGCTACCTATCTGTACGTCCAAAGCTTTTACTTCTATAATAGCACCTGTGTAATAGTTTAAGCCACGAGCCAGAGTCAAATCTAGTTCGAGATTGGAACGAACTCCTGTGATTTTAAGTTTATTGAGGATAAATTCGAGTTCTTCCGCTCCTTTCACTCCTGTTTCGGAGTCTTTGAGTACGGTTTTAAGTGTATCTATTTTCTCCTGATTGGATCCTTCCAAAAGAATGATGGGTTGAAGTTGGTCAATCGCTTTTTGAGGGATTCCTTTTGAGGCAAGTTCTTCGTTTACTTTTTCCAATCCTATCTTATCCAGTTTATCGATAGCTACAGTGATATCAGTAATCTTATCAGATTCTCCAATTATTTCAGCAATTCCGGATAATATCTTACGGTTGTTCAGTTTAATACATACGCGAATGCCAAAACGATTGAATACTTCGTCGATGATCTGGATAAGTTCCACCTCATTTATCAACGAGTCTGATCCTATTATATCGGCATCACACTGGAAGAACTCGCGATAACGTCCTTTCTGAGGACGGTCGGCACGCCATACGGGTTGTATCTGGTAGCGTTTGAAAGGAAATGTAATTTCGTTGCGATGCTGTACTACATATCGTGCAAAAGGAACTGTAAGGTCGTAACGCAGTCCTTTTTCACTGATCTTAGTTGCCAGACGGATAGAGTTTTTCTCAAGCAGCTCTTCATTGCTGATATCTTTCAGATAGTCGCCGGAATTTAATATTTTGAATAAGAGTTTATCCCCTTCTTCTCCATATTTTCCCATCAGTGTAGATAGGTTTTCCATTGCCGGAGTTTCTATCTGGCGAAAACCATACAACTTGAATACTTCACGGATTGTATCGAAAATATAGTTACGCTTCGCCATTTCTTCCGGCGAAAAGTCTCTTGTTCCTTTTGGAATTGAAGGTTGTGACATAGCTTACTTATTGAAAATATTTGGATTGCAAAGGTAAAAAATAAGTTGTAAGTAACGGAGTAGAGTTAGGATAAATTTACTTGAACAATGCTTACTCTCTTTGTCATGCTGACGAAGGAAGCATCTCTTATTTATTTAGGGTCGAGATCCTTCCCTCTGGTCAGGATGACAGAGTTTTCAAGTGAAATTATCTAATATAAAGTTTATTATCTTAATTCATTGCATTTATCCTGAGAGGAAAAAGTTACAGTGAAAAACATACTGAAAAGTGTTACTTTTGTCACCTTTTTTATGTAAATTGATGATTTGTAGATGTTTGTGATATTTAGGTATTTCTTTCTTTTGTTACTTTTTAAGAGTATCCGTTTGAACCGATTAGATTGTATTACTTTCTCTCGAGCAAATTAATTTATTTAGTTTATTTTTGTAGCTGCTAAAATTTAATTATTCGTCCAAATTATGAAATATATTCTATTTTTTTCAATTTTATCAATCAGTCTGTTGCTAAGTGCCTGTTCTGGCAATAAACAGGAAAGTGGTGAGATACCTACTCTTTCTGTGGGAGTAATGTCATCGATGGATTATCTTCCACTGGCTGTTGCACAACGCGAAGGTTACTTTGCAAAACATGGAGTGAATGTAAAGATTCAGAAATTCGTTTCAGCAAATGAACGTGATATGGCCTTTCAGAGTGGGGTAGTAGATGGTGGAGTTACAGATTATACCAGTGCTGCTCTGTTAGCATCAGGAGGTTTTGATATGAAGTTGACATCAAAATGTCAGGCCCCTTTCTATATTGTTGCAAGTTCTCAATCAGGAGTTAATAATCTGTCTGAACTTAAAGGTAAGAAGATAGCGGTGTCCCAAAATACGGTTATTGATTTCTGTGTGGATATGGCTTTGGCAAGTGTAAACCTTACTCCTGCTGATGTGGAGAAAGTAGAGATAAACAAAATACCTACACGCTTTGAAATGCTTCGAAATAACAAGATCGATGCAACAGGATTGCCAAATCCGTTTGCCCTGATCGCTGCGGGGGATGGTTGCAAGCTGCTGGTATCTATGGATAGCCTTAAATATACTGTAACAGGTATTGTTTTTGCGCAGAAAGCTATTGATTCGAAAAGTGAAGCTATCAGGAAAATGTATGCTGCCTATAATGAAGGGGTAGCCTATCTCAATGCTCATACAGTAGCAGATATAAAAGATATATTGGTAAAAGACTTACAGTTTCCGGAACCTGTAGCAGAGAAAGTATCACTGCCAAAATATACGGATGCTCAACCTGTAACCACAATGGATAAAGATATCTTGGAGGTGGTCAACTGGCTTGGTAATAAGAAGTTACTTAATCCGGATTTCAAAGTGGATAATCTTGTAAACGATCAACTTACGCAATAAGGATGCTATCAATCGAAAACCTGGAGGTAAAGTACGGAAATACCGTGGCATTAAGTGATTTTTCTCTTACCATAAGGAAAGGGGAGATATATTCACTTATTGGTCCTTCCGGGTGTGGTAAGTCCACTTTGTTGAAAGTGTTGTGTGGTATTATAAAATATTATGATGGGCAGATAAGATTTGATGATAAAGCTTTTAGTAATAAAGATATAGCAATTGGGTATGTCCCTCAGCACTACGGATTGCTGGAATGGAAAACAGTGAAAGAAAATATCTTTTTACCATATCGGCTAAATGCAACCAAGATAGTAAATGAGGGCGAAGTATCCGAAATTATCAATTCTCTGGAGATAGATGATTTACAGGATCGTTACCCATCTCAGTTGAGCGGGGGACAAAAACAACGGGTAGCACTTGCACGTGCATTTATTTCTAAGCCTGACATCTTGTTAATGGATGAGCCTTTTTCTTCGCTCGATACATTTACATCCGAGGCTTCACAAAGGCTGTTTCTTCGTTTGTGGGAAAAGTATAAGGTAACCACCCTTTTTATTACCCACAATATACACGAAGCCGTATCGATAGGGGAGCATATAGTGGTTATGAGTAAATCTCCGGGGAAGATTGTTTATCAGGTAGAAAATCCGTTATTCAATGTATCTGAATATCAGGAAGAGAAATTGAAGTTTGTCGCATCCATTATTAAAAAGATAGGTTACTGATGACAAAGCGCAGGAAGTACATATTTAATTATTTTGGCTATATAGTTGGCGGCTTTGTCCTGTTCAATATAATATGGTATATTCTTGCTATATGGTTGCAATTAAAGGCTTTGCCATTGCCGGCAGAAGTGTATGCCGGATACTCCAAAGCTTTTGAAAATGGGATTCTTGATCACTCTTTTGCCAGTTTGAGGCGCATTGTGTATAGTATTGGTATATCACTGGGTATTGCTTTAGTTCTGGGTTTATGGATGGGATATAATAAGAGAGCCAATAAACTATTAGGCCCGATGATCTACTTCTCATACCCTATTCCAAAACTGGCACTGTTACCTATTATTATGACTTTGTTCGATCTGGGCGAAACATCCAAGATTATTATTGTGGTCTTGATTATTGTTTTCCAATTGATAATAACAATACGGGATGCTGTGAAGAATATATCGAAGGAAAGCTATTATGTACTTATTTCATTTGGAGCAAGTAGTTTGCAGAAGATGAGACATATAACCCTTCCTGCTATTTTGCCGGAGACGTTTTCCTCTCTTCGTGTGGCATTGGGTATTGCTACATCTGCTCTTTTCTTTATCGAAACATTCGGTACGGATAAGGGATTAGGATTTTACATAACAGATTCGCAGATGCGGGTCGATTATATTCAGATGTATTTCGGGATAATTGTACTTTCGCTGATTGGCTTTGTCTTATTCCTTATAGTGGACTTACTGGATAATATCTTCTGCCGGTGGAAGAATATATGATGTCGGTTACCTTCTCCAGAAGGCTGGCATAAATAAAGAAAGTACAGTAAACAATTCTAAACGTCCGGTAAGCATCAGGAAGCTAAGATACCATTTCGATTCGGTAGGTACATCGTAGAAATGACCGTTGTGTCCGATCTCGGCTAATCCTCCTCCGACATTTCCAAGGCATGATATGGCAGCACCCAAGGCATTTTCGAATCCCATTCCCGACAAGGCTAATATCAGGCAGCTGATAATCAATATAGCCAGATACAGGAATATAAAAGCCAGGACTTTGGTTACCACATCCATTGATATTACTCTGTCATTCAGTCGTATAGGTAGTATAGCATTGGGGTGTACCTGTCGCTTGAATTCATTGATCGAGTTTTTGAACAGGATAACGATCCTTACGATCTTGATCCCTCCTGCAGTTGACCCTGCACAGGCTCCGGTGAACATGAAAATGACAACTATAAACTGATAGAATGGTCCCCAATTGATAAAGTTATCGGTGGAATGGCAGGTGGTGGTAATCATTGAAACTACCTGAAACAGCGAGGTTCGGAAGGCTTTTTCTATTTCATTGATCTTTCCTGATGAGAAAAGGCCTACGGCAATGATAATAACAAAGGTTATAATGATCAATACATACCATTTGAATTCTTCATTCTTTAAAAGCTTTTTTGGATCCCCTTTCATAAAGAAGTAGATCAAAGGGAAATTGATCCCTCCTATAAACATAAACAGGGTGATCACATATTCTATATAGGCAGAATCCCAGTAGGCTATACTTGCTTGTTTGGTAGAGAATCCGGCAGTAGAGATAGTAGTAAATGCATGGCAGATTGCATCAAACAAATCCATCGGACCCGCCCAAAGCAAAAGAAAGAGGACACTGGTGAGGAAAATATATACCAGCCAAAGCCTTTTTGCGATCTGGGAAATACGTGGACGGAACCGGTCATATCCAATACCGGTAACTTCGGCATCATATAGCACTGATGCATTTCCCCCCATTGGTAATATTGTGGCAACGAATACTACAATCCCGAGTCCTCCCATCCATTGGGTGATGCTTCGCCAGAACAGTAAGCCTTTGGGCATAGCCTCTACATTGGTGAGTATGGTGGCACCAGTTGCTGTCAGACCTGATATGGTTTCAAAGTAGGCATCGGTAATATTAGTAATAGATCCACTCAGGTAAAAAGGCAGCATGCCAAATGCAGATAGAACAATCCATGATATGGCAACCATAAAGAAGCTTTCGCGCTTACCTATTGGTTTGGGAAGGTCTTCCGTTCCGGTAAGGCGTGTAAGTACTCCGGCCAAAAAGGTTATTGTAGAGCTGATCAGCATGGCATCTCCTGCAATCTCTTCTGAGTAAAAAGAAACGACGGTTGCCATCATCATAAAGAGTGATTCTATGATAAGCAGAAATCCAATTGTCCTTAATACAAACCGATAATTAAAATTGCTCATTGAGTATCCTAATTAGTAAAGAGTTTCTCGGCTTCACGCAATGAATCTTCAAGACAGAAAACAACAACATGGTCGTACGGTTCAATTAATGTTTCTCCATCGATCATCATTGGCTCTCCATTGCGTATGAGCCCGCCTAAGGTTACATTCTTTGGTAATACTATTTTCTTTACTTCTTTTTTGGTTATTCTGGAATTGGGGCGTGCGATAATTTCTGCGACATCGGCATTTGCAATGGTTAGTGATTTTACGTTTGATACATCGGCACTAAGCAGAAACCTGTATATGTTATTTACGGTGATTAGCTTCTTGTTAATGATTGAACCAATATCCAAATTTTCAGCTAATGATATATAGTCCATATTTTCTACCTCGGCAACTGTTTTGCGTACACCAAAACGTTTTGCAGCCATACATGCCAGGATATTGGCTTCTGAATTTCCTGTAACTGCTACAAATGCATCTATTTCGCCAATCCCTTCTTGTAGTAAGAATTCAGCATTTCGTCCGTCATTATGGTATACAGTAACATTCTTCGGTAGTTTCTCCAGCAATTGGTATGACTTTTCTTTATCTAGTTCCAGCAGCTTTATGTTTGTACTATCCGGAAGATATTGACAGGTTCTGATAGCTATCCGGCTACCACCCATTATCATTACATTTTTTACTTCAAAGCTTGATTTTCCTGCTATATTCGGAAGATCTTCCATATCACTCCTTGTTGCAGTAAAGAAGACAATATCGCCTGCCAGTATCTGGTCTTTACCAGTAGGAATAATTGTTACATTATTTCGTTTGATAGCAACAACATGGAACTTCTTATTTTCGTTTCCAAACTCGTATAAATGCTTATTTACGAGTTGAGAATTTTCTCTTACTTTGACTCCTACCAGGATAATTGCACCATCGCACAACTCGACCCACTGCCGTACCCAGGGACGTTTCAGGGCCGAAACGATCTCTTTTGCAGCGAGCATCTCCGGATATACCATAGAGCCTATGCCCAGCTTTTCAAAAAATTCCTTATTCTTGGGAAGTAAGTATTCATAATTGTCGATACGGGCAAAGGTCTTTTTTGCACCCATATTTGCAGCCAAAAGGCAGGCCGTGATATTTGTAGATTCTTCAGGAGTAACAGCAATAAAGAGATCTGCTTCATCAATGTCAACTTCGGTTAAGTCTTTCAAAGAAGTGCATGAGCCATTCATAGTCATCATTTCAAGGTTTACACCCAAAGAGCTAAGACGATCCTTATCAGAGTCCATCAGTACGATGTCCTGATTTTCTATTGATAATAACTTTGCTAAATGCGTACCGACTGCTCCTGCTCCTGCAATTACAATTCTCATTTATCTTATTTGAATATTTTTTCTTCCTTAACTTTTTGTGCGCTTTTATTATTTAAGACTGATAACATTCGGTTGGCCAGTCCTTGAATATCCAGTCCCTCAAGTTTATTCAGTTCACTGATAGAGCCATGAGTGACAAACTCATCAGGTATCCCTACTCTGGAGACATTTATGTCGTGATTATTATCAGAAAAATATTCCAGGATTGCACTACCGAAACCTCCGTTGATTACCCCATTCTCCACAGTCATTACATGAGTGAAATTTTGATCAACTTCTTTAAGGATTGTATGATCTAATGGTTTCAAAAATATCATATCATAGTGTGCTATAGAGAATCCTTGACTTTCGGCCTGTATAATGGCATCGCGTACTGTATTTCCGATTGGGCCAATACTTAATACTGCAAGGTCCTTGCCATCTTTTAATTTTCGACCTTTACCTATTTCAAGTAGCTTCATTTCGCATTCCCAATCTTTAAGAACTCCTTGCCCTCTTGGGTAGCGAATCACAAACGGACCTTCGTTTCCATATGCAGCAGTGTACATCAGATGACGTAAGTAGTGTTCATCGTAAGGTGATGCTATTGTAAGGTTTGGTACACATCGCATATAGGCAAGATCGAAAGCCCCATGATGAGTCGGACCATCTTCTCCCACCAGTCCTGCTCTGTCGAGGCACATAGTAACATGCAGATTCTGTAGTGCAACATCGTGTATAACCTGATCGTAAGCTCTCTGCATGAAGGATGAATAAATATTACAGAATGGGAGAAGGCCTTCTTTTGCCAGTCCGGCAGAGTAGGTAACGGCATGTGCTTCAGCAATACCTACATCGAATGCCCTGTCCGGAAATTCTTTCATCATATAAGTCATAGATGAGCCTGTAGGCATAGCCGGCGTGATACCTACGATACGCGTATCTTTTTTTGCAAGCTCTACCAGTGTATGACCAAAAACATCCTGATAGAGTTGAGGCTGATCTTTAGATTTTACAATAATGCGTTCTCCGGTTTCTTTATCAAATTTGCCCGGAGCATGCCATACCGTTGCGGAAACCTCGGCCGGTTTAAAGCCTTTTCCTTTTATGGTATGGATATGTAGCATTTTAGGCCCTCTCATATCCTTGATGTTCTGTAGTATCCGTATCAGATTCCGGAGATCATGACCATCTATAGGACCAAAGTAACGAATATTGAAGCCTTCAAACATATTTTGCTGCTTAGTCAACAATGACTTCAAGCTATTATTGAAACGGAGTATGAAATTTTTACCCTTATCTGTAATTAAATTCCCTTTCTTGAATTTCTGATAAACATCATTCCGCACCCTGTTGTAAGTTGGAGAAGTAGTCATTTTTACCAGATAATCACGCATACCACCAACGTTGTCATCAATGGCCATATCGTTATCATTCAGTATTATAAGCATGTCGTTAGGTTGCGAGCTGGCATTGTTTAGTGCCTCATATGCCAAACCTCCCGTCATGGAACCATCTCCGATTATTGCCACCACGCGCCTGTCTTCATGCTTTAATGATGACGCCACAGCCATACCTAGTGCTGCTGATATAGAATTGGATGCATGTCCGGCTATAAAAGCATCATACTCACTTTCTGCCGGATTGGGGAATCCGGATAACCCTCCGAATTTACGGTTCGTCGAAAATCTATCTTTTCTGCCTGTGAGTATTTTGTGACTGTAAGCCTGATGGCCTACATCCCATACAATGCGGTCGTAAGGGGTATTATAGACATAATGGAGGGCAACAGTAAGTTCTACTGTACCTAAACTGGATCCAAAGTGTCCGGGATTGATACTTAATTGATCAATGAGAAAACTTCGCAGGTTAGCACAAAGAGTTTCAAGCTCTTCAATACTTAGATTTTTCAGATCTGCGGGTGAGTTTATTTTCTCTAATACTGATATATTTTCGTCTTGTTCGTTCATAAAACTTCTATTGGAATAAAGAAAAATCTTTATTACTATTGTAATAAACAAGCAAATATATAAAACAAAAGCTATTTAGTCTACGATATTTTCTTAAAAATGAGGCTTCATAAGTGTACGCTATTATAAATAACAAATTACGACTGTTTTATGTTCTTTTTATTTGCCATATTTGTTTACTAACAAACACATCCTATAATTAATTCTATCATAAAAAAGTAACAAGTTTAAATAATTATAAGGTGTTTGTATAGAGTAATTTATAACTAAAAAGTGACAAAAGTAACAGTTTATTGTACATATTTTATTGTTACTTTTTGTCTCCGTACTTAGTTAATATAAGACAATCTTAAAAGTATAGCTTTACAGAATTTCCACAAATAAAAAAAGTAGCTTAATTTATTATAAGCTACTTTCATATTATTGATTGTTACTAATAATTACGAAAACTTAGGTTTACGCCCGCCTTTGCGTTGGCTTTTGTCAGATGGTTTTGAAGATGATCTTGATTTGAAATCAGAATTTCTTCTAGGACCTCTGTCTCTATCGGAGCGTGAAGCACCAAAGCCTCCGCGACTTCCTGAGCGTTCGCCTGATCCGCCTCCTTGTGCAACTTCAACAGAAATACGGCGGCCATTCTGTTCCTGGCGGCTCATTGATTTTATTACCTTTTGTGCATCTCTGTCAGGTACTTCAAAGAAAGAGAAGTTTTGCATAATATCGATACGTCCGATATTAACTTTTTCAGGTACAAAGTCGTTCACTAAGCCCATCAGTGTAGCCGGATTTACATTGTCTGTACGTCCGATATTAATAAATAAACGGGAGTATCCTTTTTCTGCTGTACGTCCACCTGATGAACGGTCGGAGCGATCCCTGTCTTTGCGTCTCGGATAAGATTTGTCGTCTCGGGAGAACCTGTCGGAAGGTGTTTCTATCTCATCAGCATCCCGATAATAATCAATTAAACGGTTGAACTCAAGGGCAACAACCCGTTTGATGATATCTTCTTTTTCGAGCCAATCGAGTTTACGGTATACAGAAGGTAAAAGATTTGAAATCTCGTCTTCGTTCACTTTTACTTTTTCAATTCTGTCTACCAGATTAAATAATTGTTTCTCACAAATTGCCTCTCCTGAAGGGATGGCTCCTTGTTCGAATTTCTTATTTATTATTTTCTCTATTTCTCTGATTTTTCCCTTTTCTTTTACATGGACAATGGAAATAGATGTTCCTGTTTTTCCTGCACGGCCTGTACGTCCGCTACGGTGTGTATATGATTCGATATCATCGGGCAAACCATAATTGATGACGTGTGTAAGGCTGTCTACATCCAGTCCGCGTGCCGCTACATCAGTAGCAACCAGTAGTTGAATATTATGTATGCGGAATTTCTGCATTACATAGTCACGTTGTGCTTGCGACAGGTCACCATGTAATGAATCTGCATTATAACCATCCTGTATCAGCTTATCTGCTATTTCCTGTGTTTCGCGGCGTGTGCGGCAGAAGATGATTCCGTATATATTCGGATAATAGTCTGCAATACGTTTCAGAGCAAGATATTTGTCTTTGGCATGTACCATATAATATACATGCTTCACATTGTTAGATCCTTCGTTCTTACGACCAATCGTAATTTCTTTAGGGCTCTGCATGTATTTTTTCGTGATCTTAGCTATTTCCTTAGGCATTGTTGCCGAGAAAAGTAGCATTTGTCTGCCTTGAGGAACTTTTGATAAGATTTCATCAATACTTTCGGTGAAACCCATATTAAGCATTTCGTCAGCTTCGTCCAACACAACATATTTTACATTGCTCAGGTCAACCGTTTTACGGTTAATCAAGTCGATAAGACGTCCCGGAGTTGCAACAATAATTTGCACACCTCTTTTGAGCGATTTTATCTGACTTTCGATACTAGAACCTCCATATACAGGAAGGACTCTCAAATTATCAATGTATTTGGAATAATCGGACAGGTCACCTGCTATTTGCAGACATAATTCGCGGGTTGGACAAAGTATCAATGCCTGAGGCACGTTTTCTTTTATCTCAATTTTCTGTAGTACTGGTAAACCAAAAGCTGCAGTCTTTCCTGTTCCTGTTTGCGCCAGTGCTATAACGTCTGTTGTATCGCCAAGCAAGTATGGAATCACTTCTTCTTGCACAGGCATTGGGTTCTCATAACCCATTTCTTCGATTGCTTTGCGGATATTCGCTGCAACCCCTAACTCTTCAAATGTTTTCATTAAAAATTTCAAATAACTTTATGTGGAAATTAAGCCCTTTGCTTGACATACTCCCACCCCAAAATTATTCGACATAAGAGAGCTTGCCAAAAGGACGCGCAAAGGTAGTGATTAGTTTTCAAGTTTTTACAACATTTCACAATAACTTTGTGATGGTTTTAAATTTAAAGAATAAAAAATACTACTTTTGTACCTCAGTATAGAATGCATTTTTAGAAAACTATAAAATTGAATATCAAATATAAAACAAATAATATGAAGAAATTTTTACTATTCTCTTTAGCTTTATGTGCAATGCTTAGTCCTTCGGTATTGTGTGCACAAAAAAAGACAGCTCAGAAGATTGTTGTTCCTGCAAAAGCTGCTCTTAAAACAGATGTCGATTCAGTATCCTATATGTTTGGTGCAATGATGTACGAGCAAGGTCTTTCGATGTATCTTCAACAGTTAGGTATAGTAATAGACACTGCCGGCGTGACATCTCCTGTCAGACTGGATTCTATCATGAAGGCTAATGAAAAGAATCGTGGTGAATTTCTTCAAGGTATACAGGAGAGTATGGATGCTCCGGATACAAAAAATGCATATTTCTCAGGTTTAGCTATTGGTGGACAAATTTCAAAGCAAATGGCTCCCGGTTTATTAGAGCAGTTGTATGGTGATACAAAAACAAAGCTTAACTCTGCGGCTTTTATTTTGGCTATGTCTACAGCTATGTCAGGTGGAGAGTTTGAAATAGAGAATCTTTCAGAAATATTTAATGACAAAATGCAAGAGGCCCAAGCTAAGGCTCAGGCTAGACAGGAAGAATCACAGAAAGCTCAATATGCTGATCATATTGCAGAAGGAGATAAGTTTATGGCAGAGAATAAGACAAAAGACGGTGTTGTTACTTTGCCGGACGGATTACAATATAAAGTGATAACTGAAGGGACGGGTGCAAAACCGACTGCTACTGATCGTGTGAAAGTTCATTATCATGGTACATTGATAGATGGTACAGTTTTTGATAGTAGTGTTGAAAGAGGAGAACCGGCTACTTTTGGAGTAGGGCAGGTTATAAAAGGATGGACAGAGGCATTACAATTGATGCCTGTCGGATCAAAGTGGGTATTATACATTCCTTATGATCTGGCTTATGGCGGAAGGGATACCGGCAAAATCAAACCATTCTCTAACCTGATATTTGAAGTGGAGTTACTTGGTATAGAAGAGTAATTAGTGAAAATATAATAAAGAGCTGCCGGATCTCATATTCAGGTAGCTCTTTTTTTATCAATGTATGTTATGAATGAACTCAGAATCATATTTATTGTTTTAGTATATAGTGAAAGAATTAATTGAAATAATTATGAAAAAGATAATTTTAGTCGCCCTCATATCAATGATATTTGTCTCTTGTGGTTCTTATAGAACATTTGATCTGAACAGGTTAACCACCGGTATGACTAAGGAACAAGTTATATATACCGTAGGGGAACCACAAAGGGTATTAGCTGTTAATAATACAAATGATGGTTATCAGGAGGTACTTGAATACAGAACTTCGAGAGATGAGGTGTATGCGTTGGAATTCTGGAATGATTATCTTACAGGATATGAGTTTTTGTATGATGATGTACAATATATAGCCCCTGCCCCTCCCCTTATTTTGCCTGATTATGGAAGGCCTATTTATGTTGGCCGTCCTAACAATCGTCCTGATAGACCAAACCGTCCGAATCAGCCAAATAGGCCAAATGTGTCAGGTAGACCAAGTGAATCAGGAAGACCTAGCCGTCCGACAGAATCGGGTAGGCCAAGTCAGCCAAGTCGCCCGACAGAATCGAATAGACCCGAGGTAAGCCGCCCATCTACAAGGCCGGCTGAAAGTGGGCGTGAGTCTTCCCGTCCTACAAATACGAATACCGGAAGAGAGTCTACCAGAACTGAAACTAATCCAAGAAGGTAATAGAATAAATGAGACGAAAACGGCAGTAAGAGAATATCTTACTGCCGTTCTTTTTATAAACCAACTTATATAATATATTATCAGCTATTTAACTGGTTTGAAGTTTGTATTCTTCAGATAATTCTTTATACGTTTTTCCCGGTCCAATATCGACATGCTTGCTGGAAGTTCAATCGATGTTCTTTCATCAATTTTTATACAAACCATTTCACCAAGACTTTTTTTATGATCGTTTAGCAGTTGTTTTACTTGCTCTTCCGGGCTGAGACGTTCATTTTTCTTCATAATGCGTCCTCTCACTCCAGAAGGAGCTTTTTTCTGTACATCCATTTTTTTTTGATTTTAGTTATGTGGTCTGGGTAAACATAACCCTTAAAGTCCAGATTAACAAATATTTTATATAAACTTTGCAAATAACAGGGTAAAGCATCGATAAATAACAAATGTTAGATATTGGTATACTAAGAGCGCCTTTCAAATATTCTGAAAGGCGCTCTTAGGTGAAATAAAATAGGGACCAGATAAATCCAGATAGATCGCTTTTTATTCAGTTATTATCTTTTCTTCTTTGTGCTATTCGATTTGTTTCTTTCATTTAATTGTTGTTGCTGAATTTTTTGTGCTTCAGCAAGACGTGCCATAAATCCTGATTTCTTTTTAGGTTTAGCTTTGTTAGCTTCCAGTTTAGCTAATACCTTATCTTCATCGATGATGAAGCGGAATGCTATCGTTAACAAGATTGTAATTAATAATGAAAGGAAATAGTAATATGTTAGCCCTGACGGATAATCATTCAACATGAATAAGAAAATGAGTGGCATCAGATACATCATCCATTTCATACCCGGCATCTGCTGCTGACCAGTGTTTGTCATTTCCATGTTGAACTTAGTATATACAATATTGGTTGCAGTCATCAGTATACAGAACAAACTAAGGTGAGTTCCTATTAATGGGATATGATTCTTCCATTCTATGATAGCATCATATGTAGAAAGGTCGGTAGCCCATAAGAAGCTTTGTTGGCGCAACTCAATCGCATTCGGGAAGAAGGAGAATAATGCAATCAATATCGGCATCTGTAACAGTAATGGAATACACCCACTCATCGGATTTACTCCGGCTTTGTTATAGAGAGCCATTGTTGCCTGCTGTTTCTCCATTGCCTGTTCCTGCTTCGGATACTTTTCACCTATCTCTTCTACCTGAGGGCGTAATACGCGCATTTTAGCAGAGGACATAAATGATTTGTATGTCAGAGGAGATATAATAAGTTTTACAATAATAGTTAGCAATAGTATAACGATCCCCATTGATAAACCTGTACCCTTTAGCAGATTGAAAATTGGGATCACGAAGTATTGATTTATCCAGCGGAATAGCGTCCAACCCAGAGGTACCAGTTTGTCCAGATCGAGTTGTTTGCTTGCATCATCTATGTGGCTGTCATATTTCTTAAGAAGGGAGAATGACATTGGCCCCAGATAATATGTAAATCCTGCATTCATTGTTTCGGAGGTGGCTCCTAATTTAGCAGGTACATAAATTTTGGCATCGTAATATTTCAAATACTCACTGTTTTCATCAGTAGGCAGTAATTTGGAATCGAGTAAAGCTGTTTCTATTTTCTCGTCAGCAATCAGGATGGGAGAGAAGAATTGATTTTTGAATGCAATCCATTTAGTCGGTTCTTTCACTTCCAGCTGTTCACTTTTGTCACTGCTCAGTTCTTTTACATCTCCGCCTATATATTTGTAGCTCAGATGCGAATAGCGTTGTTCATTCTTTACGCTCTTTTCTTGTCTGCGCATTCTTTGTGACCATTGCAGTTCGAATATATCAGCTCTGTTTCTGTCCAGCATTGGCTGCAGTCCTACAAGGTTGATATCGTATTTGAGCATATAATCGTCGTCGGCAAGTTTATACACAAAATCGATGTATTGGCTGTTGGAGTATGAATAACGCATGATGAGTGAATTATCACCCTCTGTTTGTATTGGAGTAAATATCAGATTGCTTGTACTCAATACTTTTTGTTGCTTATTTGTGAGTAGAAGAGCAAACTCTGCATCATTGTTGAAGAGATACAACGAGTCGGTATTTTTTTTGTCCTCTTTGTTATAGCTCATGTACTCTTTAAGCTGAACACTTACCATTTTTCCCCCTTTGGTAGAAAAAACAGCTTTTACTTTACTGTTTTCGAGGGTGAGAAGCTGTTCCGGCTGTTGATTGGCAGATTGCAGAGAATCTAATGCTGAAGAAGTGCTATCGTTTTGTTGAACAGGAACAGCAAAAAAATCGTCAACTTTGTTTTCTTTTACGTCTGCAGTAGAATCCGGTTTGCTACTTTCCTGCTCTCTAAGAAGAGTTTGAGCATATTCAATAGAATCTTTCCGGTGTTGCTCTTTTTGTCGTTCAATGTCTTCCGCTGAAGGCCTGCTCAGTAATGTAAATCCAATAATTACGGCTGCAATGAGTACAAACCCTGTAATCGTATTCTTGTCCATCTATAGTCTTTATAAGTGTTATTATAATCCTTTCAATTTTATTTTTTACCCTTGTTTTCGATAACAGCCTTTATAAAACTTATAAATAATGGATTAGGAGAAACAACCGTACTATTGTATTCCGGATGGAATTGTACCCCTAAAAACCATTTTTTACCAGGAATTTCAACTACTTCAACCAGTCCCATTTCAGGGTTTATTCCGGTACATTTCATTCCCTTCTTTTCAAAGTCTTCTCTGAAATCATTATTAAACTCAAAACGGTGGCGGTGGCGTTCTTCAATTAGTTTCTTGCCGTATGCCTTATACACCAACGAGCCCTTTTCCAATTCACATTTATATGCACCTAGACGCATGGTTCCTCCCATGTTGGTAATGTTTTTTTGCTCTTCCATCAAGTCTATGACTTTGAATGGAGTATGAGGATTCATTTCTGTCGAATTGGCTTCTTCGAGTCCTAAAACATTCCGGGCGAATTCAACTACCATACATTGCATACCCAGACATACGCCGAAAGTAGGAACATCGTGTTCCCGAGCGTATTTCAAGGCGTGAATTTTCCCGTCGATACCTCTTTGTCCAAAACCCGGTGCAATAAGTATGCCATCCATTGATAATAGGGTCTTTTCAACATTCTCTTCGGTCAGTTTGTCAGAAAGGATAAAATGAAGGTCTAGTTTCCGTTCGTTATATGTAGCTGCTTGCAACAGGGATTCATTGATAGATTTGTAAGCATCGGGCAACTCTGTGTATTTACCCACTAGCCCGATCCGTATAGTTTCTTTGGCATGTTTCTTTTTGTCAAGGAAGTCGCGCCATGGCTGCATAAGAGGCTTTTCGTCAATTGGCATGCCCAGTTTGCGTAATACTATTTCGTCCATATTCTGATCCTGCATCCTCAATGGTACTTCATAAATAGTAGATACATCCACAGACTGAACTACTGCGTCTACTTCTACATTACAGAATAAGGCAACCTTGCGCAGAATATCTTTATTTAAAGGGTGCTCTGTGCGTAGTACCAACAAATCGGGTTGCACTCCTTCTGCTTGAAGTTGTTTTACAGAATGCTGTGTAGGCTTGGTTTTTACCTCTTTGGCTGCGGCTATGTACGGAACATAAGTAAGATGAACGCATAAGCAATTTTTACCAAGTTCCCAACGTAGCTGGCGTACACTTTCTATAAACGGAAGTGATTCTATGTCGCCTACTGTTCCTCCAATCTCGGTAATTACAAAATCATAATTATATTTTGTACCCAACATTTTTATGTTGCGCTTTATTTCATCAGTAATATGTGGTACAATCTGAACGGTTTTTCCCAGATAATCACCTTTCCGTTCCTTATTGATCACATTTTGATAAATGCGACCTGTAGTAATATTGTTATCTTTATGTGTTGGCTGGTTTAGGAAACGTTCGTAGTGTCCCAAGTCCAGATCGGCTTCATGCCCGTCAACGGTGACATAGCACTCTCCATGCTCATAAGGATTTAATGTACCCGGGTCAATGTTGATATAAGGATCCAGTTTTTGAATTGTCACTTTATAACCCCTTGCTTGTAGTAATTTGCCTAACGAGGAGGCTATAATACCTTTACCTAAGGAAGATATAACTCCTCCTGTAACAAATATATACTTCGTATTAGCCACGACTTTACGTTTTATGTTTTTAGTATCCAAAAAGAAAGCACAAAAGTAAGAAAAATATTTGGATACTCATTGCAAAAACGCAATAGCCAAAGGTGCTAAATGAAAATATTTATTAAAGTTTTATCTTCTTCTTTGTTCATACTTCTTTTTGTTGCAAGGGCGACTCTTTTTCAATATATTGACACCAGATTTGCGTGTTTATTAAAAATAAATTTTAACGATGGCTGTCGAACGTTTTAATATTCATATTGAGCAGGAGATACTTGATGATTTGAAATACAGACTGGCTCATGCCCGCTGGCCCGAAGAATTATCGGAAACAAATTGGGAATACGGTATCCCGAAAGATTATCTATATTCACTTCTGTCGTATTGGAAAGATCATTTCGATTGGCGCAAACAGGAGTCCGAATTGAATAAGTTTTCTCATTTTCGCTGTAAAATAGATGGGATAGATATTCACTTTGTGTATGAACGGGGAAAAGGAATAAATCCTATTCCGATAATTCTTACTCATGGATGGCCAGACAGTTTCATTCGTTACCAAAAGATAATACCGCTCCTTACTGATCCCGCAAACTATGGTGGTAATCCGGAAGATTCTTTCGATGTAATAATACCTTCTGTACCCGGGTTCGGATTTTCAGGCATTCCGGTAGAGAAAGGATTTAATAACTCTCGTATTGCTGATATGTGGTCAACCCTGATGACAGAAGAATTGGGCTACAAAAAGTTTGCTGCAGCAGGAGGAGACGTCGGTTCCAGTGTTACCAGATACCTTGCACTCAAACATCCGGAGGAATTGATAGCGATCCACCTGACTGATATAGGTATAATTAGAAGCCTGTTGATAAAGCAGGATATTTCCGGGCTTTCTCATGATGAATTGCTGTACAGGAAAAATGCTGAAGAGTGGATTGCGGGAGAAGGTGCATATATGGCGATTCAATCAACGAAACCATTGACTCTTGCCTATGGCTTGTCCGATTCTCCGATAGGCATGACGGCATGGATTATTGAGAAATTCTGTGCATGGAGTGATAGCAATGGGCATATTCCTAAAAAAATGGATATGGATGAGATATTAACCAATATTATGATCTACTGGGCTACGAACACGGTTGGGTCAGCAGCCCGGTTATATTATGAGAATACTCATTCATTGCCTCCCTTGGGTTATATTGATGTCCCAACAGCTGTAGCTCTCTTTCCGGCAGATATATTACCACCTCCTAAAGACTGGGCTGAACAAAACCTAAATATAACCAGATGGACTGAAATGCCGGAAGGGGGGCACTTTACTGCTATGGAGGATTCTTTATCTTTGGCCGAAGATATCCGCTCATTTTACAGACAGTTCAGATAAAACAAATAGTTACATTTCAATGTTTTTACTCCTAATTATCGGCAAAAATTCGTTTAAGATATTATATATTCAATATTTTTGTGCTAAATTTGCACACTTGTAATATTTGTGTGCATTTTTTGAAGTATGGCAATAAATAAAACACGAAATATATTAATTGATGTAGCCCGTCAGTTATTTGCAAAGTTGGGAGTGGAAAATACAACCATGAATGATATTGCTGTGGCTTCCCATAAGGGACGCCGTACGCTTTATACATACTTCAATAATAAGAATGAAGTCTATCAGGCTGTACTGGAAACAGAATTAGACCAGATGTATCATGCACTGCAAACTGTTGCAAATAAGAAACTTCCTGCTGACGAAAAACTTCTGTTATTCTTCTATACCCGTTTTGATGCTGTTAAGAATGTGGTTGCGCGAAACGGTACA